>JASHRV010000355.1 GCA_030037175.1 Acetobacteraceae bacterium
TCGCGGATTTTTTCCTTGGGCACATTGATGATCGTGATCCTGGGCGCGGTCGCGGCGACATCGCTGCGGTGTCCCTTCAGCGCCTTGGCCATCTCGCCCAGAATATGCATCCGACCTTCGCGCGCCTGCGCGAGCGCGATCTGCATGATCTCGGGCGTGATCGAGGTGATCTTGATGTCCATCTGCAGGCTGGTCACACCATGCTCGGTGCCGGCGACCTTGAAATCCATGTCGCCGAGATGGTCCTCATCGCCGATGATGTCGGAGAGCACGGCGAATCCGCGCCCCTCCTTGATCAGCCCCATGGCGATGCCGGCCACCGGCCGCTTCAGCGGCACGCCTGCATCCATCAGCGCAAGCGAGGAGCCGCACACCGTCGCCATCGAGGAGCTGCCGTTGCTCTCGGTGATCTCGCTCACCACGCGCATCGTGTAGGGAAAATCCTCCTTGCCCGGCAGCAAGGGATGCACCGCCCGCCAGGCAAGCTTGCCGTGGCCGATCTCGCGCCGGCCCGGACTGCCCATCCGCCCGGCCTCGCCCACCGAATAGGGCGGGAAATTGTAGTGCAGCATGAAGTGCTCGCGGTACTCGCCCTCGAGCGCATCGATGACCTGCTCGTCCTGGCCGGTGCCGAGGGTGGCCACGCAAAGCGCCTGCGTCTCGCCGCGGGTGAAGAGCGCGCTGCCATGGGTGCGCGGCAGAATCCCCACTTCGGCGGTGATCGGCCGGATCGTGCGTGTGTCGCGCCCATCAATGCGGATCCCGGTGTCGAGGATGGCATTGCGCACGATATCCGCCTCGAGCGCTTCGAAAAGCTCGCCGAGATTGCCGGTCTCGAAGCCCTCGGCCGCAAGCGCCGCCGTGGCCTCTGTCCGCACCCGTGCGACCTTCTCGCCCCGAACCTGCTTCACTTTCTCCCGATAGGCCTCGGTGAGCGGCTCGCGTGCCAGCACCTTGAGCCGTTCGCCGAGCGTCCGCTCTGCTTCGCCCGGCTCGGCCAGCGGCCAAGGGTCCTTCGCCACCCGCTCGGCGAGATCGATGATCGCCGCGATCACCGGCTGAAAGCCGGTATGGCCGAAGACCACCGCGTCGAGCATCTGCTCCTCGGAGAGTTCCTGCGCCTCGCTCTCCACCATCAGCACGCCCTCGGCGGTGCCGGCAACCACGAGGTCGAGCGCGGAACGCTCACGCTCCTCCGCCGTCGGGTTGAGCACGAAGGCGCCATCGACATAGCCGACGCGCGCGGCGCCCACCGGGCCGAGAAAGGGGATGCCCGAAATGGTCAGCGCCGCCGAGCATCCGACCATCGATGCGATGTCCGGGTCATTCTCGAGATCGTGGCTGAGCACGGTCGCGATGACCTGCACCTCGTTGCGGAAGCCCTCCGGAAAGAGCGGCCGGATCGGCCGGTCGATCAGCCGGCTGATCAGCGTCTCCTTCTCGCTCGGCCGTCCCTCCCGCTTGAAGAAGCCGCCCGGAATCTTGCCTGCGGCAAAGCTCTTCTCCTGGTAGTTCACGGTGAGGGGGAAGAAATCCTGCCCCGGCTTCCTGGTCTTGACGCCGACGGCAGTGCAGAGCACCACCGTCTCGCCATAGCGCACCATCACCGCGCCATCGGCTTGGCGGGCGATCTTGCCGGTCTCGAGGATCAGCTTGCGCCCGCCCCAGTCGAGCTCCTTGCGGAAATAAGAGTCAAACATCAGTCTTGGTCCTTCACGCGCGCCGGGTCCGGGCGGGTGGGGCCGTGGCATGACCGAAGGCTCTTCGCGGCCGAGCGGACACGGCGCCTCGGGTTGCATGGATGCGGCCTGCCAGGCGGGCAGGTCCGCGAGCCATGCGGCCGGAAACGCCGCTCAAAGCTCCACTCGTGCCGGAAGTCGGCTCAGCTCAGGGTCCATTCCGCCGCGTTCGCGGCAGCCGGGTCATACGCCCGGCCAGTTGCCCCGCACCCCCATGGCGCGGGGAATTCGGATAAATTCGCCCGTATATGGGCAGAGATCCGAATGATGCCATGATCAGCGGCGCAGATTGAGCCGCCCGACCAGGGCCTCGTAACGGCTGGCGTCTTTGGCCTTGAGATAGTCAAGCAGCCGCCGCCGCCTACCGACGAGCACAAGCAGGCCACGGCGGCTGTGGAAATCCTTGCCGTGCGCCTTCAAGTGCTCGGTGAGATTCGAAATCCGTTCGGAGAGCAGGGCCACCTGCACCTCCGGACTGCCGGTATCGCCGGCTTTCGTCGCATAGTCCGTCACCAGCGCCTGCCGGCGCTCGGCCGTGATCGACATCGGGCCCTCCTCTGGGATCCGTCAAACAAGCAAACGCTCGGGCCGGAGCCAGCCATCGGCCAGCCGCCCGAGCCCCAGCACATGCCCCCCCGCCATCGCACGCACCAATCCCCCCTCGGGGTCGGCGCAGTCCGGAATCCGGCCCATCAGCGTGACCAAGCTCAACGCCTGGCCCCGGCTCAGGCCGGTGGCCTCCGCTTCGGTCAGGGCCAGCGCCGGGATGTCGGCCAGCGCGGTCGCAACCGGAAGAAGAAGGTCCGGGAAGGCGCCGGTGCTATCCTCCCCGGCACCGATTTTGTCCAGCGGAATCGCCTGGGCTTCGGCAAAAGGCCCCACTTTGAGCCGGCGCAGCGCCGTGATGTGGCCGAGCGTGCCGAGCGCCAGAGCAAGATCGCGCGCGAGGCTCCGCATATAGACACCCTTGCCCGAAACCACCTCGAACTCAGCGGTGTCCTCGTCACGCATCGCGATCAACGCGAATCGCTCGATCCGGGCCGGTCGCGGCGCCAACACCGCCGGCGCCCCGACGCGGGCGAGGTCATAGGCCCGTGCCCCGGCTACCTTCACGGCGGAAAAGGCCGGCGGCACCTGCATGATCTCGCCTTGGAAGGCGGGCAGGGCGGCCAGGATCGCCGCTTCGTCCGGCCGCACGGCGGACGTCCCCGTCACTTGGCCGTCGGCATCATCGGTGTCGCGCGCCTCGCCGAAACGGAGCGTGAAGCGATAATGCTTCGCCCCGTCCATCACGTAGGGAACGGTCTTCGTCGCCGCGCCGAACGCCACCGGCAGAACCCCCGTGGCCAGCGGATCGAGCGTGCCGCCATGGCCCGCCTTGGCGGCGCCGAGCGCATGGCGGACCCGGTTGACGACGGCGGTCGAGGTGATCCCGGCGGGCTTGTCCACGATCAGCCAGCCATCGAGCTTCCGCCCGCGTTTTTTTCTCATTTCAGGGGGTTTTGCCCCCAGCGCCCCACTCGGGCCTTGAGGCCCCGGACCCCAATCCGCTTAAGTTGAGTAATGGATTGCAAAGGCTCTGCCTTTGCTGGGGGTCCAGGCGGCGAAGCCCCTGGCCGGGGTTGAGGCCCCGGAACCTCCAGAATCTCAATTCCTTCCTCATCCCCGCCCCAGATCCCGCGCGACCGCGGGCGAGCGCAGCACCGCTTCGATCCGGCTCGCCTGATCGAGCGTGGTGTCGGCGGCGAAGACGAGCGTCGGCGCGTGGCGCAGCCGAAGCCCGTGGGCGATCTCGGCCTGCAGGAAAGGAGTCGCGCGGGTCAGGGCCGGCATCAGCGCGGCGATGTCCGAGCGGCCGAGGCGGGCGACATAGGCGGTCGCATTGCGCAGGTCAGGGCTCACCCGGACCTCGGTCACGGTCAGCCTCGCCTCGGCAAGGTCCGGGTCGCGGAACGGCGCGCGGAGGAAGATGGCCGCAAGGCGGTGGCGGATTTCCTCGGCGACTCTGAGCCGGCGCTGGCTGGCGGATGCCGGCGAGGGGCCTCGGCTCATGCCGGAACCATCTCGCTTTCGAAGCACTCCACCACGTCGCCCTCGCGTAGATCCTGCCAGCCGGCAAAAGCGAGGCCGCATTCATAACCCTTCGCCACCTCGCGCACGTCGTCCTTGAAGCGCTTGAGCTGGGAGAGCTCGCCGGTGTGGATCACGACGCCGTCACGCAGCAGCCGCACGCCTGCGCCGCGCCGCACCAGCCCGTCGGTCACCATGCACCCGGCAACCTTGCCCACCTTGGTGATCTCGAAGACCTTGCGGATCTCGGCATAGCCAAGGAAGCGCTCGCGCTCCTTCGGCGCCATGCGGCCCTTGACCAGCTTCTCGATATCGTCGGCGAGCTCGTAGATGATGCTGTAGTAGCGGATGTCCACGCCCTCGCGGGCGGCGAGCTCACGCGCCTGGGATGTGGCGCGCACATTGAATCCCACCACCACCGCATCCGATGCCTGCGCCAGCACGATGTCGCTCTCGGTGATCTGGCCCACCGCGGCGTGCAGCACCCGCACCTTCACCTCGTCGGTGCCGAGCTTCGCCACCGTTGCCTGGATCGCCTCCGCGCTGCCCTGCACGTCGGCCTTCACCACCACCGCGACTTCCTTCTGCTCGCCGGCGCTGATGCGTGCGAGCATCTGCTCGAGCGTGCCGCGCGCCGCACCGTTGCTGGCCGCCGTTTTCTCGCGCAGCTTGCGCTGACGGAACTCGGCAACCTCGCGTGCCCGCGCCTCGTTCTCCACCGCAACCAGAGGCTCGCCGGCCACCGGCACGCCGGTCAGGCCGAGGATCTCGACCGGCATCGACGGCTCCGCCTCGGCGAGCGCGCGGCCGCGATCGTCGAGCATCGCGCGCACGCGGCCCCATTCCGCTCCGGCAACGACGATGTCGCCCTGATGCAGCGTGCCCCGCTGCACCAGCACCGTCGCCACCGGGCCGCGGCCGCGATCGAGCCGACTCTCGATGATCGTTCCCTCGGCGGGCCGGTCTGGATTGACCTTGAGGTCGAGAATTTCCGCTTGCACCAGGATCGCGTCGTTGAGCTTGTCGAGCCCGGTGTGCTTGAGCGCCGAGACCTCGACATCCTGCGTCTCACCGCCCATCGATTCGACGACGACCCCGTGCTGGAGCAGCTCGTTGCGCACCCGGGTCGGGTTGGCGCCGGGCTTGTCCATCTTGTTGATGGCGACGATGATCGGCGCCTGCGCCGCCTGGGCGTGGCGGATCGCCTCGATCGTTTGCGGCATCACGCCGTCATCGGCGGCAACCACCAGCACCACGATATCGGTCACGCTGGCGCCGCGCGCGCGTAGCGCCGTGAAGGCCTCATGGCCCGGCGTGTCGATGAAGGTGATGCGCTCACCGCCCGGCATCGTCACCTGATAGGCGCCGATATGCTGGGTGATGCCGCCCGCCTCGCCGGCGGCGACATCGGTCGCGCGCAACGCATCGAGCAACGAGGTCTTGCCGTGATCGACATGGCCCATCACGGTCACCACCGGTGGCCGCGGCTGCAGCTCGGCCTCCGCGTCGGCCTCGCCTTCGAGCCCGAGCTCGACATCGGATTCCGAGACGCGCTTGACCCGGTGGCCGAACTCCTGGACCACAAGCTCTGCCGTATCGGCATCCAGCGTCTGGGTTATGGTCGCCATCACGCCGAGTTTCATCAGCGTCTTGATCACGTCGCCCGCCCGCGTCGCCATGCGGTTGGCGAGCTCCTGGACAGTGATGCTCTCCGGCAGCACGACCTCGCGCACCACCTTGACCTGGTCCGAGCGCAGCAGCTCCAGCTCGGCCTGGCGACGTTCGCGCTCGCGCTGGCGCCGTACCGACGCAAGGCTGCGCACGCGCTCATCCTCGCCTTCGATGGCGGCCTGCACGTCGATCTTCGCCCCGCGGCGCCGGTCCTCGGCGCTCTTCTTCGCCACCGGCACCTGCGGCATGCGCCGCGCAGGCGTGGCCCCGGCCCGGCGCACCGGGCGGCTCTCCTCGTCCTCCTCGCCCGCACGCGCGGGCTTGAGGCGAAGCGTACCTACGGGCTGTCCAGCCGGCTGTCCGGCAGGCTGCTCAGCCTTCTGGGTGGCCTCGGTCGCTACGGACGGCGCCGGACTTTGCCGTGCCTCCTCGGCCGCCTGGGCCGCTGCCTCGGCATCGAGCCGCGCCTCCTCAGCCGCGCGCGCTGCCTCCGCAGCCCGGCGCTCGGCCTCCTCGGCCGCCGCACGCGCCTCTTCCTCGGCCTTGCGCTTGGCCTCTTCCTCGGCCTTCCGCCGTGCCTCCTCGGCCGCGGAAAGAACCGAGATCTTCTCCTGCTCGCGCCGCGCCTGCTCGCGTCTGGCCTGCTCGCGCTGCTGCTGGGCGAGCGCCTTCTGCCGTGCCGCGAGCTCGGTCTCGGTGAGCGCGCGTGTCCCCGGCGGCGGCCGTCCGCCAGACGTCGCCGGGCGGGCTGCCGCAGGAGCGCCTGAGGATGGCGATGGGGCGCCCTGTGCAGCGGGTCCAGGAACGGGAGCGCGCTTGCGGCGCACCTCCACCTGCACGACCTTCGAGCGGCCGTGGCTGAAGCTCTGCCGCACGGAGCCGGCATCCACCGTCCGCCCTACCTCGGGCCGCGATGTCGGCCTGAGGCTCAGCCGCCCCTTGCCCGTTTCCTGATCACTGCCTTCCGTCATGCACCCTGTCCGCCCGTTCCTTCGTCCGCGCGGGCAGCACCCATCCCGTGCCCGCCCGTGCCTCGCCCGTCCATGCTGCGCCCATCCGTCCCGCGCAGGCCTGCCAGCCGTTCGACGTCCGCCTGCACCGCGGCGACCAGCCGCGTCCGCGCTTTTCCGCCGACCTCTGGCTCGCCTCCTGGCGTTGCCCGCGCGCCGCGCTCCGCCCGCGCCTCGAGATCCGCGATCCGCCGCTCGAGCGCGAGCGCAAGCCGCTCGCGAAGATCTCCCGGAATGGCCACCGAACCGCCGGCCGTCCGGGCGAGTGCCCGCTGGAGAGTGCCGCGCACGCGCGCGGTTTCTATCACATCCCCCTTTGCGCTCAACCAGATTCCCCGGCCCGGAAGCGTCCCTTCGAGGTCGGGCACGAGGCTCGGCCCCGGCCCGATCACGAAGCGTATCATCTGTCTCTTCGGCAGCGTTGCGCGCGTCGCAACGCAGCGGCGGAGCGGCTGCCTCTCCGCCCGAACCGCGCACACGGCCGGCGGGAAGATCGGGCGGGCTGCCGCAGGAGCCGCCCGGGGGATCGCCCGCGGCTCAGCCGTGATCCGCCTCCTGCCCTTCCGCCGCATGCGCCTCAGCGTCCGTCGTCACCTCGCCTTCGAACCAGTGCGCGCGCGCGGCCATGATGATCGCGTTCGCCGTCTCCTCTTCGAGCGCATCGGTGCCCACGATCTCGATCAGCTCATCGGAGGCGAGATCGGCGAGATCGTCGAGGGTCTTCACCCCCTTCTCGCCGAGCGCGACCAGCATCGCCGGCGTCAGCCCCTCGACCGAAGCCACCTCGTCCTCGACGCCGAGCTCGCGGCGCTTTTCGCTGAGCTCCGCCTCGTGGCGCACCCGATAGGCCTCGGCGCGGCGGATCAGCTCGCCAGCGATCTGCTCGTCGAACCCTTCGATCGCGGCAAGCTCGTCGGGCGGCGTCAGCGCCAGCTCCTCGACCGAGCCGAATCCTTCCGTGACGAGCAGGCCCGCGATCACGTCATCGACATCGAGCGCCTCGACGAAAAGGCCCGTGCGCCGACGGAATTCTTCCTGCCGCCGCTCGCTCTCCTCCGCCTCGGTCATGATGTCGATGTCCCAGCGCGTGAGCTGGCTCGCCAGCCGCACATTCTGCCCGCGCCTGCCGATGGCGAGCGAAAGCTGATCATCCGGAACCACGACTTCAACCCGGCCGGCCTCCTCATCCATCACCACCTTGGTCACCTCCGCCGGCGCCAGCGCATTGACGACGAAGGTCGCTGCCTGGGGGCTCCAGGGAATGATGTCGATCTTCTCGCCCTGCAGCTCGGCCACCACCGCCTGCACGCGCGAGCCCCGCATGCCGACACAGGCGCCGACCGGATCGATCGAGGAATCGCGGCTGATCACCGCCATCTTCGCCCGCGAGCCTGGGTCGCGGGCGACCGCTTTGATTTCGATGATGCCGTCATAGATCTCCGGCACCTCCTGGGCGAAGAGCTTGGCGAGGAAGCCCGGATGCGTGCGCGAGAGAAAAAGCTGCGGCCCGCGCGGCTCGGCGCGTACATCGTAGATATAGGCGCGCACCCGGTCGCCGTTGCGGAAGCTCTCGCGCGGGATCAGCTCATCCCGGCGCAGGAGCGCCTCGGCGCGGCCGAGATCGACCATCAGGTTGCCGTACTCGGTGCGCTTGACGATCCCGTTGACGATCTCGCCGATGCGGTCCTTGTATTCCTCGTACTGGCGCTTGCGCTCGATATCGCGCACGCCCTGCACGATCACCTGCTTGGCGGTCTGGGCGGCGATGCGCCCGAAATCGATCGGCGGCAGCGGATCGACGATGAACTCGCCGAGCGAGATGGCGGGCTGGATCTTCCGCGCGAGCGAAAGCGGAATCTGCGTCTCCTCGTTCTCCACCGTCTCGACGACCTCGCTCCAGCGCGAGAGCCGCACATCGCCGGTCTTGCGGTCGATGGTGGCGCGGATGTCCTTCTCGTGCCCGTATTTCGCGCGCCCGGCCTTCTGGATCGCGCTCTCGAGGGTTGCGATCACCTCCTCGCGGTCGATCGACTTCTCGCGCGCGACGGCATCGGCCACCAGCAGGATGTCGGGGCGGGCGATGGCGGTGTCCATGGGATATCCTCTCAATTGCTCTGTTTTTGTGGCGCCGTCGCCTTGATCAGCGCCTCGGTGAGAACGAGCCGCGCGCGGCGGATCGCTCCAAGCGCCAGCACGGCCTCCGTTCCATCCTCGAGCCGGAGCCGCGCTGCCGTGTCGTCGGCCCCGAGCACGATACCGTTCATCCGCCGCCGTCCCTGCACGGGCTCGGCGAGCTCGACCCGGGCGAGATGGCCGGCAAAGCGGTTCCAGTCCTTGATCCGCGTCAACGGCCGGTCGATCCCGGGCGAGCTTACCTCGAGCGCCCAGGCCCCGGGCAGCGGATCGGCAACATCCAAGACGGCACCAAGGGCACGGCTGATCGCCTCGCAATCCTCGATCGCCATCGCCTGCCCGTCGGCTCGCTCAGCCATGATCTGCACCGTCGGCCGCGTCCCCCCCGTGGTCACGACACGCACCAGCTCGTAGCCCATCGCTTCGAGCGTGGGCGAAACCAGTTCGGCAAGCCGGTCCTCCGGCATCGAAGCAGCGGGTACGCGATCGGCCAAACAAAAAAGGCGGCCCGTTAAGGCCACCCCCCGTCCGTCAGCGGAGAATGATTTTCCGGACCCGCAGATAGCTCCGCCACTCCGCGATTGCAAGAAGCAGCCCCTGAAGAGTCTCCCGATTCTCCGCGCCGGACGAGGCGCCAGTAGAGCGGCCGCCGTCCCGCCGCGCGCGCCTTCGCCTCGTAGCGGGTCCCGGCCCACCCCTCCGGTCGCTCGGCGGCCGGCGGCGCAACGTCGAAAAAATCCTGCCCGGCGAGCACCTCCGCGACCCAGGCCTGGAGCACCGGATCGTCGGTCGCGATTCGCCACTCCCCGCCGGGAGCCAGGATGCGCGCGATCTCGGGCACGAAGAGCGGATGGACGAAGCGCCGCTTGGCATGCCGCGCCTTTGGCCAGGGATCGGGGAAGAGCAGAAAGAGCCGGTCCACCGAGGCGGCGGGCAGCGTCCGGATCAGCGCCCGCGCATCCTCGGTCCAGAGTCGGAGATTGCCTGGCAGGGAAGGGGATTCCTCTTTCCCCGCGGGGACCAACGCCGAAAGCAGCGAGGCGACGCCGTTCTCGAACACCTCGCAGGCGATCAGCCCGATCCCCGAGGCGGACCCGATCGCCGCGAGCGCATGCTCGCCGGCGCCGAACCCGACCTCGAGCCAAAGCTTTTCCACCCGCGGCGCGAATGCCCCGGCCGGGTCCGCCGCATTCTCGGGCGCGAATCGGAGCCGCGGCAGAATCTCCTCGATCAGCAGACGCTGCCGCGCCCTGAGCGGATGGCCGCTTCTCCGCCCATAGAGCCGCTCGGGCGGCGGCTTCAGCTCTTTCGTCGGCTCACCTTCCGAACGCGCCGGCGAGGGCAGGGGCGAGGTCCGTCCGCTCCCAGGTGAAGAAGCCGCGCTCTTCGTCCGGTTCGCGCCCGAAATGACCGAATGCCGAGGTCGGGGCATAGATCGGCCGGTTGAGGTGCAAATGTTCGCGGATGCCGCGCGGGGAGAGGTTCATCAGCTCCCGCAGCACCTTCTCGAGCTTCGCCTCTTCCACGTCCCGTCCCGTGCCCTGCAGATCGACATAGACCGAAAGCGGCTGGGAAACCCCGATCGCATAGGAGATCTGGATCGTGCAGCGATCGGCGAGCCCGGCCGCCACCACGTTCTTGGCGAGGTAGCGGCAGGCATAGGCTGCCGAGCGATCGACCTTGCTCGGATCCTTCCCGCTGAACGCTCCGCCGCCATGCGGGGCAGCACCGCCATAGGTATCGACGATGATCTTGCGCCCGGTGAGCCCGCAATCGCCGTCGGGGCCGCCGGTCACGAATTTCCCGGTCGGATTCACATAAAAGGCCGCATCCGGGCACATCCAGCCGGGCGGCAGGCTGCTCTCGACGATCGGCCAGAGCATCCGCTTGATCTCGCTCTGATCGAGACCTTCCTCGTGCTGGGTCGAGACCACGACCGACGTCGCTTCGACCGGCTTGCCGTCGACATAGCGCAGCGTCACCTGGCTCTTCGCGTCCGGCCTGAGCCCCGCCACCGCAACGTCGTGGTTGCGCCGCATCTCGCTGATCCGGCGCAGGATCAGGTGAGCGTAATAGATCGGCGCGGGCATCAGCGTCTCGGTCTCGGTGCAGGCGTAGCCGAACATGATGCCCTGGTCGCCCGCGCCCTCATCCTTGTTGCCGCTGGCATCGACGCCCATCGCGATGTCCGAGGACTGCGAGTGCAGATGGCAGCAGACGACGGCGTCCTTCCACGAGAATCCCTCCTGGTCGTAGCCGATATCGTGCACCGCAAGCCGCGCGAGATGGGTGAGATATTCGTGCGTCACCGTGTCCGGCCCGCGCGTTTCACCCGCAAGGATGATGCGATTCGTGGTGACCAGCGTCTCGCAGGCAACGCGCGAATAGGGATCGGCCGCAAGGAATGCGTCGAGAACGGTGTCGCTGATGCGGTCGGCGACCTTGTCGGGATGGCCCTCCGACACCGATTCGGAGGTGAACAGGAAATCGCCCTTATCGCGCATGGATCTTTC
>JASHRV010000356.1 GCA_030037175.1 Acetobacteraceae bacterium
ACCCTCAACACGTACACGCAGTGGTACTGGAAAACCGACCTGCACAATCTTCTCCACTTTCTCGAGCTCCGCGCCGACCCGCATGCGCAATACGAGATCCGGGCCTATGCGAAGGCGATGCTCGAGATCCTTGCCGCCTGGGTGCCGCTCGCTCACCAGGCCTTCCTCGACTATCGGCTCGGCGCGGCAAGCTTCTCCGCGCCGATGCTGCGCGTGCTCCGCCGCATGCTTGCCGGCGAGCGCGTGGAGCAGCCCGATAGCGGGCTCAGCAGGCGGGAGTTTTCCGAGCTCATGGCGGCGCTGGCAAAGGACGCGTGAGAGGCGCGGTGCCGCAGCGATGATCGTCGTCTTCGGTTCGATCAATCTCGACCTGATCTTTCCCCTGCCCGCCCTGCCCGGGCCGGGGCAGACGGTGCTCGGGCCCGATCTCCGCGTCGAGCCGGGCGGCAAGGGCGCCAACCAGGCGCTCGCCGCCGCGCGCGACGGGGCTGCGGTCGCCTTCGCAGGCGCGGTCGGGCGCGACGATTTCGCCGCGCCCGCCCTCGCGGGCCTCAAGGCCGCCGGGATCGATCTTTCCCGCCTCGCCCATGTCGCCGCCTCGACCGGGGTTGCGGCGATCGCCGTCGATCCCGCCGGCCGCAACCAGATCGCAGTCGCCGCCGGCGCCAACCGGCTCGCCTGTGCGGCCCAGGTGCAGGACGAGGTCCTCGGCCCCGAGACGACGCTCCTGCTTCAGATGGAGTGCGACCCGGACGAAACCGCCTCGCTGATCCGCCGCGCCCGCACCCGCGGCGCCCGCGTCCTTCTCAACCTCGCTCCGCCCAGGCCGCTCGCCACCGAAATCCTGGCCGCGCTCGACCTCCTCCTCGTCAACGAGGATGAGGCCGCCTGGCTCGCGGCCCGCCTCGGGACGGCGGCGGGGGCCGCGGCGCTTTCCGAAAAGCTCGGGATCGGCGTCGTGCGCACGCTTGGCGCCGACGGCGCCGAGGCCGCGCGCGAGGGCCACTCCATCCGTCTGCCCGCCTGCCCCGTGACGGCGGTCGATACCACCGCCGCCGGCGATTGCCTTGCCGGCGTGCTCGCCGCAGCGCTCGACCGAGGGGCGACGCTGCCGGCCGCGCTTGCGCGCGCCATCGCCGCCGCAGGGATCTGCTGCACGCGCGCCGGAAGCCAGGGAAGCCTGCCCGCCGCAGCCGAGACCGATGCCGTCATGGCGCGAGATTGCGCCCGCGCGACCGAGGCCCTACCAACCGCGGGCCTGGGCGCTCATCCGAGCGAGGGAGGAACCCGATGACCGAATTCCGCTGCGACCATTTCCATCTCCGCAGCCTCGATCCCGACAAATCGGCCCGCTTCTACGAAGAGATGTTCGGGGCGCGGCGGGTCGGCACGGTGGACAATGCGGGGAAACTTCGCGTCATCGTCGAGCTCGGCGGCGTGCGCCTCTTCATCGAGCAGGTGCCGGCGGGCACCCACGCCGCACCCGAGCCGCCCTATCTCGGGCTCGAGCATATCGGCCTTGCCGTGACAGGGATCGAGAGCGTGGTCGCCGAGCTCAAGCGCAAGGGTGCGGCCTTCGCGGCCGAGCTCGCCTCCCCGCGTCCCGGCACGCGGACCGCCTTCGTCCGCGGCCCCGAGAACGTGCGGATCGAGCTGATCGAGCGCACGGCGGCGTAGGAGGCAAAGATCTGTACCATCTGGCCCGTAGACGTGTTTCGTCTTGAGCTAATGCATTGAAATTACACGGTATTTTCCGTGAGGCCGGAGGTGTGCCCGAGCCCGGATCGGCCACAGAACGGCGAGAGAATGTCAAGTTAGACTGACATGTTGAAGTGGATTGTGAATAGGTGAAAGAAAGTTGTTCTCTTTTGAAAAAGAGAACCAGAAAACTTTTATCCGTTTTTCCGGGCCAGGCACCGGCAAGCGATTCCGACCGTCCGTTCGGAGGCCCGAGGTGGAACGGTGGTCCGGAGAACGGGGAAAAGTCTTTTTGCTTCTTTTTCTTCAGAAAAAGAAGGCTCTATCCTTTTCGATCTAGCCGTTGCTGCCGCCCTGCAGCCGGGTGAGCTGGGCGCGCATCGCGTCGATCAGCGCCTGCACGTCCTCCCCGCCGTTGCGGGTGATCACGCTTGCATAGTCGCTGCGCTGGGTGACGCGCATGCTGGTGCCCTCGGCGACCAGATCGACGATCTGCGGCCGGCCCGAGGCGAAGCCTACGATCCATTGCATGTTCGCCGTGGGCTGGCCCGGCGTATGGATCGTGGTCGAGACCGCCATGTCTCCGTTCATCGGCTCGGTGCGGTCGATCGTGAATGTCGCACCCTTGTACTGGCCGAGCCGGCCGGTGACGTTGAACACCAGAAACTGGTGGAAGAGGGACAGATAGGCCTGGCGCTGAGCGGGTGTCGCCACGTTCCAGAAGCGGCCGAGCGCGAACCGGCCGATGCCGTCCACGTCCACCGCCTGGTCCACGATCTGCGCGAGCGCGCCGCGCTTGTCCGACATCGGTCCGGGCTGGTCCACGACCTGGCGGATGGCGTCGCCCGTCTGCTTCACGAACTGGGCGGCCTCGGTCGCCTCGTCGGCGGCGGGCACCCGGCTGGCGGCGAGGAGGAAAGGAACGGAGAAAAGAAGGCTGCGACGTGTCGGCATCGGTTCACTCGCTCGGTTGCTTGGGCGGCAGGCTGAACCAGACCGGAATGGTCGCCGGCCGGCCCGTCTTGGCAGCCGCGATCTGCGCCTGCCGGTGCTGGCGGTAGAGGCTACGGAATGTCGCGTAGGGATCAAGCGCCGTGCGCTTCACCTCGTTGATCGCGGGGAGATTCTGCGCGTAGTCCGAAATCGTCGTGGTCCCGAGCGTGAGCCAGTTGAAGACGATGATGCCGGGACCGTTGCCCATGGCCTCGACCGGGTTGGCGACCGTGTCGGCCGCGAAGCCGAACGTGTCGCGCGGATCGGTGGGGCCGAGCAGGGGCAGGAAAAGATAAGGCCCGGGCGGCACGCCCCAGACCGCGAGGGTCATGCCGAAGTCCGACGGGTGCGCCGGATAGCCCCAGCCATCGGCGACGTCGAAGATGCCGCCGAGCCCGATCGTGGAGTTGATCAGGAAGCGCATCAGCGTGTCCCCGGCGCGCCGCGGGCTCGTCTGCAGCACGTCATTGCCGAAGCGGACGGGGCTGCCGAGGTTGGAGAGGACGTTCGAGATCGAGCCGCGCACGCCTTCCGGCAGCGCCCAGCGATAGGCGTGCGCCGCCGGGGTCAGTGTCACGGCCGCGACATCGTTGCTCACCTCGTAGAGGACCCGGTTGGTCGGCTCCAGCGGGTCGTTGGTCTCGCGATAGGCGGCGAGCGCCTCGGGCTGGCTTGCGGGCGGGGGCGTGGCGCAGGCGGCAAGCGCGGGCAGGGCGAGGGCGAAGAGGAGGATGTCGAAACGCATCGCGGCTCCCGGGTGGCGAGCGGCCGTTGTAGAGCGGATCGCGGCCGGCGGGAAATCACGGCCCGGGCTCGCCTCCGGCGTGCATCCTGCCGTGCCATGATGCGAGCCCTTGCCTCGTTGGGGTTATCGGCGCCAAGAGGATGGCATGGCTTCGTCCCTGATCGACCGCCCCGCGGGCCGTTCCGGCCTTGCGGCGGCCCCCGCGACCCTGGAGCGCTGGCTCACCGGGCCACGATTCGGCCCGCTGCCAAGCCGTTCCGTGCGCGAGCCCCCGCCCCTTCTCTCCTTCGAGTTCTTTCCCCCGAAGAGCGAGGCGCTCGAGACCCAGCTCTGGACCTGCATCCGCCGCCTCGAGCCGCTCGCGCCGCGCTTCGTCTCCGTCACCTACGGGGCCGGCGGCTCGACCCAGGAGCGCACCCACGCGACCGTTCTTCGGATCGTCCGCGAGACCTCGCTGGTGCCGGCCGCCCACCTCACCTGCGTCGGCGCGAGCAGCGCCGGGATCGAGGCGATCGCCCGGCGCTATTGGGAGGCGGGCGTGCGGCATATCGTCGCGCTGCGCGGCGATCCGCCGCCGGGAACCCCGTACGTGCCGCACCGGGAGGGCTGCGCCCATGCCGCGGACCTCGTTGCCTTGCTGAGCAAGATCGCCGATTTCGACATCTCGGTCGCGGCCTATCCGGAGACCCATCCCGAAGCATCGAGCCCCGGCGCCGATCTCGACAATCTCAAGCGCAAGCTCGATGCCGGCGCGAGCCGCGCGATCACCCAGTATTTCTTCGACACCGCGGTCTATCTCCGCTTCCTCGACCGCTGCCTTGCCGCCGGGATCACGGCGCCGATCGTTCCCGGAATCATGCCGGTCTCCAATTTTGCCCAGGCGGTGCGCTTCTCCGCCCTCTGCGGCGCGAGCGTGCCCGGCTGGCTCGGCGAGCTCTTCGAGGGCACCGAGAACGACCCCGAGACGCGCCGGATGGTGGCTGCCGTCGTCGCGGCCGAGCAGGTCCGCCTGCTTCAGGCCAACGGCGTGGACGAATTTCATTTCTACACCCTGAACCGGCCCGATCTTACCTACGCCATTGCCCATATTCTCGGGGTACGGCCGCGGGTTGCCGCCGATATTGGGTGACATGGATTATCTGGCCCGTCTCAACGATGAGCAGCGCCTGGCCGTCGAGACGCTCGACGGGCCGTTGCTCGTGCTCGCCGGCGCCGGCACCGGCAAGACGCGGGTGCTGACCACCCGCTTCGCCCATATCCTGCTCACCAAGCGGGCCTGGCCATCGCAGGTGCTGGCCGTCACCTTCACGAACAAGGCCGCGCGCGAGATGCGCGAGCGGATCGCGGCGATGCTCGGAAGCAAGGTGGAGGGGCTCTGGCTCGGCACCTTCCACGCGCTTGGCGCGCGCATGCTGCGCCGGCACGCCGCGCTCGCCGGACTTGAGCCCGGCTTCTCGATCCTTGACACCGACGACCAGCTTCGTCTGCTCAAGCCGCTGATGCAGGAAGCGGGGCTCGATCTCCATCGCTTCCCGCCGCCGGCGCTGATGGGGCGCATCCAGCGCTGGAAGGACCGCGGGCTGACGCCTTCGCGCGTCACGCCGGCCGACGACGATACCGATTTCGCGCAAGGCAAGGCCCGCGCCCTTTATGCGTCCTACCAGGAGCGGCTTGCTTCGGTGAACGCGGTCGATTTCGGCGACCTCCTCCTCCACGCGACCGAGCTTCTGCGCAACCACCCGGACGTGCTTGCGGAGTATCACCGGAGCCTTCGTTACATTCTGGTCGATGAGTACCAGGATACCAATCTGGTGCAATATCTCTGGCTCCGGCTGCTCGCCCAGGCGCACCGGAACATCTGCTGCGTCGGTGACGACGATCAGAGCATCTATTCCTGGCGCGGTGCCGAGGTGGAGAACATCCTTCGCTTCGAGCAGGATTTTCCGGGGGCGCGGGTGGTACGGCTGGAGGCGAATTATCGCAGCACGGCGCCGATCCTCGCCGCCGCCGCCGCGCTCATCTCCCATAACGAGGGCAGGCTCGGCAAGACGCTGCGCCCGGGGCGCGAGGGCGCCGAGGGCGAGAAAGTTGCCGTGATCGGGCTTCGCGACTCGGACGAGGAGGCGCGGATGGTCGGGCAGCGGATCGAGGCGCTGCGCAGAGAGGGAAACTCGCTCGCGGAGGTCGCGATCCTTGTCCGGGCGAGCTTCCAGACCCGCGCCTTCGAGGAACGGCTGATCGCCTGGGCGATTCCCTACCGGGTGGTCGGCGGGCTCCGCTTCTACGAGCGGGCGGAGATTCGCGATGCGGTGGCCTATCTGCGCGCCACCCTGAGGCCCGGCGACGATCTCGCCTTCGAGCGCGTTCTCAACGTGCCGAAGCGCGGCCTGGGCGATGCGGCGCTGCGCCGGCTGCGCGAGACGGCGCGCGCGCAGGGGGTGCCGCTTGCCGGTGCGGCAGAGGCGCTCGGGGGACGAACGGGGGAAGCCTTCACCCGGCTGGTTGCCGGCTTTGCGCGGTGGCGCGAGACGCTGCGCCGTGACGGGCCTGTGCTCTGCCTGCGCGAGATCCTCGATGAATCGGGCTATCTCGAGATGCTGGAGAAGGACCGCTCGCCCGAGGCGCCCGGCCGGGTCGAGAATCTCAAGGAGCTCGGGCGCGCGCTTGCCGAGTTCGAGACCCTGGAAGGCTTCCTCGATCACGTCAGCCTGGTGATGGAGAATGACGAGAATGCCGCCGGCGACCGGGTCAGCCTGATGACCCTGCACGGCGCCAAGGGGCTCGAATTCGACACCGTCTTTCTGCCGGGCTGGGAGGATGGGCTTTTTCCGAACCAGCGCGCACTCGAGGAAGGGGGGGCGAAAGCGCTCGAGGAGGAGCGCCGCCTCGCCTATGTCGGGCTGACCCGCGCCCGCTTGCGCGCGATCGTGAGCCATGTCGCCAGCCGGCGCTTCTATTCGGGCTGGCAGCCCGCCTATCCGAGCCGCTTCATCGACGAGCTTCCCGAGGACAGGGTCGAGCATTCCGGCTCGACGATGCTTGAGCGCGAGGCGGCGCTGAGCGCTCCGGCGGTGTTCGCGAGCGTGTTTCCTTCCCCCGTCCGGCTTCCGCGTGTCCGCGATGTGCCCGAGGCAGGCGGGCGAAATGCGCGGGCGGCGCCGATCGCGGTGGGGGCGCGGGTGTTCCACCAGAAATTCGGTTACGGAGAGGTGATGGAGAGCGAGGGGGATCGGCTCGTCGTCCGCTTCGAGAACCAGGAACGCCCGAAAAGCCTGATCAGCAGCTATGTCGAGCCGGCGTGAGCGGCCGGCTCGAATCCCTCCGCCTCACCGTTCCCGAGCATGCCGCCGCCGCCTATGAGGCGGCGCTCGCGGCGCATTGCCCCAGCGTCGCGCGCTTTGTCTCCGGGCCCGGCGAGGTCGAGATCGAGGGCGTGCGGTCGGCAGGCGGGGACGGGACCGGGCTTGCGCTCGCGCTCGCCCTGGCCGCGGCGGCGAGCGGCGTGGCCGTGCTGCCCGAGCATCGACCGATCCCGGAGGGCGGTTGGCTTGCCCGCGTGCGTGCCTCGTTCCCCGAGCAGCGCGTCGGCGCCCGCTTCGCGATCCGGGGCAGCCATCTCAGCGGCCGAGCGCCGGCGGGGCGGATTGCGCTCATCCTCGATGCGGGCATGGCCTTTGGCTCGGGCGAGCACGGCTCGACGCGAGGCTGCCTGCTTGCGCTCGAGCGTCTCGCGCGGCCGCGGCCGCGGCCGCGGCGGATCCTCGATCTCGGCACCGGCTCGGGCGTTCTCGCGCTCGCCGCGGCGCGGCTCTGGCACCGCCCGGTCCTGGCCGCGGACAATGACCCGCATGCGGTGCGGGCGGCGCGGCGCAACGCCGCGGCCAATGGGCTCGGCACGCGGGTGCGGGTGATCCGGGCGGATGGCTGGCGGTCGCGCGCCATCGGCGGCTCCGCCCCCTACGACCTCGTGCTCGCCAATATCCTCGCCCGGCCGCTCGTCGCGATGGCCGCCTCGCTCGCGCGGAACCTGGCACCGGGCGGGCGGGCCGTGCTCGCGGGGCTTCTTGCGCGCCAGGCCGCCCTGGTGCTCACCGCGCATCGGCGCGTCGGGCTCGTGCTCGAAGGGCGGGTCGCCATCGACGGCTGGATCACCCTGATCCTGAGACGGCCGACCTGTCCTTAGGGTGTGTCATGCGCTCCGATAAAGTATTGAAGAAGTATTCAAAGGGAAGAGCCTTCTTTTTCTGAAGAAAAAGAAGCAAAAAGACTTTTTTCCGTTTTCGGGACCCGGCGGCAGGTTGGGACTCCGACCGGACGAGGTCCGGAAAACGGATACAAGTTTTCTGGTTCTCTTTTTCAAAAGAGAACAATCCCCGTTGCTCGTCGCACGACAGGCCCGGAAGGTTCATAGCGCGCGCCAAACGCCGCTTCCCTGGTCCGGCCGGCCTATGCAA
>JASHRV010000357.1 GCA_030037175.1 Acetobacteraceae bacterium
CCTGCCGTCGCGCGTTTCGAGCAGCAAAAGGCCGATATCGGGTATGCCGAAGAGGGTCTGGCCGGCGGCCACCGTCTCCATCACACCGGCATCGCGGACGCTGCCGGCGACGAAGGAGCGGTTGGCGCCCTGCACCTTGGCGACCAGGTCCTGCAAGGTCACGCCGAACAGCGCTAATTTTTCGGGGTCGGGCTCGACGCGGATCTCGTTCGGGCTCGTTCCGGAGATATAGGAAAGCCCGATATCCGGGACCTTGATCAGCTCCGTCTGCAGCTTCTCGGCGAGCTGATAGAGATCCATCGCGCTCCATTGCTGAGCGGCGTCGGGCTTCGGCGAGAGCGTCAGCACGACAACGGCAACGTCGCTGATGCCGCGCCCGACGACCAGCGGCTCAGGGATGCCGATCGGGATGCGGTCGTAGTTGGCGCGCAGCTTTTCGTCCACGCGCTCGACCGCGACATCCTCGCTCGTGCCGACGACGAAGCGCGCCGTGACGATGACGCGGTCGTCCTGGGTCTGGCTATAGACGTGCTCGACGCCGGGGATTGCCTTGACGATGGTTTCAAGCGGCTTGGTGACGAGCTCGACGGCGTCCGGAGCCTTGAGGCCATTGGCCGAGACCATGATATCGACCATCGGCACGCGGATCTGCGGGTCCTCCTCGCGAGGAATGTTGAGGAGAGCAACGAGGCCAAGCGCGAGCGCGGCAAGGAGGAAAAGAGGGGTGAGGGGCGAGCGGATGCTTGCCGCCGCGAGCCGGCCCGAGAGACCGAGAGTCACGGCTGGACCAGCGTATCGCCCGAATGGATGCCGGAGAGCACCTCAATGCCGTCGGGCATCGAAGGCGTCGGATGTGGCTCGCCGCGCTGGATCGGAACAGCAATGACGCTGCCTTCCGCACGCGCGAGCCGGACATAATCGAGCCCGAAGCGCGTTTCGATGAAATGCTCGGGGATGATGTACGCCGGGCGCTCGCCGGTGGGCACCCAGACGAGGACACGCAGGCCCACGAAATAACTGCCGAGGCCGGGAGCAGTCGCATCGGCCTCGACGCGGCCATTCCGGATCTCGGGATAGACGAGGGTGATGCGGCCGAACTCGACGGAAGGCTCGCCGATTTCCGTGCCGTTGATCCGCACGGTGTCGCCGGCGTGCAGATAGCGGGCGCTGCGCTCCGGCACTTCGAGCCTGAGGACGAAGCCATGCTCGGCAATGGTTGCGATGGAATCGCCAGGAAGCACGACCGTGCCCGCGGTGTCGGGCACGTCGAGCACACGCCCATCGGTCGGCGCCAGCACCTGGCCCTCGGCAATCTGCTGCTCGATCACCGCCCGGCTTTGGATGCGTGCATTGAGCGCGCTCTGCGCCACATCGAGCGCGGTGCGCGCGCGGTCATATTGCTGGCGCGAGACAGCGCCCTGGCCAACGAGCGCTTCGGCGCGGCGGAAATCGGCCTCGGCCTGGGCAAGGCTCGCCTGCAGGCCGGCGATATCGGCGTCGAGCGAATCCCGCTGCAATAAAAGTTTCTCGTCGGCGACGACGGCGAGCACCTGGCCCTTCTTCACCTCATCCCCGTCCTTGACGGCGAGGCTTGCGATCGTGCCGCCGATGCGCGTGCGCGCGGGCACGACATTGCGGCTTTCCACGGTCGCGAACACGGCCTTCTCGTCGGCGACGTTGGCGGGCTGGACGGTGAAGGTTGCGGGCGGGGCGGCAAGCACGGAATGCGCCGCCAAAAGCGCGAGGCCGAGAGCGGCGGCCGCGATAAAAGGAGGGCGCATGGCGGGCTATGACGCGCGTTCGATCACCCGGCCGGTTGCGGGGTCGAATCGAACGGTCGGCAGGCCGGCTGCTTTCCAGGCAGCGATCCCGCCTTCCATGTGCTGACGGACCGGCACACCGGCCGTGGCACAGGCGGCGAGCGCCGCAACCGAACGCTTGCCCGTGCCGCAATGCAGCACCACGGGCCGGCCATCCGAGAATGGGAGCGCGCCAGGATCGAAGGTGGAGAGCGGAAAGAGGAGCGCGCCCTGAATCCGCTCTGCGGCGTACTCCTGTGGCTCGCGCACATCAATCAGCACGATCTCATGACGAAGCAAGCGATCGTGGACGGTTTTCGGGCTGAAGTCGCGGGGGTTCTCTTGGTGCAGGTCCATGACAAATCCAATTTTCAGGACGGGCGCGGTCGGCGTTCCTTGACCTGGGTCAAGTCCGGAGCGCGGTTTGCTCGATTCCGGGCGGTGACCGGTGGCGGAGCGCAATAGAGACGGAAGAGCGTCTCGAGCACGGCACGGGCAGGCTTGCTCGCAAGCGAGTACCAGATCGTCTGCGCGTCGCGCCGTGCCCGTACCAGCCGTTCGCGGCGGAGCACGGCGAGGTGCTGAGAGACGGTGGAGTCCCGAAGTTCCAGCGCCGAGGCGAGCTCGCCCACGGAGTGCTCGCCCTCGACCAGGCGGCAGACGATCATCAGCCGATGAGGATTGGCGAGCGTCCTCAGAAGCTCGGCGGCGGCGCCGGCGGCCTCAGCCATGCGGGCGGCTTCAACTTTCATAATTGCGTATATACGAAGCTATGAATATATTGTCAAGCGCCGTTGCGAAATCGCGATCGATCCGTATCGGAGACGCTCGCGCGTGCCGGCGGGAAAGTGAAATCAAGGCGCGGAGGGTCCGATGCGGATCGCCGCGACAAAGAAAGGGATGGGAAATGGCCGAAATCGTCGTTCTCGGCGCAGGTCTCTCCGGGACGCTCGCCGCCCTCGAGCTTGTGCCGGAACTGCGCCGCGAGGATCGCCTGACGCTCGTAGCCGAGAATGGACGCTTCGAGTTCGTGCCCTCGAATCCGTGGGTCGCGGTCGGCTGGCGCAAGCGCCCAGAGATCGAGGCCGACCTTGAGGCGATGGCGCGGCGGAAGGGAATCCGGCTCGTCACCGGGGGTGCTCACCGTGTCCAACCGGCGGAGAACCGGCTTGCGCTCAATGACGGGACGAGCCTCGCCTATGACTATCTCGTGGTGGCGACCGGGCCTGATCTTGCCTTCGACGAGATCCCGGGACTCGGGCCGGCGGGACACACGCAGTCGATCTGCCGTGCAGATCACGCCGAGCGCGCGCACGCAGCCTTCGAGGCGTTCTGTGCCGAGCCGGGCCCCATCGTCGTCGGCGCCGTGCAGGGCGCCTCGTGTTTCGGGCCCGCCTACGAGTTCGCCTTCATCCTCGACACCGAGCTTCGCCGGCGCAAGTTGCGCGACCGGGTGCCGATGGCCTTCGTCACTGCCGAGCCCTATATCGGCCATCTCGGTCTCGACGGGGTGGGCGATACAAAGGGCCTGCTGGAATCCGAGCTCCGCCAGCGCCACATCAAATGGATCACCAATGCGCGGGTGGCGTCAGTCTCCGACGCGGCGCTTGCCCTGGAGGAGCTGAACGAGGATGGCAGCCTGCACAAGACACATGCGCTCGGCTTCCGTTTTGCGATGATGCTCCCGGCCTTCCGCGGGGTGGCGGCGGTGCGCGGCATCGAAGGGCTGGTCAACCCGCGCGGGTTCGTGCTGATCGACGGACACCAGCGCAATCCAAATTATCCAAATGTGTTCGGCATCGGAGTTTGCGTCGCGATCCCGCCGGTCGGCGCGACGCCGGTGCCGGTGGGCGTGCCGAAGACCGGGTTCATGATCGAATCGATGGTGACGGCGAGCGCGCGGAATATCGGCGCGCTTCTGCGCGGCAGGCCCGCCACGGCGCGTGCCACCTGGAATGCCGTCTGTCTCGCCGATCTTGGCGATTCAGGGATCGCTTTCATAGCCAAGCCGCAGATTCCGCCGCGGAACGTGAACTGGGCCTCGAAGGGCGCCTGGGTGCATCTCGCGAAGGTGGGGTTCGAGCGCTATTTCCTGCGCAAGATCCGCAAGGGCGAAAGCGAGCCTTTCTACGAGCGCTTTCTGCTCGGCCAGCTCGATATCACCAAGGTGAAGGAGATCGCATGAGCCTGGCGGCGGGCTCGACCGCACGCCGCGGGAGGGGCCGGCGCTCGCCGCGCGTGCGGGTCTCCGCTCGAAGCAAAGGAGTTTCAGATGAGCATTGACAGCGCCGTGCTGAGCTTTGCCGGAACCATGGTGCTGGCGAGCGCGCTGCTGGCATGGCTCGCCAGCCCATGGTGGCTGCTGCTGGCCGCCTTTGTCGGGCTCGACCTGCTGCAATCCGGGATCACCGGTTTTTGCCCCGCCGCGCTCGTCTTCAAGCGGCTTGGCCTGCGGCCGGGCGCTGCCTTCCGCTGAATCTTTTCCAGCCGAAGCTTTTTCCCCTGAGGCTCTGAAGGCGTCAGCGTCCCCAGCGCAGGACCAGCGGGTCGAGGCGGCGGGCGGTTTCGATCAGGCCGGCGCGAGCAGCGGGGTGGAGCGGGGCAAGCGGCGCCCGCACGGCATCCGAGGCAATGACGCCGCCCTCCTTCATCAACGCCTTGCAGCCAGCAAGGCCGCACTGGCGGTTTTCGTAATTGATGAGCGGCAGCCAGCGATCGTACGCGGCCACGGCCTCCTGGCGCCGGCCGGCGGCATGGGCGTCGGTGATCTGGCGCATGCCGTCCGGATAGCCGCCGCCGGTCATGGCACCGGTCGCTCCGGCATCGAGATCGGCGAGCAAAGTGATGCCTTCCTCTCCATCCCATGGCCCCACGATCGCATCCCCGCCGAGAGCGATCAGCTCCCGCAGCTTGGCGGCAGCGCCCGGCACCTCGATCTTGAAGTAGGAAACATGCGGAATCTCGCGTGCCATGCGGGCGAGGAAAGCTGGCGGAAGCGGCGTGCCGGCAACCGGCGCGTCCTGGATCATGATCGGGATCGAGATCGCCTCCGACACGGCCTGGAAGAAAGCGAAGATGCCGGGCTCGGCGACGCGGAAGGTGGCGCCGTGATAAGGCGGCATCGCCATCACCATGGCCGCGCCGGCCTCCTCGGCCGCGCGGCCGCGCTCGGCAGAGATGCGGGTCGCGAAATGGCTGATCGTGACGATCACCGGCACCCGGCCCGCGACATGATCGAGCACGGCATGCATGACCTGCTCGCGCTCGGCATCGGAGAGGGCGAACTGTTCGGAGAAATTGGCGAGGATGCAGAGTCCCTCGGAACCGGCATCGATCATGAAATCGACGGCCCGGCGCTGGCCGGCGAGGTCGAGCTCGCCGCGGTCGTCGAAGATCGTTGGGACGACGGGAAAGACGCCGCGATAGGGCGCCGTTTGCTTAACCTCGGTCATGCGGGTGCTCCAGACTTTGTGACGGCGGCGGGCGCGGCCGAGAGAAGGACGAGACGGCGCATCTGATGCCGCTCAGGCGGCCTCCGCCGCAACGCCCGCGCCGGGACGGAGGATCATGTCGGCCGCTTTTTCGGCGATCATGACCGTCGCGGCGTTGGTATTGCCGGAGACGACGGTCGGCATCACCGAGGCGTCGATGACGCGGAGCGCGCCCACGCCGCGCACGCGAAGCGCGGGATCGACGACGGCCATCGGATCCGAGCCCATCCGGCAGGTTCCGCTCGCGTGAAAGCCGGTGCCGGCCTTCTCGCGGATATAGGCGAGCCACTCCTCGTTCGTTTGCACGGCGGTCCCGGGCATCACCTCGCCGCCGACATAGGGGCGCATGGCGGCGGTCCCGAAGAGGCGGCGGGCGATGCGCAGCCCTTCGATGAGCGTCGTGCGATCGTTCTCGGTGGCCAGGTAGTTGGGCTGGATCCGTGGCGGCGCGGCGGGATCGGGCGAGCGGATGCGGATCCATCCGCGGCTCTCGGGGCGGCAGGGCACGCAGGCGATGCTGGCGCCGGGGAAGGGGTGCATCGGCGCGCCTGGCCGGTCGAGGCTGCCGGCCATGAAATGGTACTGCACGTCGGGCGTGGCGGGGCCTTCGCGGGTGCGGGCGAAGAGGCCGAGCGGGCCCGCGCCCATCATCAGCGGGCCCCGGCGGGCCAGAAGCCAGGCGAGGCCGGCGAGGCCCTGACGCGGCAGGCTGCGGGAGATCTCGTTCAGCGTCGGGCCGCGCGCAATGCGCGTGACGACACGGCTGTTGAGATGGTCCTGCAGGTTTTCCCCGACGCCCGGGAGATCGGCAACAACCGCGATGCCATGCTCGGCCAGCAGCCCGGCGGGACCGATTCCGGAAAGCTGGAGAAGCTGCGGTGAATTGACCGCGCCGCCGGCGAGCAGGATTTCCGCGCGCGCCCGTGCGCGCTGCGCGACGCCGCCCGCGCGCCAGGCGACTCCCACGGCACGGCTCCCTTCGATCAGCACACGCTCGGCAAGCGCGCCGGTTCGCACTGTGAGATTCCGGCGCCCCAAGGCCGGCCGGAGATAGGCGAGCGCGGCACCGCAGCGGCGGCGGCCGCGAATCGTCATCTGGTAGACGCCGACACCTTCCTGGGTCGCGCCGTTGAAGTCGGCGTTGAAGGCATAGCCCGCCTCTTTCGCCGCAGCGATGAAGACGGCATGGAGCGGGTGGTCCATTCGCAGGTCCGAGACATCGAGCGGGCCACCGGCACCGTGATATTCGTTCGCGCCGCGTTCCTGGTTCTCCGCCTTGCGGAAGTAGGGCAGGACATCCTCGTACGACCAGCCGGGATTGCCCATCTGGCGCCAGAGATCGAAATCCTCCTTCTGGCCGCGGATATAGACGAGGCCGTTGAGGGCGCTCGAGCCGCCAAGCACGCGGCCGCGCGGCCAGGGGATCGAGCGGCCGGCAAAGCCCGGGACCGGTTCCGTCTCGAATCCCCAGTTGAGACGCGGGTTGTAGATGTTGCGGAAGAACCCGGCCGGGATATGGATCCAGGGGTCGCGGTCCTGGCCTCCCGCCTCGAGGAGCAGCACCCGCGTGGCGGGATCGGCCGAGAGGCGGTGGGCGAGAACCGAGCCCGCGGAGCCCGCGCCAATGATGATGAAGTCGTACTCCTCGGGCGTCGTCATGCCTCCCTGCCATGATCGGTGCTTGTTGGCGGGATGCCTGCCACACCGAGGCTCCGCTCGCCAGATCCGGTCCGGCGAGCGGGCGCTGCCATCGCGCTGCGGTATTGTCATCGAACTGTCGCTGCGCTGTCATGCTGCGGTTATCGTCCAAGCCTAACAGGCCCCGAGGGTGAGCACGGGGGAGCGGTTGGATCAGGCGACGCCGCTTACGTTGATGGCGCCGTTGCCGGTCGGCGCGACCCGGCGCCGGGAACGCATCGCGCGGCGGCGGAGCATCGTGGCAGCCTTCGTGCTGCTGGCGCCGTCCGGCGTCTTTCTCGCCGCCTTCACCTATTGGCCTGTGCTCGAGGTGCTGGTGCGTTCCTTCATCGACCAGCAGTTCGGTGAGGTCGCGCGGTTCGGCTTCGGAAACTATGAACGGCTCTTCGCCGACCCGCATTTCCGCCAGGCGGCCTGGAACAATGTCGTCTACGGGGTCGGGACGATCGTGCCGAGCCTGGCGCTCGCGCTTCTGTTCTCGCTCGGGCTGCGCGACAATCGCCGCTTCACCGCCTTCCTGCGCACGCTGCTGGTGCTGCCGATGATGATTCCGCTGGTCGCGGCTTCGGCGCTCTTCATCTTCATCTTCCTGCCGGGCGAAGGGCTGATCGACCATTACCTCAGCTTTCTCGGTGCCGGGCAGACCAACTGGCTCGGCGATCCCTCGCTCGCCATGCCCTCGATCATCGCCATCACGGTGTGGAAGAACACCGGCTATTACATGCTCTTCTTCCTCGCCGGCCTGGCCGGGATTCCGGACGATCTGAACGAGGCGGCGATGCTCGAAGGCGCCGGGCCGATCCGGCGCTTCCGCTACGTGACGTTCCCGCTGCTCGGCCCGACGCTCGCCTTCGTGCTGGTGATTGCCCTGCTCAATGTGCTGACGCAGGTGGATCATATCGTGGTGATGACCGACGGCGGTCCGTCGGATGCGACCAATGTCCTCCTCTTCTACATCTACCAGCAGGCGCACCAGAACAATGATGCGGGGCTTGCCGCCGCGGCGACGATGGTGAGCGTGGTGGTGCTGTTCCTGCTCTCGGCGGGATCGCTGCGCGCGCTCGAGCGGGGGATCCACTATGAGTCGTAAGCGCGGGCGGGAAGTCAGGCTCCTCGTCATGCTCGCGCTTGCGGCCGCGGCGCTCTTCTGGGCGATTCCCTTCGCCTGGATGCTGGTCGCGAGCCTCCGTCCGGAGAGCGCGAGTGCGGCCGATATCGCTTCGCTCATTCCCTCGGGCACGATCGGGTTCGGCAATTTCGCCGAGGCCTGGAGCGAAGGCACATTCCCGCTCTGGTACTTCAACACCTTCCTGATGTGCGGGGGGATTCTCGCGGTGCAGTGCGTCACCGTGAGCGCGGCGGGCTACGCCTTTGCCCGGCTTTCGTTTCCTGGACGCACCGTTCTTTTCTATCTCTTCCTGCTGCAGCTCATGCTCGTGCCGCCGATCCTGATCGTGCCGAACCTCACGACGATCGTCTCGCTCGGCCTTTACGACCGGCTGCCGGGCGTGATGGCGCCTTATCTGGCCTCGGCCTTCGGCACATTTCTGATGCGGCAGACCTTCCGCTCCATCCCGCGTGATTACGAGGACGCGGCGATGCTCGACGGGGCGAGCCTGCCGCAGGTGATCTGGCACGTGCTTCTGCCGCTCGCACGGCCCGGCCTCGCGGCCTTCGCCATCGTCTCGGTGAGCTATCACTGGAACGAGTTCCTCTGGCCACTGATCGCGCTCTCCTCGCCCGAAAACCAGGTCCTCACGGTGGGGCTCGCCTCGTTCACCTCGGGGGCGGAGAGCGCCACGGAATGGGGAGTGATCGCAGCGGGCACGCTGCTGGTCGCCGCGCCGCTGATCCTCATCTTCGTCATCTTTCAGCGGCGTATCGTCTCGAGCTTCGTCTTCACCGGCATCAAGTAAGGAGGCAGTTCATGCTGAGACCATGGCGCGCCGCAATCGCGGCGGCAGCGGGAATACTCATCTCCGCAGGCGCCGCGCGCGCAGCGACCACCGACATCGATCTCTATTTCCCGGTGCCGGTGCAGGGCAAGCTGGTGATCGAGATCCGCCAGCTGATCGGGGAATTCAACAAGGCGCACCCGGATATCCACGTCACTGCGGTTTATACCGGGAGCTACGACAACACCAACCTGAAGACCAGGGCGGCGATCAAGGCAGGCAGCCCGCCTGGCGCTGTCATCATGAGCGCCAATTTCGTCCGCTCCTACGAGATAAACCATGAGGCGATCTCGCTTGATCCGCTGATCGAAAAGGACGGCATGACGCCGAAGAGCTTCATGGCGGAGTTCTGGCCGGCGCTTGCCGACAACGCGGTGATCGATGGCCAAGTATACGGTGTGCCATTCCAGAACTCGACGCCGCTTCTTTATTACAGCGTCGACGCATTCAAGCAGGCCGGGCTCGATCCCGATCATCCCCCGGTGACGTGGCAGGATTTCGTCACGGATGCCAAGAAGCTCACAGTGGTCAAGGACGGCACGGTCACGCGCTACGGCTTCGAGATGCCGGGCACCTACGACTATCTCGGCTGGATCGTGAGCGGGCTCGCCATGTCGGATGGCGGCCAGTATTTCAACCATGGCTATGGCGGAGAGGTCTATTACGACCAGCCGAGCACGCTCGGTGCCGTGATGTTGCTCGATGAGATGGTCAACAAGCTGCACGTGATGCCTCCCGGCGTCACGGACGCCAATGCCGCGGCGACCGCGTTCTTCACCGGGCACACGGCCATGATGGTCCTTTCGACCGGGGCGCTTACCTTCGTGCGCGACAACATGAAGGCGCCGTTCAAGGTCGCCTTCATGCCGTACAACATCCAGCCGGCAGCCCCGATCGGCGGCGGCAGCCTGATCATTCCGGAAGGCAATTCACCCGACCGGGTGGCGGCGGCCTGGACGCTGATCAAATGGCTGGTGAGCCCGGAAATTGCCGGACGCTGGAGCCGCTTTACCGGCTATTTCGCTCCGCGCATCGCGGCCTATGACCTGCCGGCAATGAAAGCCTATCTGGCCAAGTATCCGGACGCCAATGTGGCGCTCGAACAGCTCAAATATGCCGTGCCCTGGTTCGACACCTTCGAGACCGTGGCGGTGCGCGAGGCGATGGAGAATCAGGTCCAGGCGGTGCTCTCCGGACGCACCACGCCGGAGGCGGCGGTGAAGGCGGCGCAGGCGACGGCCGAAACTCTCATGAAGCCGTACGTCGACAAGACCGCGCTCGACATTCCGCAGTAACAACGGAGGCTCCGCCTTTGCGCCGGCACCCCATCGCGTCCGCGCGGTGGGGAAAACGGCCGCCGCAAAAGGCGGAGCCTTTGCAATCCACTTCTCCAATGCGTTCTGAGGGCTGGGGCTTCAGATCCTGGAGCTGAGTTCCTGCCCGGGGTGCAGAGGCCTTTCCCCCTGCACCCTCACCCAGCGCATTACTTCGCCAACGTAAAGATCGCCACCGCGTCGCCGAGCGGATAGGTCATTTGGAAATTTCCCCCTGCGGCGACGGCGATATATTCATGGCCGTTCACCTGATAGGCGACGGGCGGCGCATTCACGCCGGCGCCGAGGTTGAAGCGCCAGAGCAGCTTGCCGCTCGTGGCATCGAACGCGTCGAACCAGCCATTGCCCTCGCCGGAGAAGACGAGGTTGCCGGCGGTGGCGAGCGCGCCGCCCATCATCGGCTGCGGCAAGGTCTGGTTCCAGACAATTTTGCCCGTGTTGACGTCGATCGCCGTCAGCGTGCCGTCCTGCACCCCGCCCGGCACATTGGTGAAGCTGCTGCCGAGGCGAATCAGGCCGGGGACCAGGGGTGTCGTCTCCTCGGTCTTGAAAGTCATGAGCTGGTTCATGCCGAGGACGTAGACCGCATGGGTCAGCGGCGAATAGGCGGGAGGCGACCATTCGCTGCCGCCATTGGCGCCGGGCAGGCTCTGCACGCCCGCGACCGTCGGCTGGGCGAACATGTTCTGCTGCTGATCAAATGGCTCGGACTTGCGGATCAACTGCCCGGTTTCGCGATTGACGATATAGAACCAGGCCGTCTTGCCGGCCTCGCCGGCCGCGGGAACCATTTGTCCGTTGTCCATCGCATCGAACAGAACGACATTGGAGACCGCATCATAGTCCCAGACATCGTGGGGCACTTCCTGATAATACCAGGCGAGCGCGCCGGTCTTGGCGTGGAGCGCCACGATCGAATCAGAGTAGAGATTGTTCCCTTCTCGAATCTTTCCGTTGAGGTCCGGATTGGGGTTGCCGACAGAGAAGATGATCAGATCGCGCGCGGTGTCGATCGCCGGCGTGGTCCACACGGCCGAACCGCCCCTCTTCCAGGAATCACCGGCCCAGGACTTCGGATCGGTGGTGTCGAAACGCCAGATCTGCTTGCCGTCTGCCGCGTTGTAGGCGGCGAGGAAGCCGCGTGTCGCCCACTCGCCGCCGGCACTGCCGATGATCACCATGCCGGCATAGGCCTGCGGGGCCAAGGTCTCCGAATAGCCGATCGATGCGTCGGCAACGACAACCGACCAGAGCTCCTTGCCGGTTTTCGCATCGAGCGCGATCAAATGATCGTCGAGCGTATCGAAGAAAAGCTTGCCATAGGCCGCAACAACGCCGCGATTGACCGGTCCGCAACAGATATGATTGAGCTGGTCGGTATAGACATAGCGCCACATCTCACGGCCTGTCGCGCCGTCCATCGCGATCACGGCCTGCCTGGAATTGACCATGGGCGTCGTGATGTACATCACGCCGTTGACAACGACCGGCGTCGTTTCGAAGCTCGCGGTGAAGCCTGTCTGCGCGATTGCAACCGGGATGAGATTGGTGACGTTGCCCGCATTGATCTCGTTGAGCGGGGAGAAGCGGTCGTTGGCATAGCCATGACCGGAGTTCGTCCAGTTGGCGCCACCCGGATCGCTCAACATCGCATCGGTCACGGCGACATCGGCGGTGATGGTGGGCGTGTTCGGAACGGAGACGTTGCCGCCGCTTTCCGATGGCTGCGCCGAGGCGGGAATGGCGTGGCAGGCGAGCCCGACGGCAAGCGCGAGAAACAGCGCGGCATTGGCCGTTCCCGACGTGAAGCGGACCAACGTGCGCGGATCTTCTGCTGGAGATAAGCGGCGATTTTTCATTCTTGCCTCCACTTGGACGATTGTTCGACATTGCCGTCGTTTGCGAGGTTGCGCCGAGCCTCCGTTATCGTCAGGGGCCCGATTCAGCTCAGCTTCGCGTAAAGCGGAATTCGCACGCAGGACATGGTTCGCATGGGACGGAGTCCGGACTCGATGCGCCGGGTGTGGCAGCCACGCGCGGCGCGGAGCTTCGCTGCGTTGACGTCATTCCCCCCTCACCATGAGCCTCCCGGCGTAAGACGGACGCCAGTCGGCGCAGCTTTGCGGTCACGCTAACCCAGATCGGTGCGAAGGCGCAACGCAGATTTCTTCTAGTTTCCGGGCAAATTGCCCGCTGGCGTGAATGCCGCCGTACCTTTGTCCGAGAGGATGCGGCGGCGCAACAAAGCCTCGATCGCAATCGCGCCGGAGAGGGCAAAGGGAGGGATCAGCATGAGATTGTAGCGCGGCTGGTTCACGGCCACGCCAGCCGTAAAGAGGAGCATGAACCAGGCGGGCAGGCTCGCGGCCAGGAAAAGCGCGTCGCGACGGCGAAGCGCGCGAAAGGTGAGCCAGAGACAGATCGGCATCAGGATCAGGCCCCAATAACGGTTGACCCATGCGCCGCGCAGCGCAAGCGAGACCGTCACCATCGCGAACTTGAAGAGATGGGGCAGGATATAGGTGTGCAGCAGGTAGGGAAGCATGTGCGGCCATCCGCCCGCCGCAGCGACGGCCTGTTCCTTCAGCGGGCCGTTGCCGATGGCGTAGAAATTGTCGGGCCGGTCAGCCCATTGGAAGCGATGACAGGCGCCGGGTCCGAAAAGCAGGCTTCCCATCCCGTTGCCGTCGGGCAGCCAGCAAAGGAAAGAAAGCCGATACTCCGCCCAGCTCATCTCGTCGAACGCGATGCGCTGGACAAGAACTTCCGGACCGTAGCCTGCCGTGAGCCTCGCATCCCGCATCACAACCGCGTTGCGGATGATCCAGGGGGCGAGCACGACGGCGCCGGCGAGCGCGAAGGCGGCGGCGCGTTTGAGGCGAACTGCGCGTGCGCGGCGCAGCGCGGCGAGAACAAGACCGACCAGGGAGCAGGCGAGAAAAAGGTAGAAAAAAGCCGGGCGCGTCAAGGCGGCCAGGCCGGCGAGCGCGCCGGCGAGCGCCATCCAGCGTGCGCCGTGCGGGCTCGCGAGCCCGCGCACGCCGGCGTCGATCGCCGCGGTCGCGAGCGTGAGCGCGGTGATCTCGGTCATCATGTAATTGACGTAGCCGAGAAGGTCAGGGGCGGTGAGAAGGGCAAGGATGAGCGCGAGCCAGCCCGCGCGCTTCGAGCCCGTGACCTGCCGCGCAATGTCTTGAACGAGAAGATAGAACCCGGCGAGCATGAGGAACTGCAGCAGGCGGGGCAGGGCGGCCGTGCGGGGGCAGGATGCGTCGTGCCCGCGCGAATTCACGAGGCAGTCCATGGCCCGGGAAAAAGCGGGATCGAGTGCTGCGAGTCCGGCCAGGAGCGTGGGATAAAGCGGGGTGAAGCGCATCCCCGGCGGGCGGGGAACGGATCCCGGCGCGCGGTCGAAAAAATAGCCGTTGGTGAAGCGGCCGTGGTGGGCGAGATCGTAGGCGATGCCGAGATAAAAGGGCTGATCGAAGGCCGTGAAGGGCTGCACTTTCGCGCGCGGCCAGCAGGCGCCGGTGACGGCGAAAATGAGCAGCAATGCAAGAATTGTTGCGGGGATGCGGTTCAGGATTCGCATGGGAAATTGGACGATGCAGGGGGTGGCTCGAGCCGGGCGGGGGGACACAAGGAAGTCTTAAAAGAAGAAAGCAAGAAATGGAAATTAAAGGAGTTTGGGGTGGGTGGGGAGGCATTCCGGGCAGGCCGGGGATTGGACAACTTATCCCCCGAAAAGGCCATTTGCCGCCATCGTGACACAATTCGCACAAGCCGGTGATCCCGCTTGACGATATGCGGGATATCAAGACATGTTTATGTGTCGTCGGTCCCGCGCGAGCGGGTGAAAAGGGAACGCCGTGCGCTCCGGCCGGGCCAGCCAGCCCGGGAGCAAGACGGCGGCTGCCCCCGCAACTGTGAGCGGCTTCAAGCCGGCCCGTCCGCCCCGGCAGGGCGGGTCACTGGACTTATGTCCGGGAAGACAGGGCCGGCCGGCATCGGATCGCGAAGTTTCGTTGCTCGCGAAGCGACAACGAAACGCAGCGTGAATCCGATGCCCCCGAAAGGGGCGCCGCGAGCCAGGAGACCTGCCGGCGTCGCAACCAGCCAGGACCCGGGCGGGGTGAACCGGGAGAGGAGACAAACGATGTCCGGACAGACCATCGCCGCCAATCTCGGCTTCCCCCGCATCGGGCGCCATCGCGAGCTCAAGTTCGCGCTCGAGAAACATTGGCGGGGAGAAATCTCCGAAGCCGCGCTCGAAGCAGAAGCGGCGCGGCTCCGCGCCCTGCACTGGCAGCTCCAGGCCGGGCACGGCATCGACCATGTGCCCTCGGGCGATTTCTCCCTCTACGACCTCGTCCTGGACACCGCCGCGATGCTGGGCGCGATCCCGCCCGGCTACGGCTGGAACGGCGGAACGGTGAGCCTCGCCACGATCTTCGCCCTCGCGCGCGGCTCGCGCGGCACCGAGGCCGAGCGCGCGGCGGGGATCGCGCCCGGTCTGCCCGCGCTCGAATTGACCAAATGGCTCGATACGAACTATCATTATCTCGTGCCCAGGCTCGAGGCCGGGCAGCGTTTCACGCTCACCGCCAACCGTCCGCTCGCTCTCTATCGCGAGGCGATGGAGGCGGGTGTTGTCACACGCCCGGTCCTGCTCGGGCCGGTCTCGTTCCTCTCTCTCTGCAAGTCCGCCGACGGCTGGGCGCCGCTCGATGCGCTCGACGCGCTGCTGCCGCTCTACGAAGAGGTTCTCGCCGGGCTCGCCGCGGCGGGCTGCGAATGGGTGCAGATGGACGAGCCGATGCTCGCACTCGACCTGCCGGGCGCGGTGCGGCGGGCGTTCGGCCGCGCCTACGGCGTGCTCACCGCCGGGGTGGCGCCGAAGCTGCTGCTCGCGAGCTATTTCGCCCCGCTCGCGGACAACCTGCCGGTGGCGCTCGAGCTGCCGGTCGCGGGGCTGCATCTCGACCTCGTGCGCGGGCGGGCCGATCTCGACCCGTGCCTTGCCGCCGCGCGGCCCGACCTCTGGCTCGAGCTCGGGGTGGTGGACGGGCGGAATGTGTGGCGGACGGACCTGCAGGCGGCCCTCGCGCTGCTGCGCCGCGCGGCCGAGCGACGGGACGGGCGGATCATGGTCGCGCCCTCATGCAGCCTGATGCACGTGCCGATGGACCTGGCGCTGGAGGAAGGGCCGCGCCCCACGCTCGGCTTCGAGCTGCGCGGCTGGCTCGCCTTCGCCGTCCAGAAGCTCGAGGAGATCGCCACACTCGTGCGCGGGCTCGACGAGGGCGACGCGGCGATCGGCCCCGAGCTCGCGCGGAGCGGGGCCGTGGTGCGCTCGCGCGCGGCAAGCCCCGACGTGCACGACCCGGCGGTGGCGGCGCGCGTGGCGGCGCTGACGCCGGCGATGGAGCGGCGGGAGGGCACGGTGGCCGTGCGGCGGGCGGCGCAGGAGGCGCGGCTCTCGCTGCCGCGATTCCCCGTCACCACCATCGGCTCCTTCCCGCAGACGGACGCGGTGCGCCACGCCCGGGCCTCGCTCGCGCGCGGCGAGATCGACCGCGCGCACTATGACGGCGCGCTGGAAGGATGGACGCGCGAGGCGATCGCCTGGCAGGAAGGGATCGGGGTCGATGTGCTCGTGCACGGGGAGTTCGAGCGCAACGACATGGTGAAATATTTCGGCGAGCAGCTCAAAGGCTTCGCCTTCACCAAGCATGGCTGGGTGCAAAGCTACGGCAGCCGCTGCGTGGCCCCGCCGATCATCTGGGGCGACGTTTCGCGCCCCGCGCCGATGACGCTGCGCTGGGCCGGATACGCGCAGTCCCTCACCGCGCGGCCGGTGAAGGGAATGCTGACCGGGCCCGTGACGATGATGCAATGGTCGTTCGTGCGCGACGACGTGCCGCGCCCGCTCGTCTGCCGGCAGATCGCCTTGGCGCTCCGCGAGGAGGTGACGGATCTCGAAGCCGCCGGCATCGCGGTGGTGCAGGTGGACGAGCCCGCGTTCCGCGAAGGCCTGCCGCTGCG
>JASHRV010000358.1 GCA_030037175.1 Acetobacteraceae bacterium
ATGCGGAAACTTCTTCTCGCCGCGGCGCTCGCCGCTCTTGCCATCAGCCCGGCACCCGCCCGCGCTGCCCCCATCGGCATCGTCGCGGCCGAGAATTTCTACGGCGATGTCGCCGCCCAGATCGGCGGCCCCGCCGTTCATGTGACGAGCATCCTCTCCAATCCGGACGAGGATCCGCATCTTTTTGAAGCCAGCCCGTCGGTTGCCCGCGCCGTCGCCGGCGCGCGCATCGTCATCGAAAGCGGGATCGACTACGACCCCTGGATGGGCGCGCTCCTCGCCGCAAGCCACGCGCCAGCTCGGCGGGTGATCGTCGTCGCTGCCCTTGTCGGCCGGAAGACGGGGGACAACCCCCACATCTGGTATGACCCGAAGACGATGCTGGCCCTTGCCCACGCCCTCGAACCCGTGCTCGCGGCCGCCGACCCGGCTCATGCCGCGGACTATGCCGCCCGGCTCGCGCGGTTCGAGGCCTCGATCGCGCCGATCGAAGCGCAGATAGCCGCGTTGCGCACCCGCCTCGCGGGCACGAAGGTGACCGCGACGGAGCCCGTCTTCGGCTACATGTTCGCCGCCCTCGGCATGGATGTGCGCAACCTCTCGTTCCAGCTCGCGGTGATGAACAACACCGAGCCGAGCGCCTCGGACGTCGCCGCCTTCGAGAACGACCTCCGCTCGCGGCGCGTCGCGCTCCTCGTCTACAACGCCCAGGCGAGCGACCCCGTCGCCGCGCGGATGGAAGCCATCGCCCACCAGGCCGGCGTCCCGGTGGTCGGCGCGAGCGAGACGGAACCGCCCGGAATGACCTACCAGGCCTGGATGATGAGCGAGCTCGACGCGGTGGCTCGGGCATTGCCGCCCGCGCAATGAGCGAAGCGGCGGACGCCATCGCCTTTGAAAATGTCACGCTGGCGCTCGGTGGCCGCGCCGTGCTCGCGGGCGTGAGCTTCGCCATCCGTGCGCGCGAGTTCGTCGGCATGCTGGGGCCGAACGGTGCCGGCAAGACCACTCTGATGCGCGCGGTCCTCGGCCTTCTGCGCCCTCAGAACGGCGTCATCCGCGTGCTCGGCCGTCCGTCCACGCACGGCAACCCGGCGATCGGCTACATGCCGCAGATCAGAAGCCGCGTCGCCGGGCTCCGCCTCAGCGGCTGGGACTTCGTCGCCGCCACCTGGCGCGGCCACCGTCTCGGCCTGCCGCATCTCGGCCGGGATGGCAGGCGCGAGGTCGCCTGGGCGCTCGAGATGGTCGGCGCCCAGGATCTCGCCCACCGCCCGCTCGCCGAGACCTCGGGCGGCGAGCAGCAGCGCTTGCTGCTCGCCCAGGCGCTGATCGGCCGCCCGCGCCTGCTTCTGCTCGACGAGCCCTTGATCAGCCTCGATCCCCATCGCCAGCGCGAGGTTGTCGCGCTCGCCAGGTCCCTGCAGACGGAGCTCGGCATCGCCGTGCTCTTCAGCGCCCACGAGATCAATCCGCTGCTCGGCGCGATCGATCGCGTGCTCTATCTCGGCCAGGGCCAAGCCGCGCTCGGAACGGTCGACGAAGTGATCACCGGCCCCGTGCTCTCGCGCCTCTACGGCGCGCCGATCGAGGTCGTGCGGCTCGGCGGGCGCATCTTCGTCATGTCGGACGGCCATGACATGGAGCGCGACATGCACCGCCATGACACCGCTCACGCCGGTTGCCATGACCCGTCCCACGAGATCCATCATGCTTGACTACGACTTCATGCGGCACGCCTTCGCGGCTGCCGGCATCGTCGCCGTTGTCGGCGGACTGGTGGGATATTTTCTCGTCCTGCGCGCCCAGACCTTCGCCGGCCACGCGCTCGCCCATGTCGGCTTCACCGGCGCCACCGGCGCGGTCCTGGTCGGGATCTCGCCGCTCGCCGGCCTCGTCCTGCTCACCGTCGCCGCCGGCATCGGAATGGGATTCCTGGGCGAGCGGCTCGCAGAGCGCGATGTCGCGATCGGAATCGTGCTCGCCTTCTCGCTCGGGCTCGGGCTTCTTTTCCTTCACTTCTTCACCGCTTACGCGGCGCAGGCGACAGCGCTTCTCTTCGGAAATGTGCTCGCCGTCAGCGGTTGGACGGTTTGGACGCTGCTCGGGCTCGGTATCGTGACCATAGCCGGGCTCGCGGTCATCTCGCGCCCGCTCCTCTTTGCGAGCCTTCAGCCGGAACTTGCTGAAGCTAAAGGAGTTTCGCTCCGCCTCTACGGCGTGCTCTTCCTCGCCCTCGTCGCACTCGCCACCGCCGAATGCGCCGAAATCGTCGGCGTCCTGCTCGTCTTCGCCCTCATGGTCGGCCCGCCGGCCACAGCTCAGGGCCTGACCAGCAAGCTCGGCAGCGGACTCCTGCTCTCCGTCCTCATCGCGCTCGCCGAAGCCTGGCTCGGGATAACCCTCGCCTACTACACTGATTGGCCTAGCAGTTTCTGGATCACGACCCTCAGCGCCGCCGCCTACCTCGCCACCCGCCCCAAGATAAGCTTCGCCCGCGCATAAGAAAAACTAACGCCCGCCCGCAGCACCCCGGACACATTGGACACACGCGCCGCTCACCTCGATCAACGCGCTCGACGGACGAAAACCAAGCCGCGACGCCGCCTCGCCCAACGCCCTGGCAACCGCCTCGTCCGCAATCTCCGTGACCGAACCACAGCTCCGGCAGATCAGGAACTGCGCCTGATGCCCGTCATGCGCCGGCCCAATACAGGGAACGAAAGCATTCAGGCTCTCGACCTTGTGGATCAGCCGCCGCGCCAACAGGAAATCAAGCGCCCGATAGACCGTGGGCGGCACCGCACCCTTGCGCGTCTCCTTCAGCCGATCCAGCAACTGATAGGCCGTGAGCGGCGCCCCAGCCTCCAGGATCAGCCCCAATACCTGACGGCGGAGCTCCGTGAGCGCCCCACCCTCCCGCGCGCAGGCCCGCGCCGCCTCCTCCAGCTGCGCCGCGACGCTCACACTCAGGCTGCTTGGGTCAGCCGCTTCACGAGCGCCGAAAAACGATGGCGCCGCAGCTCCGAACGCGCCGCCGAATCGGTCGTCATGTAATTGAGCTGAACCACATAACGCCGCCCGATGAAGGTCTTGTGGCCATGCCACGCATTGGGCGCATTCGGGAAAACCAGCAGCGTCCCATTCTCGGGCGGCACCTCGACCGCGAAATCATCCAGATCATCCGCCCGGCGCAAAAGCCGAAGACACCCCTCATGACGCGCCCAGGCCGCCGTGGCGGGGTTGAGATAAAGCAGCACCGTCACCCGCTTGGCATCCGAATCACGGTGAATGAGCCCATCCCGCTCGGTCGAGGCACCACGCAAGGTGAGCATCGTCGGCGCATCATCAAGATCAAGCGAGAACTTCTCCGCAACCGCCTGACGGAAACGCGGCCCCTCCAGCTCCTCCATCAACGCCGCCGCAGCCGGGCCGAAACGCAACGAACCGATCGGAAAGGAACCCCGCCGCTCAAGCTGCGGCAAATCCGCAACCACAGCCCCCAACCTCTCAGGCAAAACAAACTCCGGCACAATGACATGCCGGAACGGATCAGCCGTGACCGACAGGGCGGCGAACCGATCATAGGCAAGCAAAGCCATCCGCGTTCCTCCGGAAGACGCCCCCCTTAAGTACACCCGCGCCCCGCCGTGTCCAGGGATGCAAGGGGGCAGGGGCAGGGCAGCGCAGGCCAGGGGCTCTGCCCCTGGACCCCGCCAGGGCCAGCGGCCCTGGACCGCCCAAAGCTTGGCTGGGAACGGGGCCGCCGCCCGGCGTTTTGGCCTTGGGCGCAATTGCCGGCGCGATACCGCCCTTCGTCCTTGTCGCGTTCGCGACAAGGACGAAGGGCGGTATCGCGCCGATCATGCCCACCCGCACCGCCAGCTTGGGAGCCTGGACTTGCCGCGTAAGCCGCGAAAGGGGTCTGGGGCCCGCGGCCCCAGCGGGGTGCAGGGGCGGAGCCCCTGCGCAGAGCCCCCGCCAGGATTGAAGCGGCGGGGAGGGCGCGGTAAGCGGGGGCGGCGCATGAACGACGTCTCGTCCCGGGCCGCCGCCGAGGATGTTGCTGCCTTGGGTGGGCCGCTTTCTCTTTATCGTGCCCGGCTTGCTGCTGGCGAGCTTGGGCCGGACCCTGCGCAGGCGCTTGCCGTGGAGCGGCTGCAGGCGCTTTGGCAGCGTCTTCGGGGTTATGAGCCGCCGCCGGCCGCCAATGGTCATGGCTTCTTTTCGCGGTTGTTCGTGCGGCGGAATCCGGAGGATGACAGCGCGGGGCCGAGCGGGCTTTACCTTGCCGGCAGGGTGGGGCGCGGAAAGTCCATGCTGATGGATCTGTTCTTCGCCACCGCTCCGGTGGCGCGCAAGCGGCGCGTGCATTTCGATCGATTCATGCAGGATGTGCATATCCGCCTGCATAAGGAAGCGGGCGGCGATCCGATTCCGTTGCTTGCCGATCAGATTGCGCGCGAGAGCGTGCTGCTTTGCTTCGACGAGTTTCAGATCAACGATGTTGCCGATGCGCTGCTGCTCGGCCGGCTTTTCGAGGCGTTGTTCGCGCGTGGCGTGATCGTGGTCGCGACCTCGAACACGGTGCCGGACGATCTTTTCAAGGGCCAGCCGGGGCGCGATGCTTTTCTCCCCTTCATTGGGGTGCTGAAGCGGCATCTCGAGCTTCTGGTGATCGAGGGCGGGCAGGACTGGCGGCGCGAGCGGCTGATGCGCATGCCGATCTGGCACGTGCCGGCGGATGCGCGGGCGCGCGCGGCGCTCGATGCGGCGTTTGCCGAGCTGGGCGGGGAGAGCGTGGCGGAGCGGCGGTTTCTCGTGATGGGGCGGGCGTTCGTTGTGCCGCGCGCCGCCGGGCTGGTGGCGCGGTTCGATTTTGCGGCGCTTTGCGAAACCCCGCTCGGGCCCGGCGATTATCTTGCGCTGGCCACGCATTTCGAGACGCTGGTGCTGGATGCGATTCCGCGTCTCGATCCGCAGCGCTTCGATGCGGCGCGCCGGTTCATCACGTTGATCGACGCGCTTTATGACCATCGCGTTAAGCTTGTGGCCTCGGCGGCCTCCGATCCGGACGGGCTTTATTCCGAGGGCGACGGGGCGGAAGCCTTCCGCCGCACCGCTTCGCGCCTAATCGAGATGCAAACGCCCGAATATCTGGCACTGCCCCATTTGACATGACACGGACGACTTGGTGCGGCTTGTCGGACAGGGAGTGATGGGCTAGGCAGGCGCGGCTTTCCGGGCCGGCGGGTGTCCGGAGGGCCTTGCTTTGCGCGGCCCGCCCGGGATCGAGGAGCGCAATGGCTCGCAGCAAGATCGCGTTGATTGGCGCCGGTTCCATCGGCGGCACTCTGGCCCATCTGATCGGCCTCAAGGAGCATGGCGACGTCGTTCTCTTCGACGTCTTCGGCGGCGTTGCCGCGGGCAAGGCGCTCGATCTCGAGCAGGCCGGCGCGATCGAGGGCTATGACGCGGTCATGGCGGGCGGATCGGACTATGAGCCGATCGCGGGCTCCAATGTCGTCATCGTCACGGCCGGCTTCCCGCGCCAGCCGGGCATGTCGCGCGACGATCTCGTCGCCAAGAATGCCGAGGTGATGGCGGAAGTCGGAGCCGGCATCAGGCAACATTGCCCCGAGGCCTTCGTCATCGTCATCACCAACCCGCTCGATGCGATGGTCTGGGTGATGAAGGAAAAATCCGGCCTGCCGCCGGAGCGCGTGGTGGGCATGGCGGGCGTGCTCGATTCGGCGCGCTTCCGTCTTTTCCTTGCCCGCGAGTTCGATGTCTCGGTCGAGGATGTCACCGCTTTCGTGCTCGGCGGGCATGGCGACACGATGGTTCCGCTGGTGCGCTATTCGACGGTTGCGGGCATTCCCGTGCCCGATCTCATCCGGATGGGCTGGACCACCGAGGAGCGGATCAAGGCGATCGTCGATCGGACCGCGAATGGCGGGGCGGAAGTTCTGAAATTGATGGGCAAGGGCAGCGCTTTCTATGCTCCGGCCTCGGCGGCGATCGCCATGGCCGAAAGCTTTCTGCGCGACAAGAGACGGGTGCTGCCCTGCGCCGCCTGGCTCACCGGCCAGTACGGCGTGAGCGATCTTTATGTCGGCGTGCCGGTGGTGATCGGTGCCAAGGGTGTGGAGCGGATCATCGAGATCGAGCTCAGTCCGGAGGAGAGGAAAGCGTTCGAGGCGTCCTGCGCATCGGTGCGCGGGCTGATCGATGCCTCGCGCAAGCTCATCGGCTGAGCGCGGCCGATGAACATCCACGAATATCAGGCCAAGGAACTTCTCAAGAAATTCGGCGTTCCCGTCCTTCCCGGCGCGGTTGCCTGGACCCCGGACGAGGCGGTCAAGCGGGCCGAGGAGCTGCCCGGGCCGGTCTATGTCGTGAAGGCGCAGCTTCATGCCGGCGGGCGCGGCGCGGGACATTTCGCCGACGATCCGAACGGCAAGGGTGGCGTGCGCGTCTGCCGCTCCCTCGGCGAGGTGCATGCGAACGCGGCCGCGATGCTCGGGCATACGCTGATCACCCGCCAGACGGGGCCGAAGGGGCGGCAGGTTCATCGCGTTTATGTCGAGGCGGGGGCTGCGATCGCGCGCGAGTTCTATCTCTCGCTCCTGATCGACCGCGCGGCCGGGCGGGTCGCGCTGATCGCCTCGAGCGAGGGCGGGGTGGAGATCGAGGAGGTCGCCGAGCATCATCCGGAGAAGATCCTTCATCTCGCGATCGATCCTGCCTCCGGCATTTCCGCCTTTCACGGAAGGCGGCTCGCGGCCGGGCTCGGGCTTCAGGGCAACGAGGCCGCCGCGTTCGGCAAGCTCGTCGAGGGGCTTTACCGTGCCTATGTCGGGCTCGACTGCGCGCTTCTCGAGATCAATCCGCTGGTGGTGACCGCGGAGGGC
>JASHRV010000045.1 GCA_030037175.1 Acetobacteraceae bacterium
AAGCGATAGAAGCCCCGCACACAGCCCACCGCGCCATGGTGACGACGTTTGACGGCTATCGTGGGCTCGGCACGCCGATCAAATTCTCGCGGACACCGGGCGGCACGCACCGCATGCCGCCCGCATTCGCCGCGGATACCGACGGGGTTCTCGCCGAGCACGGATTCGCAGCGGAGAAGATTGCCGAACTGCGCGTAAGCGGCGCGCTGCCCGATCGGCGCCGGAAATAGCGCCACGAGCATGACCGAAGCCGAGATCCGGCGCGCGATCGTCGAAGCCTGCCGGGCAATGAACGCGCTCGGCATCAACCAGGGCACGTCGGGCAATATCAGCGTGCGGCACGACGGCACGATGCTGATCACGCCGACCTCCACCCCCTACGACGAGATGTGCCCCGAGGACATCGCGGCGGTGGCGATCCCGGGCGAGGACGAAACCTGGAAGGGCAGACGACCACCTTCGACGGAGTGGCGCTTTCATCGCGATATTTTGCGTGCGCGTCCCGAGGCGGGTGCCATCGTGCATGCCCACCCGCCCTACTGCACCGCGCTCGCCATCGCGCGGCGCGATATCCCGGGCTGCCACTACATGATGGCGGTCTTCGGCGGCACCGACGTGCGCGTTGCCGACTACGCGACCTTCGGCACGAGCGAGCTCTCCAGAAACGCGCTCGCCGCGCTTGAGGGCCGCTCCGCATGCCTCCTTGCGAATCACGGCATGATCGTCTTCGGCCCCAGCCTCAGGCGGGCGATGTGGGCGGCGGTCGAACTCGAGACGATTGCCCGGCAATACTATTTGAGCCTGCTGATCGGCGGCCCTCATATCCTGAGCGATACCGAGATTGCGGACGCGGGGCGCAAGCTCGGCGCCTACGGCGCTCAGGAAAAGGTCGCGTGAACGAAACCTGCGACCTCGTCATTATCGGCGGCGGCATCAACGGCACGGGCATCGCTCGGGACGCGTCCGGGCGCGGCCTGAAAGTTCTGCTTGCCGAGAGGGGCGATCTCGCCGAAGGGACTTCCTCACGCTCGAGCAAGCTCATCCATGGCGGGCTGCGCTATCTCGAATATCGGGAGTTCCGCCTGGTGCGGGAGGCGCTGATCGAGCGCGAGGTGCTGCTCACGGCAGCGCCGCACATCATCCGCCCGATGCGGTTTGTGCTCCCGTATGCGCCGAACCAACGTTCGGCGGCCATGCTCCGGTTCGGGCTTTTTCTCTACGACCACTTGGGCGGGCGGCGCAGGCTTCCCGGCTCCCGACGTCTCGATCTGAGGCGTGCGCCCGAAGGCAAGCCGATCCGCCAGGAGTTTCATATCGGGTTCGAATACTCGGATTGCTGGGTGGATGACGCGCGGCTCGTCGTGCTGAACGCGCTCGACGCTGCGGCACGGGGGGCTGAAATCCTCACCCGAACGGCGGTGCTGCGCGCGGAGCGCGAAAATGCGACCTGGCGCGTGACGCTTCGTGCGGAGAACGGCGCCGAGCGCAAGGTCACGGCACGGATCCTGGTGAACGCGGCCGGTCCCTGGGTGGAGCAGGTCCTGCACGGTGTGATCGGCGAAAATGGGCGACGCCATGTGCGATTGGTCAAGGGCAGCCATATCGTGGTGAAAAAATTCTGGGAGGGACCGCACGCCTATACCCTGCAAAACGACGATCGGCGCGTCATTTTCGTCGTGCCGTACCAGGACGATCTCGGTCTCATCGGCACCACTGAGATCCCGTTCGCCGAGGCGCCGGAGACAGCCGGGATCCATGAAGAGGAACGCCGGTACCTGCTCGCTGCCGTCAACCGCACCATGCGCTGCGCTCTCGCCGAAAGCGATATCGTGTACGAATATGCGGGCGTGCGTCCCCTCTATGACGACGAATCGGCGAATCCCTCGGCGGTCACCCGCGATTACGTGTTCGATATCGAGGGAGGAGCCGACAGGGCACCCCTTCTTTCCGTGTTCGGGGGCAAGATCACGACCCACCGCAAGCTCGCCGAGCATGCGCTCGAACGGCTGCGGCCTTTCTGCCACAGCCCTCGCGGACCGTGGACAAGGGGCGCAAAACTGCCTGGCGGAGATATTCGGGACGGCGATCCGGACGCTTTCATGACAGCGCTCGCAGAACGCTGGCCACGAATGCCGCGCCGACTGCTCGAGCTCTATGCGCGGCAGTACGGCACGCGGGCAGAGGCGCTGCTCGCGGGTGCGCAAACGGAAACCGATCTTGGGCGCCATTTCGGTGGCCGGCTCTACGAGCGTGAGGCCGCGTTCCTGCGCCGCACCGAATGGGCGAAAAGAGCCGAGGACGTGCTCGTCCGTCGCACGGCACACCATCTCGAGATGAGCCGAGCCGAGCAGGAACGGTTTGCGGGTTGGTTCGAGGGTACGGCGTGACGGCGCGGAGCAGCGGCACAGATAAGGTCCGAGGTCGCGGTCACAGTGGGACTTAAGGCCGGAGCCCCAGGGGGTTGCTGGTCTTGGGGGGGCCGCCTATAGCCGCCGTGGGCAGGAGGGACCATGGCGAATTCGCCGGAGGATCCGGTTCTGGAGGTATCGGTGGGCGCGCAGCCGGCCGAGCGGCTTTTGGCCAATGCGCTGCGAGCGCTCGCGATCGATGCCGTGGAGACCGCAAAATCCGGCCACCCGGGCATGCCGCTCGGAATGGCGGACGTTGCCGCCGTGCTTTGGACGCGGTTTCTGCGGTTCGATGCCGCTGATCCGCACTGGCCGGATCGCGACCGGTTCGTGCTTTCGGCCGGGCATGGCTCGATGATGCTCTACGGGTTGTTGCATCTCACCGGCTTTGCCGGAATGGAGATGGAGGCGCTGCGGCGGTTCCGGCAACTGCATTCGGCGGCGGCGGGCCACCCCGAGGCGGGGTTGCACCCTGCCATTGAGACCACCACCGGCCCGTTGGGACAGGGGATCGCGACAGCGGTCGGGATGGCGCTGGCGGAGCGGATGCTGGCGGCGCGGTTCGGGCGAAGCCTCGTCGATCACCGCACCTGGGTGATCGCGTCGGACGGCGACCTGATGGAAGGGATCAGCCATGAGGCGGCGTCCCTCGCCGGGCATCTGAAGCTCGCGCGGCTCACCGTGCTCTACGATGACAATGCGATCTCGATCGACGGGCCGACCAAGCTTGCGCTTTCCGATGATCCACTGAAACGCTTCGCCGCCCTGGGGTGGACGGTAAAGCGTGTGGACGGGCTCGATGCGGAAGCGGTCGGGGCTGCGCTTTCGGCGGCAAGCCGCTCGCAGCGGCCGACACTGATCGCGTGCCGGACGGTGATCGGGTACGGGGCGCCAAAGAAAGCCGGAACCGAGGCCGCGCATGGGGCCGCACTCGGGCCGGAGGAAGCGGCGGCGGCGAAGCGGGCGCTCGGATGGGATGCACCGCCCTTCACGGTGCCGGGGGATATCGCTGCGGCGTGGCGGGCCGCAGGGGCGCGCGGGGCGCCGCAGCGGCGTGCCTGGCTGAGAAGGCTCGCGCATCATCCCCTGCGTGCCGAGTTTGAGCGGGTGATGGCGGGGCGACTGCCCGAGGCGTTGCAGGCGACGCTGGCTGCATTGAAGGGCGAGCTCGCGGCGGGGCGACCGAAGATGGCGACGCGGCAGGCGAGCCAGAAGGTGCTGGAGGTGCTGGTGCCCGCACTGCCCGAAATGGTGGGCGGGTCGGCCGATCTCACCACTTCCAACCTGACCGAGGTGCGCGGGATGGCCGCCGTGAGCCCGGGCAGTTATGGCGGGCGCTACATCCATTACGGCGTGCGCGAGCATGGGATGGCCGCGGCGATGAACGGGATGGCGCGGCACGGCGGCATCATCCCATACGGCGGCACGTTCCTTGTTTTCAGCGACTATATGCGGCCGGCGATGCGGCTGGCGGCGCTGATGGAGGCGCGGGTCGTTTATGTGCTGACGCACGATTCGATCGGGCTTGGCGAAGATGGGCCGACCCATCAGCCGGTGGAGCACCTCGCCGCCTTGCGGGCCATGCCCAATCTATTCGTGTTCCGGCCCGCGGATGCGGTGGAAACGGCCGAATGCTGGGAGCTTGCCGTGCGGCGCGCGGAAGGGCCGAGCGCGCTCGTGCTGACCCGCCAGGCTGTGCCGGGCCTGAGATCGCATGCGGGAGAGAATTTGTCGGCGCGCGGCGGGTACGTGCTGGCAGAGGCGGAAGGCGAAAGGCGGGCGACATTGATCGCGAGCGGCTCGGAGGTCGCGATTGCGATGGCGGCGCGAGAGGCGATGAGCGCGGAGGGGATCGGGGCTGCCGTCGTTTCGCTGCCCTGCTGGGAATTGTTTGCTGCGCAGGATGCGGCTTGGCGTGATGCCGTGCTGGGTGTGGGGCTTCGCGTCGGCATCGAGGCCGCCGTAGGCTTCGGTTGGGAGCGCTGGCTGGGGCCGGAAGGAATTTTCATAGGCATGCGCGGGTTCGGCGCATCGGCGCCGGCCGAGGATCTCTTCCGGCATTTCGGGATCACCGCAGAGGCAGTGACCGCCGCGGTTCGCGGTCGGATCGGATAAGAGAGGAATTCGGCGCATGGCCGTCAAGATCGGCATCAACGGGTTCGGTCGGATCGGGCGGCTCGTGCTGCGGGCGATCGTGGAGAGCGGACGGGAGGATGTGATGCCCGTGGCGATCAACGATCTCGGCAGTGTCGAGGCGAATGCGCATCTCTTCCGTTACGATAGCGTGCATGGCCGGTTCCCAGGCGAAGTCGGCGTCAATGGCGAGACGATCGAGATTCGGCATGGCAACCGTCATTACGGGCCGATCCGGGTCTCGGCCGAGCGCGACCCGGCCAAGGTGCCGTTCGGGGGCCTGGATGTCGCGCTCGAATGCACAGGGCTCTTCACCAAACGCGAGGCGGCGGCGGCGCTGCTCAAGGCGGGGGCACGGAAGGTGCTGGTCTCGGCGCCGGCGGATGGAGTGGATGCGACGATTGTCTACGGCGTGAACCACACGGTCTTGCAGCCCGCGATGACGGTGGTTTCGAATGCCTCCTGCACCACCAATTGCCTGGTGCCGATGGCGAAGGTGCTGCATGAGGCCTTCGGCATTTTGCGCGGCTACATGGTGACGGTGCATTCCTACACTGGCGATCAGCGCACGGTGGACACGCTGCACCATGACCTGCACCGGGCACGGGCGGCTGCGGTCTCGTTGATTCCGACGACGACGGGAGCAGCGCGCGCGGTGGGGCTCGTGCTGCCGGAGCTCAAGGGCAAGCTCGACGGGACGTCGATCCGGGTGCCGACGCCGAATGTTTCGCTCGTCTCGCTCGACGCCAATCTCGCGCGCGCGGCGACGGTTGCCGAGATCAACGCAGCGATGCAGGCGGCAGCCTCGGGCTCGCTCAAGGGGATTCTCGACTACAACACGGAAAAGCTCGTGAGCGCGGATTTCAACCATGTCGCGGCCTCGTGCAGCTTCGATGCGACGCAGACCGCGGTGGTGGATGGGACGCTCGCCAGGGTGATGGGCTGGTACGACAACGAATGGGGCTTTTCCAACCGCATGGCCGACACGGCAGCGTTGCTGGGCACGATCTGAGCAGGCGCCGCCGTGAGCGGGCGCATCCACGGCCTGGACGAGGCCGCGGTGAAGGGGCGGCGCGTGCTGCTGCGCGCCGACCTCAACGTGCCGCTGCGCTACGGGCGCGTGGCCGATGCGACTCGAATCGTGCGGCTCGTGCCGACGATCCGCGAGCTTGCCGAGAAAGGCGCCCGGGTCATCGTCTGCAGCCATTTTGATCGCCCGAAGGGCAAGCGGCGGCCGGAAATGTCGCTTGCGCCGCTGGCGCCGGCGCTGGCTGACGCGCTCGGCCGACCGGTCGTTTTCTGCACAGAGTGCATCGGCGGGGAGGTCGAGCGGGCGGTCGCCGGGCTCGGCGAAGGCGACGTGCTGCTGCTCGAGAACACGCGGTTCCATGCGGGCGAGGAGGAGAACGATCCGGGGTTCGCGGCGGCGCTGGCCAAGACGGCGGAGCTCTTCGTCAATGATGCGTTCTCCGTCTCGCACCGGGCCCATGCGAGCACGGAGGGCGTGGCGCGGCTGCTGCCCTGCTTTGCCGGGCGGCTGCTGGAGGCGGAGCTCAAGGCGCTGGATGCGGCGCTCGGGCATCCGGTACGCCCGGTGGGAGCGATCGTCGGCGGAGCGAAGGTTTCGACCAAGCTCGCTTTGCTCGGCAATCTGCTGGGCAAGGTCGATCTGCTGATGATCGGGGGCGCCATGGCCAATACCTTCCTCGCAGCGCGGGGAATCGCGGTCGGGCGTTCGCTCGAGGAGGCGGACCAGCACGGAGAGGCGCGGGCGATTTTGGAGAAGGCCAAGGCGGCGGGCTGCAAGGTGCTGCTGCCGGTGGATGCGGTGGTGGCGGCCGCGCTGGAGCCCGGGACGACGAGCGAGGTGGTGGCGGTGGAAGCCGTGCCGGCAAGCCTGATGATCCTCGATGTGGGGCCGGCGACGGTGGCGGCGTTCGAGGCAGAGCTCAAGCGGCTGAAGACGCTGGTATGGAACGGGCCGGTGGGAGCGTTCGAGACGCCGCCCTTCGCGGCGGGGACGGTGGCGATCGCGGAGGCGGTGGCGGCAGCGACGGCGGCGGGCGCGCTGTGCTCGGTGGCGGGCGGGGGCGATACGGTGGCGGCGCTGAATTTCGCCCATGCCACCGAGCGGCTGACCTATGTCTCCGCGGCCGGTGGGGCGTTCCTCGAGTGGCTGGAGGGGAAGACGCTGCCGGGGGTGGCGGCGCTGGAGCGGTAACGAAGAAATGTAGCGGCGCGAGAAGTTAACGGCGGGTAAATGGCGATGACGCTTCTGGCATTTACCGGCTGTTCACACCATGCGCCGCATCATCCTGCACATGATCGCCACCAACGCGCTCGCCGCCTTCTCGGTGCAGCCGGCCTCGATCGGGGCGGCGCGGCCGATCGTGCCGGCGCGGGCGGAAAGCTCGAGCGCGGCGGGAAATGCGGCGAACGGGACGGCTTCGAGCGCGCCGCAGCAATTGGCGGCGCCGGCAATTCCGCAAGGCGGGAAAATTCTTCCGAGAGGATCGCTGCTCGATCTTTCGGTTTAGACAAACTGGACTCGGACAGTTTGGACAAGGCACGGGAGGGTTTGGGAATGTTCTGTGAGACGAATCCCGGAAATTGAGATTGATTGGGAAAAAATTTTAGATTGAACGGAGCAGGCGGGCGAGAAGACCGGGCGGAGATTCGGCCGCCAACCGCTTGAGATCGGCCACGGTTCCGAGAATGTCCGGGGTCCGGCTGGCCATCGAGGGAACGATCAGGCGGCACGCACCCTGCTTGTCGAAGACATAGATCGCGGCGCTGTGGGTGACCTGATAGGGCGTCGTCTTGGTCGCCGGGGTGACGGAATAGGCCACCCGATAGCGCCGGGCGAGGGTCGCGAGCTGGTTGGGCGTGCCGCGCAGCCCGACGAAATCCGGGGAGAAGAGGGCGACATAGCGGGCGAGGACCGAGAGCGTGTCCCGGTTCGGATCGACGGTGACGAAGAAGAAGGTGATCCCGCTCGCCGCCGGGCCGAGATCCTTGAAGACCGTGGCCATGTTGGAGAGCGTGGTCGGGCAGACATCCGGGCAGTTGGTGTAGCCGAAATAGAGGAGGGCGACCCGGCCGCGATAGTCGGCCGCCGTGACCTCCTTCGCGTCGCCGGCGCGCTCCATGTCGAAGGCGAGCGGGGGAAAAGTGCCGCTCACATCAACATTGTGCCACGGCGGGTCCTGGCCGCAGGCGGTGAGAGGTGTCGCGGCGAGGAGGGAAGCGGCGAGGAACGGGCGTCGGGCGAGCATTTTCAGGCCCATAGCGCCGCTTAGACCCGGCTCCGGACGAGTTCAAGCCCAAGGCCGGAACGATCCTCGTGACGATTGCCTGACGGACGACGATTACGTGACGGACGACGATTACCCGACGGACTTTGGGCGGGCGCGGAAGCAGGTGGCGAGATGGTCGTCCACCATGCCGCTCGCCTGGAGGAAGGCGTAGCAGATGGTGGAGCCGACGAAGCGGAAGCCGGCCTTTCGCAAGGCTTTGCTCATCCCGTCCGAGAGGGGCGTGCTGGCGGGGACCTCCGCCATGGCGCGCCAGCGGTTGACGATGGGCGTGCCGCCGACGAAGGACCAGAGCCAGGCATCGAGGCTGCCATGGGCGGCGATGGCGGCGAGCGCGGCCTCCGCGTTCGAGCGAACCGAGAAGATCTTCAGGCGGTTGCGGACGACGCCGGAATGGCGGAGGGCGGATTCGAGCTCGCGGTCCGTCATCGCGGCGACGCGGGCGATCTCGAAATCGTGAAAGGTGCGGCGGTATTCCTCGCGGCGGTCGAGGATGGTGCGCCAGGAGAGGCCGGCCTGGGCGCCCTCGAGGGTGAGGAGCTCGAAGAGGGCGCGGTCGTCATGGTGCGGCGTGCCCCATTCCTCGTCGTGATAGGCGCGCATCGCGGGCGTGGTGGCGGTGGCCCAGGAACAGCGGGTGAGGGAGTCGGGGGCGGGGGACTCGGGGGTGGTCGGCATGGGCGCTTATAGCCCGGCGGCGCGCTCCGCGGCGGGGTGGGGGAAGGGGGCGAAGAGCAGGCCGAGCGCCCAGCCGATATAGAAGCGCACATCGATCCAGAAATCCGGGGCGCTCTCGTAGAGGCCGAGGCGGCCGAAGCCGAGCGCGGCCAGGAGCTCGTCCACGGCGAGGGCGAGGACGAGCCAGAGGGCGGCGACGCGGGCGGTGCTCGCGGCGCAGCGGATGAAGCTGCGCTCGCGCTCGCCGGGGAGGGCGCGGTAGCCGAGAAGCTGGATCGCGAGGCAGGGGATGGCGGTGGTGAGGATTTCCCGCGGGGTCCAGGCGAAGAGCCAGCCGGCGAGGAGGGGGGAGGCGGCGGCGAGGATGCCGAGCGGGACGGCGCGCCAGAGGCGGCCCGAGGCGAGCCAGGCGAGCGTGACCGCGAAGGGGACGGCGGCCCAGGCGAGGGTGAGGTGGATGGTGGCGGCGAGGCCGGTGGAGGTGGGGGCGTGCTCGCCGGCGCGCTCGGCGATGTAGGCGGTCATGGAGGCGTGGAGGAAATAGGAGGCGAAGGCGAAGGCGATGCCGACGAGGGCGGCGAAGAGGGCGCCGCGGCGCGGCGCGGGGGTGGCGTGGGGGGTTGGGTGGCGGTGGGCGTGGGAGGCGGCGTGGGAGGCGGCGTGGTGGTGGCCGTGGCGGTGGACTTCGCCGGAGAGGAGGGCGCGGAGGCGCTCGATCGCGGGCTCGACGAAGAAGGCGAGGAAGAGGCCGATGAGGAGGGCGGCGGCGAGGGTGGTGTGGTCGAAATGGCCGATGGTGAGGCTGAGCCCGCGCCAGATGAATTCGGGGGCGGCGGCGCAGATCGCGATCCAGAGCGCCGAGGCGAGGGCGGAGGCGAGCGAGGAGGCGTGGGCGAGGCCGGCGGAGAGCAGCGTGGCGAAGGCGGTGGTGAGCGAGGCGGCGGCGCGCGTCGGGGCCGGCGCGGGCAAGGGCGGGGGCGGAGTGTAGTGGCCGGGCGCGGGGGAAGGCGGCGGAGAGTGCGGCATGGGGCGTTATGTCGGAGCGCGGGGTGCGTGAGAGTGGCGGGCGCGGTGTCTGCTCATCGGGGGCGGCGTTTCGCGCGACAAGCGCGGCAAGGCCGTGTCGCATTTATCCATATCATGGGCCATATCATGGGAAAGGATCATTTGGCGCACCGGCGTGGACGGCGGTGTAACGCGTTCCATTGAATCATGCGAAGGAAGGTCGAAATGGCGGCCCCTGCCGAGCGAATGAGAATGATGCGTGCCCGCCGGCGCGCGCGGGGTTTGCGCGAGGTACGTCTCGTGGTGCCGGACTCCCGTTCGCGGGCCGTGCGGCGACGGATTGCCGCTCAGGTCGGCAAGCTCGATCTTCGCTGCGAAGACGAGGCGCTCAGGTGGATCGAGGCCGTTTCCGAGCTCGATTCACCCGATCTCCGCGGGAACGATGAGGCGCGGTGATGTGGTCACGGTCGCGGCGTCAGGCGATCATGGGAAACCCCGGCCTGCGGTGATCGTCCTTCCCCGCCGACGGGCGGATGAGGAGATGTTCAGCGCCGCGGCGGCGCGGATGAGGGTTTTCAAGGCGTCTTCATCGATGCGGTCGTTCTCGTGGAAATCGATGGCGCGCCTTGTGTTGCCTTCGAGGCTGGAATTGAAGAGGCGAGAAGGGTCCGCGAGCGCGGCGCCCTTGGCGAAGGTCAGCTTCACGACGGCCTTGTACGTCTCGCCGGTGCAGATGATCCCGGCGTGCGACCAGACCGGAACCCCTCGCCATTTCCATTCCTCGGTGATTTCGGGATCGGCCTCCCTGATGAGGGCGCGGACGCGGGCGAGCGTCTCGCCCCGCCAGTCCTTCAGCTCCCTGATTCGCGCATCGATGAGCTGAGCGGGGGTTGCTTCTTCTGTCGCGCCGTTCCGGCTTTTCTTCATGGCGGGCAGGCTTCACTCCGTTCGCGCCAGGACCTGCTCCAGGTTCGCGAAGAACCGCGGCCAGCCGGCCTTGGCGCCATGATAGGCCTGAGGCTGATCCGGGCGGAAGCCGGTCTGCTCCATGCGGAGATGGGTGCCCGTGCCCGTGGGCGTGAGAGTCCAGGTGACGATGCTTTCCAGGCCTAAGCCGCCCCAGCTGTAGGAGAGCGTCTTGTTGGGCTCGATTTCCAGAACCCGGCATTCGACGCTGCCCCAGTCCGCGCTGAGCGTGAAACGGTGATCCATGGCGAGCGCGAAGTCGTTCTTCATCAGCCACGCCTCGATCAGATGCGGCTCCGTCAGCGCGCGCCAGATCTTTTCCGGCGGATGAGGGATCTCCCGCTCGACGACGACGGAGCGCGTTTCGGTCGAAGCTTCGTTCATTGGTCCATCCTTTTGAGAAGATCTTCGAGGGCGTCGAAGCGTTTTTGCCAGAAGCCGGCCATCCGGCTCGTCCAGTCGATCAGCGGAGCAAGCGCGCCGCGCTGCGCGCTGTAGTGCGTCTGGCGGCCTTCATGGCGGTCGCGCACCAGCCCGGCCTGCTTCAGAACGCCGAGATGCTTCGAGACGGCCGGCTGCGAGACCCCGGACCCCGCCGTGAGCGCGCCCACCGTCTGCTCTCCCTCGCGGCATAGATGCTCGAAGAGAGCCCGCCGCGTCGGGTCGGCGAGGGTTCTGAAAAGAATGTCGTGCGGCTGCGGCATCGCAATGGATAACTCGGCGGTTATGGGTGGGATCAATAACCGACGGGTTATGCGTGAGTCAAGGGGGACGGCGAGGGGTGCTGTTGCTTTTGTTGACAATAGGCGCCGAGGCGGCCAGATTGCCTGCCATGAAGGCGGTGCTCCTGGTGTCCCGGCGCGACCGTCTGAGGCCCGGGACATTCACGGAGATTGTCATCTGGCGTGTGCCGCGCCGGGTGCCTGGGAGCGGCCACGGCTACAAATACCGGATGGCGCTCATCGATCAGGGAGAGTGTGTACTGCGCTATGACAACGAGACCGGCAAGGGCGACCACCGCCATATCGGCGCGCGGGAAGAGCCTTACAGGTTCACGGGCATCGACAAGCTCCTCGAGGATTTCGACGCGGAAACGGGAGCCTATCTCCGTGAACACCCTCGTCATCGGTAATCAAACGGCCGAGGAGCGCCGTGCGGCGATTGTCGGGGCGTGGGAGAGCGGCAAGGCGGAGTCCGCGGCCCGGTTCAACTTCGAGAGCGTCGAGGCGGCGTGGGAGCTGCTGAATGCGAAGCGGTGGGCGATCCTGAAGATCATGGCCGGGCAGGGGCCGCTTTCGATCCGCGAGATCGCCCGCCGGGTCGGGCGGGACGTGCGCGGGGTTCATAGCGATGTGCGTCTGCTTTATCTTTCGGGAGTCATCGACAAGACGGCGGAGGGGAAGATGGTTTTTCCTTACGACGTGATCCGGCTGGAATTCACGCTGGATACGCGGAGAGCGGCCTGAGCGCTGGCGCGCCGCTCTGCCTCTCCATCGTTCGGAAGCCCGAGATGGTGCCGGGTCCCGAAAACGGAAAAAAGTCTTTTTGCTTCTTTTTCTTCAGAAAAAGAAGTTTTTTCCTCTTCTTTGCAGCACACTCTAGCCGGTTAGCCGAGGTATTTGGGCATGGGGATGCCTTCGTAATCGACGACGGTCATCATGCCGGCCTCGAGGTGCCAGAGATTGTGGCAGTGGAAGGCCCAGCGGCCGGGATTGTCGGATTCGAAGGCGATGGCGACGGTTTTCTGGGGCGGGACGAGGACGGTGTCGCGCACCGCGCCCTGGAAGCGGTCGGCGTCGATGCCGACGACCTGGAAGCGGTGGCCGTGCAGGTGCATCGGGTGCGACATCATGGTTTTGTTCTGCATCACGAGCTCGACGCGGCGGTTGGCGGTGACCATGATCGGCGTGATGTTGGGATAGACCTGATTGTTCATCATCCAGACATAGGCCGCCATGTCGCCGGTAAGCGGCACGTCGCGCGTGATGTCCGCCGGCTTGGGCGCGAGGGGCTCGGTGGAGACGAGGGCGCGCTCCAGCGAAAGATCGAGCGGGGGCGATGGCTGCGCGGCGAGCGGGTCGATGCGCGCGATGGCGGCGCCCGTGGTTGCGAGCACGATGCCGCTGCGCTCGCGCTTGCCTTCCACCTGCGCGAGAACGGGATAGGCGCCGGCGCCCGAGGGAAGATCGACGAGGATGTCCGCGCGCTGCGCGACCGCGAGCGGCAGCGGTGACGTGATCTGCATCGGCTGGACGCCTGTGCCGTCCACCGCGACGAGCGTCGCGCGCAGGCCGCCGAAGCTGATCCAGTAATTGCTGGCGGCGCTGCCGTTGATGATGCGCAGCCGCACCGTGCTGGCGGGATCGGCCTTGACGATGGCGGGATCGGCGAGCGTGCGGTCGTTGGCGAGGAAGGCGTCGTAATCGACATCGTTCAGGTCGGGCTTCGCGCCCTGCATGGTCATGGCGGCGGGCTGGGCGCTTGCCTTGCCTGCCTGGTTCCTGAGCTGCGCGAAAATGTCGTCCGGATTCTCGAAGGTGAAATCGTGCAGCATCACCACGACCTCCTGGGTGCTGGAGGGCGTGGCTTCGTGGATGATGAGGGGGGCCGAGAGCAGCTCCTGCTCCTGGAGGCCGACATGGGAGTGCATCCAGAAAGTGCCGGAGAAAGCGAGGGGAAAATCGTAGCCCTGCGCAGCGCCGGCCGGGATGGGCGGGGCGGAGACGTAGGGCACGCCGTCCTGCCGGTAGGGCGGGGTGAGGCCGTGCCAGTGAATGAGCGAGATGCGGTCGAGATTGTTGCGGACCTCGACGCGGAAGGGCTGGGTGACGTCGATCGAGAGGCCGGGCGTGCCGTCCGGCTGCATGATGCCGAAGACGGAGGCGGCCTTGCCGTTCACCTCGATGATGCGCGTGTCGAGATTGAGGATGGTGGGCGGGGCGGCGAAGGCGGGCGGGGGCGCGAGCGCGCCGGCGGCGACGGCGGCGGCGGATTTGAGGAAGGAACGGCGGTCCATGGCACCCTCTCCGGGCCTGTGTCCCTCGGCGGGGACGTTGCGGCGCGGACATTACGAGGGGGAAAAGGAAGAGTCACGTGACAGGTTCGGAGAGGGTTGTGTGCCCGGCTTGAATTTAAATATTGAAAAGGGAGAGCCTTCTTTTTCTGAAGAAAAAGAAGCAAAAAGACTTTTTTCCGTTGTGCGGACCCGGCATCGGCCGGGGGACTCCGAACGGGAGACGGATGAAAGTTCTCTTTTTCGGAAGAGAACAATTCCTGCCGGAGCCGCATTATCGCCCGAGCCACATTATCGACGGTCTCTCAAGCGGAGGGTGCGGCGTGGCGGATAGCGGCGAATGGGTGGTGCACGAGGTCGAGCCGGCGGTCGCGGTGGTGGTGGAGCGGGAGATGCCGGCGCTGGATGCGGCGCTCGAGGCGGAGGTCGAGGAATTATGGGGCGCGGCGCGGGCGCGGCTTCAGGGCGCGCTCTTCAACGGGCGCGTGTTCAGCGCGGACAGGATCACGCCCGCGCGCGTGGCGGGGCATTTCACCGAGTTCCGGCGGATCGTGGCGCAGGTGGCGCGGCCGGCGCTGTTCGCCGCGCTGGGAGTGAGGCCGCTCGCGGTGAACGGGGTGGTGCGGGTGCAGGACGGCATCCTGATCGGGCGGCGGAGTCTTCGGACGGCATACCAGGCGGGGCGATGGCAGACGCCGCCGGCCGGGAGCGTCGATCCCGGGGCGCTGGATGGGGAGGGGCGGATCGATCTCGCGGCGCAGCTTCTGAAGGAGCTGAGGGAGGAGGTGGGGATCACGGCCGAGCGGGGATGGGTGGGGGCGCCGATCTGCATTGTCGAGCATCCGGGGAGCCATGTGCTCGATATCGGGATGCCGGTTTCGGTGCCGATCGGCGGGGCGGAGGCGCTTTCGCTCCATGCGCGGCTGGGCGATGGGGAGTATGAGCCGCTGCGAGTGGTGGCGGAGGCGGATTTTCCCGGGTTTCTGGCAGCGCTGGGAGATGCGGTGGTGCCGGTGGCGGGGATTTTCCTGAGGCGGCTCGGGGTGGTGTGAGGGGGCGCGTTTTGGGAAGGGCACCGTCGCGGAATGGGCG
>JASHRV010000359.1 GCA_030037175.1 Acetobacteraceae bacterium
CGCTGCCGACCGAGAAGCTCTCGTCGGACTGGAACGATACCTTCCCTTGAGCGACCAGGGTCGAGCCGCCCGCGGCCGCGGTGAATGTGCCGGCCGAGCTCGTCGTCCCGCCATAGGTCGTGGCGGTCGGCGTGTTCTCGGTGGTGAAGGAGCCGTTCTTCACACCTGTGATGCTGATGTTCTGGCCTTCGCTCTGGGTCAGCACAAGGTTGCCGCTCGCGTTCTCGGTCGCGGTGATGCCGGTGGTCGCAGTCGCGTTGTTCACCGCCGCGATCACGCCCGAGATGCCGGTCGCCGAGATCGTTACCTTGTTGGTGGCGGCGGCCGAGGTCCCGTTGCCGAGCGTGAAGTCGAAAGCGCTGCCGGAGCCGCCCTTGACTTTCAGCACCACCGATGTGCTTGCCTGAGCGGCGACGTTGGTCTGATTGGTCAGGCCGTTGACCGCAGAGGCCAGGGTCGCCGCCGATTCGTCCGCCGTCACGGTGGCTTTGGCCGAGCCCTCGGAGCCGTAGATCGTGAGCGTCCCCGCCGTGAAGGCCGAGCCGGTCGTCGTCACTGCCGCGGAGCCGGAGGATTTGTAGAGCGCGGCCGCGGTGGCGGAGGCGTCCAGCGTGTTGAGCCCGAGCGTGTTGGCCTCGGTGCTGCCGATCGAGAGGTCGATCGTCTGGCCCTCGTTGGCGCCCACCTGGAACTGCACGCCCGTGAAGGTCCCGTCCAGCAGGCTGATGTCGTTGAACTGCGTCTGCTGGGCGATGGTCGTCACCTGCCCGCTGAGCTGCGCGACGACGGCCTGCAGGGACTGCGCCTCCTCCGGCGTCTGGGTGCCGTTCGCTGCCTGCACCGCGATGCTGTTGAGCTTTTGGGCGATGTCGAGCTGCTGCTGCACCGCGCCCTGCGCAGTCTGAAGCAGGGAAATGCCCTCATTCGCGTTGGCGCTGGCCTGGGTGATGCCGTTGATCTGGGCGTCGAACCCCTGGGCCTCGATGAAGCCCGCCGGATTGTCGGCCGGGCTGTTGATCGAAAGGCCGGTCGAAAGCTCGGTTTCATAGGTGTTGTTCGAACCCTGCGCCGAAGCAATTCCGTTCAGCGCCTCCAGGGCGCCGACATTGTTGAGAATCGATCCGATAGCACCGGACATCGGGGGACCTCCTTGGGATTGGACGACGGCGTCCGGCCTGCCTTGCCGGTGCCTCTCATAGATTCGTATGAGAGCTCATTTTCTTGCGCGCTCCGTGGATTAACTCTCTGTAATGTTCCCCTTCAGTGAATGAAGCTGTCGGCGACGCTCCCGATCAGGAGACCCCACCCGCCGATCGCCACGAAAAGAAGAAGCTTGAACGGCAGCGAAATCAGCGTCGGGCTGACCATGATCATGCCGAGCGCCATGAGAACGGATGCGATCGCAAGATCGATCAGCGCGAACGGGATATAGATGAGAAAGCCGATCTCGAAGGCGGTCTGCAACTCTGAGGTCGCGAATGCCGGAATCAGAACCAGCATCGGGATGGCATCTGCATCGGCATAGGCCTGCTTGCCGGAGAGATCGACGAAAAGATGAAGTTCCCGTTTGCGCACCTGGCTCAGCATGAATGTCCTGAGCGGTTTTTCCCCTTGCTCCACTGCGTCCTGAAAGGCGAGCTTCCCTGCCAGATAGGGCTGTAGGGCGTCATGATTGACCGCGTTCAGGGTGGGTCGCATCACGAAGGCCGCGAGCACCATGGCAAGCGCGATCAGGATGAGGTTGGGCGGGGTGGTGGTCAGCCCGAAGGCCTGGCGGGCCAGAGCGAGGATGACGATGATCCGCGTGAAACCGGTCATCAACAGTACCAGCCCGGGCAGGAAGGCAAGGCCGGTGACGATCAGAAGCGTCTGTATGTCGAGTGAATAGACAATGCCGCTCCCATGCGGATCGGCGGTCATGAGCGCGAGATGCGTGGGATCCATCAGCGTCGTGTCGAAAAAGTAAAATCCTGAGACGTCACCCAGGGCACGGGACTGCGCCCCTTGCAGCTGCGCCGGAGCCGCGGGGCCTGCGCCCTCCGCCCCCCTTTTTTCAAGTAACGGGTGAAGGCTCCGCCCTTGCCGGCGGCAGGACCGCTCTGGTGTCTGCCGAGGCTCCCGACGCGCAAGGCGCGGCGAGGAGGCGGTGAAGGAATGACTGTGCCGCGGGCATCGCTCCCCGGTACGGCCAGGGAGCCTGGCCCTTCCCTTTTCAACGCCCTGTCAACGCGTGAGGGTTCTTGATAACCATGTCTTGGCGTTTGTCCGCCCCGTCCATGCCCCGCTCCTCATGAGGCAGGAATAGTCTCCCGGATGGGATAAGAAAAAGTTTCTCGCGACACGTGCCGACCGCATGGCAGGGGTCTCGTTTACCGGATGAAAGTTACTGGATGAGAAAATCCGTCAGGTAGGCATCAACAAAGGCGGAGGTACCCAGGGGCGGGTCCGTCTTCCCGATGATGCGGTTGACCGCAAGGAGAGCCTGATGGGTCATAGTCGTCCGGGCGGTTTCGTCACCGGTGGCGAGCGCCGAGCCGTCCTGCATCACCTCCGCAACGATCGCCGCCTGGATGATCGGAAGCACGCTTTCGAACTTGTCCACCGCACGGTGGTCGTATGAGGAGAAGGTGATAGCGATCTCCGCATATGTGCTGTCGCCGCCACCGTCGGTCGTCAGGACGGCCACGAATTTCGGTAGTGCGGCGAGGTAGAGCGGCTTGGGTGGCGAGAGATTCTCGTGCTGTGCCGCCTCATGGGCGCTCGCCGCCGCGTGTGTGGGCGTCGCCTCCGGATTCCTCCCCATCCATTCGAGCAGTGCAAGCCCGTCTCCGGTCAGCATGGCCAGAACAATCACGCCGATCCCGATGCCGAGCAACCACTTTTTCATAACTTCGATCCGCTCCGGAGATCACCATGTCTCATGAGCTCTATAGTCTTCAGCTTCTTTCCAGGGCGATAATGGTGATGGCGGAGGCAGTGACACCTTTCATTTTCGGGCTTCTTCTGGTCGGCCTGCTCACCGCCCTCGTCCAGGGCGCGCTTCAGGTCGAGGACGGAACACTGATGATGGCGACACGGTTGGCGGCGGCGCTTCTCACTGCCGTCGGTGCGATGACGGTGATCTTCCGAGCCCTCGCCGCTCTCGCTCACGGCTGGATCGTCAACATCCCCGGCATGATCGACCGCGTATGGTCATGATCCGATGCTGATCACCGAGCCCGCTCTCCTTCAGTATCTGGGCGATGCCTACTGGCCCTTCATGCGGCTCACGGGCGTCTTCCTCACCGCTCCTGTCCTCGGCAATAGCATCGTTCCGGTCCCGTTTCGCGTCCTGTTCGCCGCCCTGATCGCCGTGTGCCTGGCAGCCTGGGGCGGCCCCTGGCCGCCTCTCCCTGCCGCCGCCGGCGCCGTAATGCTCTCCGGTGCCATTCAGCTCGCCTTCGGCGCGCTTATTGGCCTGGTCGGCCAGATCATCGTTGCCGCGATCGCAAGCGCCGGTGAGCTTGGAAGCTTCGCTCTCGGCATCAGCTTCGCCACCGCGACCGGGCTTGCGACGGATCAGGCCGCCCCTGTCCTCTACGATGTCTTCCAGTGGACAGGCCTGCTCGTCTATCTCGGCCTCGGAGGGCCGTTCCTGGTGATCGAGGCGGTCAACCACTCCTTCCACACCCTGCCCGCCGGCATTCCGGATGCGATCAGCCTCCGCGCGCTGGTCGATTACGGCGGCGCCACCATCCGCATCGCTCTTCTTCTTGCGCTGCCGGTGGTCGCGGCGGGCTTCGCCATGAATTCGGTTATCGGACTGGCCAATACCCTGGCACCCCAGCTCAACATCTTCTCAATCGGCTTCCCGCTGCTTTTCCTCGGCGGCATTTGGATCATCGCCGCCTCCCTCTTCTTCGTTGAGCCGGTCGCGATCGGGCTGCTGCAAGAAGGGCTCGCCGTCATGGCGGGCCTGGCGCATGGCTGAAGGCCAGGAAGGCGAGAAGAAGCACGGCGCGTCGGACCGTCGCCTCAGGCAAGCACGCGAGCGGGGAGAACTCCGCCGCTCCAACGACCTTCCGAAGTCGGCAATGACGATGCTGCTCGTCCTTGCCATCGCCGCCCTCGGCGCGCTCGCCGCAGAGGGCGCCTATGGCTGGATGATCGAGAGCGTGCGCCTTGCTGGCGCAGGCGATCTGCAGCGCGCCTGGGCGCTCGACCTGCAGTACGGGGTGGCCTTTGGCGCGCTGCTCCTCGCCGCGGCTTTCATCGCTCTGCTGTTCGGCTCGTTCAGTGGCGGCTGGTTGATGACCTTCGGGCTGCTCGCGCCAAAAATCGACCATCTCTCGCCGAGCCGATCGTGGGGTCAGGTCTTCTCGTTGACGAACCTGATCGAAATCTTGAAATCGATCGTCAAGATCGTGGTCATCGGTGGCGCCGGCTTGATCGCCTTCCACTTCCTCGAGCCGGATTTTCTTTCGCTCGCCTCCCCGCACGCGCTCGCCCTTTCCGCGATCGGGGAGCCGGCCCTCGTGGTCATCGCCGCCGCCTGCGCCGGCGGTGTCGTGCTCGCCGGCGCCGATGTCGGCCTCCAGGCCTGGCTTAACCGCCGCGCCATGCGAATGACCGACAAGGAGCTCAAGGAGGAGCTCCGCGAGGCAGAGGGTGACCCGCAGACCCGCGCCCGCCGCCGCGCCATTCTGCGCCGCCAGGCCAAGGCAAGGCAGATACGGGCCGTCCGCACCGCCTCGGTGGTGGTGACCAACCCCACCCACTACGCCGTCGCGGTGCGCTACCGCCGCGATCTTGACCCGGTGCCCATGGTGGTTGCCAAGGGGGTCGATCTCACCGCAGCGCCGATTCTGGAAGAAGCCCGCCAGTACGGCATCCCCCTCGTCGAGGCTCCTCCCCTGGCCCGCGCCCTCAGCCGCTCCGTCGAGGTCGACCGCCCGGTCCCGCCAGCGCTCTACCGTGCAGTTGCGGAGGTGCTGGCCTATATCTGGCGGCTCGATCAATGGCGTGCCGGCAGCGGCGCCCGCCCGCGCCGACCACATTTCCCCGAAAGCCTGGACGCCGGCAAGAGCTAGCCTTCGCAGCCCGTAAGTTTTTATGAGACAATCTCATATGACCCGACGGGCAGGCAGCGCCGATCTTCCCCTGCACAGCGGCCGGGTGCCGGCGTGGCTCGTAAGCCGCATGGCCCGACTTGGCGCGGTGATCGCCGAGGCGATCATCCATCATTACGGGCGCGACGAATTCCTCCGCCGTCTCGCCCATCCCTTCTGGTTTCAGTCCTTCGGCGCCGTCATGGG
>JASHRV010000360.1 GCA_030037175.1 Acetobacteraceae bacterium
CGGCGGCGTGGTGAAGAACCACGGATGCCCCTCCGGATCGCGCGCCGTGTAGGTGCGCCCATAAGGCTTGTCGTTCGGCGGCTCCACGATCTCCGCGCCGGCCGCCGCGGCCTCGGCATGGTGCGCGTCCACGTCGTCGAGATAGATGAACACGCCCATCGTTGCCGTTCCGGCCCCAAGCGGGCTCGCCATGCGCCAGCGCCCGGGATCGACCGGCTGCCCCATCATGATCCGCTGGCCGCGGAACGACATCTCGGCGTGCATGCCGCCGCCCGGCGTGCCGGTGCGCATGTCCTCGGCGAACCCGAACGCGCGCGCGAGCCACGCCAGCGCCTCCGGAACGTCCTGATAGAACAGGTAGGGGATGATCTCGGTGCGGGTTGCCGTCATCGCCATGGCTCCTGGCTCGCGCTCGTGCGCCGACGCTAGAGCAAGAACGCCCCTCTGTGCGTGAACGAACCGAGGCGGATGCCACCCATGCGGCGCCTCGCCTGCCGGGCGCCCACCGGCCCGCCTATGGTGCAACCGTGCCCGGCATGCCCCGCCTCGCCATCGCCGCGCGCGAGATGCGCGCGACCATCCGCCTCGCCGGCCCCCTGATCGGCGGCCAGCTCTGCCTCATCGCGGCCAACGTCGTGGACCTCGTGCTCGCCGGCCATCTCGGCGCGCGCGTGCTCGGCGCGGTCGCGGTCGGCGCCAGCATCTGGTCCTTCGCCCTCATCGCGCTCTCCGGCCTCATGATGGCCGTCCCGCCCACCATCGCGGAGCTCGACGGCGCCGGCCGCCGGCACGAAGCCCCGCTCGTCTTCCGCCAGGCCTTCGTCCTCGCGGTGGCCGCCGGCCTGCTCGCCTGGCTCGCCGTCGGCTGGGGCGGGCCGCTCCTCGTGGCGGCACTCGGCCTCGCCCCGGAGCTCGCGCGCAACGTCGACGCATTCCTCCACGCGATCAGCTTCGGCGCGCCGCCGCTCGCCGTCTTCTTCGCCGCCCGCGGCCTCTCGGAAGGCCTCGGCGTCACCTGGCCCACAATGGCCTTCGCGCTCGCCGGCCTCGCCCTCCTCGCCCCGCTCGGCTACGTGCTGATGTACGGCGCCTTCGGCCTCCCCGCGCTGGGCGCGCGCGGCAGCGGCCTCGCCAACGCCCTCGTCGTCTGGGCCATGGCCGCCGGCTACCTCGCCTTCGTCCGCTTCGCGCCCTTCTATCCCGGCCTCTCCTGGCGCCGCACGCGCCGGCGCTTCCACCCCGCGCTCATGATGATGCTTTTGCGGCTCGGCCTGCCCATGGCGGGCAGCGTGCTGATGGAGGTCAGCATGTTCTCGGCCGCCGGGCTGATGATCGGCGGCCTCGGCGATGCCGCCGTCGCCAGCCACCAGGTCGCGCTCAACCTCGCCTCGGTCTCGTTCATGGTCCCGCTCGGCATCGCGCTCGCAACGACGGTGCGCGTCGGCAACGCGGTCGGCCGCGGCGACGCCGCCGCCATGCGCCGCGCCGGCCTTGCCGGAATCGGGCTCGCCGTCCTCGCGCAGTGCGGCTCCGCCCTCCTCATGCTCGGCATCCCGCACCTCCTCGCCGCCATCTACACCAACGACCCCGCCGTGCTCGCCGGCGCGGTGGCGCTGCTCCACCTCGCCGCGATCTTCCAGATCTTCGACGGGATGCAGGTCTCGGCGAACGGCGCGCTCCGCGGGCTCAAGGACACGCGCGCCCCGCTGATGGCCACCGCCGTCGCCTATTGGGGCATCGGCATCCCGCTCGGCTGGTGGCTCGGCCTGCACGGCACCCTCGGCGCGCGCGGCGTCTGGATGGGCCTCATCGCCGGCCTCGCCGCCGCCGCGGCCCTGCTCCTGCTCCGCTTCGATCTCCTCTCGCGCCGCCTGCCGGCGCGCTACGCCGCCCCCGCCCCGGGCCTCTGAACATCGCCCTCCGCGGCCGCCAGCAGGCAAAGCAGCTCGAACAATATCGCCGCGCCATGGAACGCGGTGATCCCGCCCTGGTCGAAGGGCGGCGAGACCTCGACGAGATCGGCGCCCACGAACCGGCATCCCGTCAGCCCGCGCAGCAGCCGCATCGCCTCGATCGTGCTGATCCCGCCCGTCTCCGGCGTGCCCGTGCCCGGCGCATAGACCGGGTCGAGCGAATCGATGTCGAACGAAAGATAGGCGGGCGCCTCGCCGATCACGCGCTTCGCCTCGGCCAGCGCGAAACGCCAGCCCTCGTCGTGGAATTCGTCCATCGGCAGCACGCGCATCCCGCTCTCGCGCGAGAACGCCCACATCCTGGGATCGTTCACCGTGCCGCGGATGCCGATCTGGATCACCCGCCTCGGATCGAGCAGGTTCTCCTCCACCGCGCGGCGGAACGGCGCGCCGTGATGAAAGCGCGAGCCGAGATAATCGTCGCCCGTGTCGCAATGCGCATCGATATGCACCATGCCGAGCGGGCCCTTCGCCGCGACCGCGCGCAGGATCGGCAGCGAAATGGAATGATCCCCGCCCACCGCGAGCGTGGTCACCTCCGCCGCCTTCACGGCATGGAAAAACTCCGCGATCTCCGCATGCGCGCCTTCGAGCGCATAAGGCTGCTCGATCCAGCAATCGCCGAGATCGGCCACGCGCCGCCCGAGGAACGGCGCCACGCCCGTGCCCTCGTTGAAGACGCGCATCAGGCTCGACTGGTTGCGCACCTCGCGCGGGCCATGCCGCGCGCCCGGCCGGTTGGTCACGCCGCCATCGTACGGCACGCCGATGATCCCGATATCGAGCCCCGCCAAATCCTCGCTCAGGGGCAGGCGAAAGAAGGTCGGCACGCCGGTGAAGCGCGGCCGCATCTGCGGGTTCGCGAGCTCGGGATAGCGCTTGGGCATCTTGATCATGGTCATCCGGGGCCTCCGTGCACGGGAGAGGGGCCGAGCGCGCCGATGCACCTCGCCCGCTCCGCAAGCGCGCGCCGCGCGAGCGCCGAATCCGCCGCCAGCGCCACCAGCCCCGGTACGTCCATCGGGCGCAGCAGCAGCGAGGCAAGCACGCGCAGCACGCGCACGCGCCCCTTGCGATCGAGCGCCGCGAGCGCGGTCCGCGGCAGGCTCCGCCCGGCCGGGTCGCACACCGCGCGCAGCGCCGCGAACGGCAGATCATGCCGCGCGGCCACCTGCGCGACCGCGCCGCTCTCGAGATCCGCCGCCGCCGCGTTCGTGGTGTGCCAGAGCCGGCGCTTGGCATCCGGGCTCGCCACCACTGCGGTTTCGCCGAGCAGCAGATCGGCCGTCGGGCCGCCCAGCCGCCGATCGAGCGCGAAGTCGGTCGGAAATGTCTGCCCCGCCGAAAGCACCGCGCGCGGAATGATCAGCTCCCCGGGCTTGAGCTTGGGGTCGAGCCCGCCCGCCAGCCCGAAGCTCAGAAGCGCCGTCACCCCGCCCGCCGCCAGCGACTCCGCCGCCGTCTCGGCCCCGGCCGCGGTGCCGCCGCCCGTCGCAACCACGCCCCCCAGCGCCCGCGCCGCCCGCGCCTCCATCGCCAGCCCGACGACGACACCGATGATCATCAGAACCCGAACGCCACGCGGCTTTCCCCGCGCCGCATGAGATCGCGATAGCGCGCGAGCGCCAGCAGCGGAAAATAGAGCCGGTAGCCGTGGTAATGGAGATAGAACACGCGCGGAAACCCGACCGCGTTGTACGCCTCCTCCTGCCATTCGCCCTTCGCGTCGATCCGCGCGAGCAGCCACGCAATGCCGCGCCGCACGGCCGGGTGGCCGGCATCGCCCGCCGCCATCAGCCCGAGCAGCGCCCAGGCCGTGTGCGATGCCGTGCTCTCCCGGTAGCGCCCGTGCGGCGCGCCGGCATAGTAGCTCTCGCAATCCTCGCCCCAGCCGCCATCCTCGCGCTGGCACGCCGCGAGAAACCCCACCGCGCGGCGCACGCTCATCGCCTCGCGCGGAACGCCCGCTTCATTGAAGGCGGCGAGCACGGACCAGGTGCCGTAGATGTAGTTCGTCCCCCAGCGGCCGAACCAGCTTCCGTCCGTCTCCTGCGCGCGCTCGAGATACGCAACCCCGCGCGCGATCACGGTCCCGAAACGCTCGCGCCCGATCTGGGAAAGAAACGAAACGCAGCGCGCGGTCACGTCCGCGGTCGGCGGGTCGAGCAGCGCGCCATGATCGGCGAACGGAATATGGTTCAGCATGGAATGCGTGTTGTCGGCATCGAACGCGCCCCAGCCGCCGTTCCTGCTCTGCATCCCCACGATCCACTCCGCCGCGCGCGCGATCGCCTCCCCATGCTCGGCGCGTCCCGTCCGATGCAAAAGCATCCCCACCACGGCCGTGTCGTCCACGTCCGGATAATGCGGGTTCGCGTACTGAAAGGCCCAGCCGCCCGGCCTCACGCCGGGCCGTACCGTCGCCCAGTCGCCCACGATCTCCGTCACCTGCAAGGGCGCAAGCCAGTCCGAGGCCGAAGCCGCCGCATCCGCATCGCCCGCCTCCGCAAGCGCATGACCCGCAAGCCCCGTGTCCCACACCGGCGATACGCAGGGCTGGCACCAGGCGCGATCGGGCCCCACCACCAGCAATTTTTTCACGGCTTTCCACGCCGTCGCCGCCTGCTCGCCATCCTGTCCGAGAGCGGGATGGGATCGCTCGCGCTCACCCATCCCGCTCTCGCTCTTTGTTTGGTCGCGTGATTCAGACCTCCGGCTTCCCCGCCTCCGGTCATCACGCTCCAGCGCATCGAACATCATCACCGTGTTCGCCATCGCCGGATAGATGGCGCCGAGCCCGTCCTCGCCGTTGAGCCGCTCGGTCACAAATGAAACCGCACGCGCGATCGCGCGCCGCCGCATCCCCTTCGGCGCAAATCGCTCGGCCCGGCGCAGAACGCCGTCCAGCGCCACGAA
>JASHRV010000361.1 GCA_030037175.1 Acetobacteraceae bacterium
CACCAGCACGCAGCCGACGGAAGGGTTGGGCCAGGTGACGCCGAGGCCGCGCCGGGCGAGCCCGAGCGCGGCCTGCATATGCGCCGGGTCCGCGGCTTCTGCCGCTTCCATCAGCGCCGCTCGTCGAGCGCGCCGAGGAAGGCGCCGAAATCCGCGGCCTCGCGAAAGTCGCGATAGACGCTGGCGAAGCGGATATAGGCGACGGCATCCACCTCCTTCAGCGTTTCCATGACCAGCTCTCCGATCTGCTTCGAGGCGATGTCGGGCTCGCCGCTCGCTTCGAGCTTGCGGACGATGCCGCTCACGATGCGCTCGATCCGGTCCTCGTCCACCGGGCGCTTGCGGAGCGCGACGCGGATCGAGCGGGCGAGCTTGTCGCGATCGAAGGGCTCGCGGCGGCCATCCGACTTGACGACGACGATATCGCGAAGCTGAACCCGCTCGATCGTGGTGAAGCGCTGGCCGCAGCCGGTGCAGGAACGGCGGCGGCGGATCGCCGCCCCGTCCTCGCTCGGGCGGCTGTCCTTCACCTGGGTGTCGTCCTGGCCGCAATAGGGGCAGCGCATGGGAGGGCGGGTTTAGCGGCTCGGATAGATCGGGAAGCGGGCGCAGAGGGCGCGCACGCGGGCGGCGACCGAGGCTTCCGCCGCGTCGTTGGCGCCATCGTTGGAGGCGGAGAGGCCGGCCAGCACCTCGTCGATGAGGAGGCCGATCTCGCGGAACTCGGCGGCGCCGAAGCCGCGCGTGGTGGCGGCCGGGCTGCCGAGGCGGATGCCGGAGGTGATGGTGGGCTTTTCGGGGTCGAAGGGGATCGCGTTCTTGTTGGTTGTGATGCGGGCGCGCTCGAGGCTTGCTTCCGCCGCCTTGCCGGTGACGCGGCGCGGCCGGAGATCGACGAGGAGGAGGTGGGAGTCGGTTCCGCCGGTGACGATGGTGAGGCCGCGCGCGGCGAGGGTTTCGGCCAGGACCCGGGCGTTCTCCTGCACCGCCCGCTGATAGGCGCGGAACTCGGGGCGGAGCGCCTCGCCGAAGGCGGCCGCCTTGGCGGCGATGACATGCATGAGCGGCCCCCCCTGCAGGCCGGGGAAGATCGCGGCGTTGATCTTCTTTCCGATCTCCGGGTCGCCCGCGAGGATCATCCCGCCGCGGGGGCCGCGCAGGGTCTTGTGGGTGGTGGTGGTGACGACATGGGCGTGCGGCAGCGGGCTCGGGAAGAGCCCGGCCGCGACCAGCCCGGCGAAATGGGCCATGTCCACCATGAAGGCGGCGCCGATGGCGTCGGCGGCGCGGCGGATGCGTGCGAAATCGATGAAGCGGGGATAGGCCGAGCCGCCGGCGATGATGAGCTTCGGCCGCTCGGCCTCGGCGAGGCGCTCGAGCTCGTCGTAATCGAGCAGCCCGTCCTCGCGGCGAACGCCGTACTGGACGGCGCGGAACCATTTGCCGGAGATGTTCGGGGCGGCGCCGTGGGTGAGGTGGCCGCCGGCGGCGAGGCTCATGCCGAGGATCGTGTCACCCGGCTTGAGGAGGGCGAGGAAGACCGCCTCGTTCGCCTGGGCGCCGGAGTGGGGCTGGACATTGGCGAAGCTGCAGCCGAAGAGCTTGCAGGCGCGGGAAATTGCCAGCTCCTCGGCGATGTCCACCGCCGCGCAGCCGCCGTAATAGCGCCGGCCGGGATAGCCTTCCGCGTATTTGTTGGTGAGCACGCTGCCCTGGGCTTCGAGCACGGCGGCCGAAACGAGATTCTCGCTCGCGATCAGCTCGATGCCGTCCTGCTCGCGCGCGAGCTCGGCGGCGAGCGCGGCGGCGAGCTCGGGATCGGTCTCGGCGAGCGGGGCGGAGAAGAACCGCGCGCTCGCCGCTTTCGGCGGGGCCCCGGAGGATGCGAGGCGGGCCTCATCGTTCATCGGACGCAACTCCTGCACACCCAAGGGGCATACCAAGGGGGCGTGCTCTAGCATGGCGGTTCCTGTGGGCCAAACCGAGCGGGGCCAAACCGGCGGCGGAGCCGGCCGGCCTCGCGGGGCGGACCGGGCGCGGCTAGAAATGGGGGCCCGCCTGCCCGCATGTGAGAGGAGTTTCCGCATGATCGTCGGTCGCTTTCCCGTCACCCGCATGCGGCGCAATCGGCACGATGCCTGGACGCGCCGGCTCGTTGCCGAGAACCTTCTATCGGTGGATGACCTGATCTGGCCGGTCTTCGTCTGCGAGGGGAACGGGCAGGTGGAGGATGTCGCCTCGATGCCGGGAGTGCGGCGGGCGAGCGTCGATCGGCTGGCGGCGCATGTGGAGCCCGCGCTCCGCCTCGGCATTCCGGCGCTTGCCCTCTTTCCCGCGACGCCGCCCGAGAAGAAGGACGGCGAAGGCACCGAGGCGACCAACCCGGACAATCTGATGTGCCGCGCGGCGCGCGAATTGAAGCGCGCGTTCCCGGAGGTGGGCCTCGTCGGCGACGTGGCGCTCGACCCCTATACGAGCCACGGCCATGACGGCGTGATCCGCGACGGGTACGTGGCCAATGACGAGACGCTGCCCATCCTTGCGCGCCAGGCGGTGGTGCAGGCGGAGGCGGGGATCGATGTCATCGCGCCCTCGGACATGATGGACGGACGGGTGGCGGCGATCCGAGAGGCGCTGGACGCGGCCGGGCTGATCCATACGAGGATCATGAGCTACGCGGCGAAATATGCCTCCGCATTTTACGGCCCGTTCCGCGATGCGGTCGGCTCGGGCGGGGCGCTCAAGGGCGACAAGAAGACCTACCAGATGGATCCCGCCAACTCGGACGAGGCGCTGCGCGAGGTGGCGCTCGATCTTGCGGAAGGCGCGGACATGGTGATGGTGAAGCCCGGGATGCCGTATCTCGACATCGTGCGGCGGGTGAAGGAGCGCTTCGGCGCGCCGACCTTCGCCTATCAGGTTTCGGGCGAGTATTCGATGCTGATGGCGGCGATCCGCAATGGATGGATCGAGGGCGATAGGGCGGTGATCGAGGTGCTGACCGGCTTCAAGCGCGCCGGCGCCGATGGCGTGCTGACCTATTTCGCGCCGGTGGCGGCGAAGCTGCTCAGGGGCGGGTAGAAGGCGGCGGGGATCAGGAGGATTTGTAGAGCGTCTTGATGCTCTCGTGCAGCTTCGCCGCGAGCGGCGGGGCGGCATAGGCGTCCGTTACGACTTCGATATAGGCGCCGCTGCCGGCCCGGGCGGCCTCGGCCATGGCCTGATCGAGCGCGCCGCAGGTTTCCGCGCGCGCGGTGAACCAGCCATCGCAGCCGAGCGCGCGTGGGAGCTCCGCATAGCGCCAGGGGGCGATGTCGTTGTAGGCAACGCCCGGGTTCCTGCAGAGCAGCCGCTCGATCAGATAGCCGGAATTGTTCAGCACGAAGATGATGGGCTTGAGGCCGCGGCGGGCGAACTGGCTGATCTCCTGAGCGGTGAGCTGATGCGAGCCGTCCCCCGTCACCAGCACGACGCGCCGGCCCGGCGCGGCGACGGCGGCGCCGAACGCGGCCGGTGTCGCCCAGCCGATGGAGCCCCAGAGGGTCTGATTGTGGAAGCTCGCGCCCGCCGGCATGCGGGCGAAGCCGAGGCCCATCGAGGCGGTGCCGGTCTCGGCGATCAGAATGTCGTTGGGCTCGAGGAAGTTCGCCCAGCGGGGATAGAGCGCATCGACGGTGATCGGATCGCTGCCGCTGCCGGCGGGCGCGCCGAGCGAGCTCGCCGCGATCCGCGGCCAGGCACGCCTGGGCAGGCGCTGCGAAAGGAGGGCGAGTATCTCCCCCATCTCGACATTGGGATAGGTCCTGCGGCCGATCTCGACGCGGTGGTGGTGGATGGTGATCGTCCGCGCCGGGTCGAGCCGGGCGGTGAAGGCGCCGGTGTTGAAATCCGTCATCAGCGTGCCGATCGCCAGCACGAGATCGCTGCCTTCGACGAAGGCGCGCACCGGCTCGTCCATCAAGGTGCCGTCATAGATGCCGGCATAGCTTGGGTGCTGCTCGTCGAGCACGGACTTGTCCATGAACATGGTGGCGAAAGGCAGGCCGGAGGCATCGACCAGGGTTCGCAGCGCGCCTTGCAGCCCGGCCCGCGCCACGAGGATGCCGGGAAGGATGCAGGCGCGCTCGGCCTTTGCGAACGCGGCGACGACGGCGCTCGCCGCTTCCTCCAGCATCGCGGGGTCGCTTGCCGGCATGGAGAGGGGTGCGGCCTCGGCAAGGAGCGGCTGGTTGGCGAGATCGGCCGGGAAGGCCATGTACACCGGGCGACGATGATAGAGCGCCTCATGGATCAGGCGCTCGGTCTCGCGCGCGGCATTCTGCGGCGTCATCACCGCGTGCGCGATGACCACAGGCTCGCTCATGCGCCGGAAAAGATCGAACTCGCCATTGCCGAGCGTGTGGTGCATCAGCGCGCGCGCATACTGGACCGACATGTTCGGCGTGCCGACGAGATGGAACACCGGCAGATGCTCGGCGCAGGAGCCGGCGATGCCGGCAAGCGCGGAAAGCTCGCCGACGCCGTAGGTGGTGCAGAGAGCGCCGACGCCACGGATGCGGGCGTAGCCATCCGCCGCGTACGCCGCGTTGAGCTCGTTGCAGGAACCGATCCAGTTGAGCCCGGGATGCTCCACGATCGCGTCATTGACCGGAAAGGCGAAATCTCCCGGCACGCCGAAGACATCGGTGAGGCCGATCTCGCTCAGGCGCGTGAGCACGTGCTGGACCACGGTCTTCGGCATCCTCTCCTCCGATCCCAAAGCAAAATGATTTGGAGCTTTGCCCCGCACTCTAGCGGATGTCATGCAACCTGATGAAGCAACGAGAAGGAAGAGTCTTCTTTTTCTGAAGAAAAAGAAGCAAAAAGACTTTTTTCCGTTTTCCGGACCCGGCCGCGCCTCGGGCCTCCGAACGGACGGTCGGAATCCCCGGCCGGTGCCTGGTCCGGAAAACGGATAAGAGTTTTCTGGTTCTCTTTTTCAAAAGAGAACACCCTTCCGTCAGAAGGCCGAT
>JASHRV010000362.1 GCA_030037175.1 Acetobacteraceae bacterium
CGACGCATCTTACGGCATGCCGGACAGACGCGAGCGCAGAACGTGTACTCCTCCATCTGGGTTTGCAGCACGAGGCGCTGTAGCTCGGCCAGCACCTGCTTTGCCTCGTCGAGGGACAGGCCGATCTCCTCAGCGGTCAAACCCACGACGCGTCGCTTGAAGTGCGCCACTTCAGTGGTTTCGACCTCTCCCCACCCGCTCCGGGCCTCGAGCCTGATCCGCCATTCCACAACAGCATCTCCCCGACTGAACTGAACCGGCCAATCGTCCACAGGTCCAGAGGGAAAGACCAGGATTTTGCCACTCTCCGCGCCGGCAGCAGCGCAAACCGCATCTGCCGCCCGGCCGGAATCGGCGTCGGGGGCGGCGGCCCCGGCAGGGCGCGTCGTGCAGAGCTCCTCGTGGCTACGTGCGGTGGGCACCTGGCTCGAAGAGCACAAATTTTATCCGGACCTTGCGCGCCAGCGCGGTGAGCAAGGGACCGTGATCGTCCGCTTCACCGTCGCCCGCAGTGGGCGCGTGCTCACGGTGAACGTGGTGCGGAGCAGCGGCTCCGGCATCCTCGACCGCTCCACAGAGAGATTGCTCCGGGACACCGACCTGCCTCCCTTTCCACCAACGATGGAAGGACACGAAACGACGGTCACCTTCGCTATCCGCTACATGCTCGAGCCCTGAAGCGCCGGTCTTTTCCTCAGTTGCTCAACGCGGCGGCCAGGAACGGTAGGCTTTCGTCCATCCTGTAATCGATCCCGCTGTGATTGTCGGAGAACTCCTCCTAGCGATGGGCGATGCCGATCTCGTTCAGGCGGCGGACAAACCGGCGGGCGCCAGCAAAATCACACGACCAAGTCTATCGACGGCTGCCGCGACGGATGGACGACGGACGCTGTCCTACTTGCAGTCGGTTAGAGCCACATCCCGAATATCGAAACTCGTCGCTTTCGACAGATCGATACGGTGCAGGATGCAAGTCCGTCCCTTCTGATCGACTAGCTTCACATCATAAACTCCTGGACTGAGGCCGGTCAGCGTCAGACGTTCTCCGAAATCCAGCTCCTTATCATCATCGTTCAGTGCTTGGTTTGGTCCCCACTGCGTACTCCCAGTCGGGGTCAAGTAAACACCCGTAAATGTGGTTACTGCCGTTAGGTTATAGGCGAAATAATCCTCCCCCGCCTTGGCTGGAACGCTCATAGTCACCACAAAGGTGGCAACAATTGCAAATGCTACGAGCTTCATGACGCCTCCTCTTAGTTCTTCTCTAAACGGCGGCAACTTCGATCCGGAAGGGCAATGTCAATAAGGTTCTCGTTGCCTCCCTACTTGCCCCACCAGACGGTGGCTATGGCGACATCATCGTCGGCATGGCTCGGTTCCCGGTGCGCGGCGCGAAGGCGTCGCTTTCAGCTCGGCGAGACCAAGACCATCCATGGCTGCTGCCCGACTGGGACGGTGTTGATGACCCGCAGATCGGTGACGTCTATCACCGAGACGTCGTTCGAAAGCCCATTCGCAGTCAGCAGATATTTCTCGTCCGGGGTAAATCCTGCGTGCCAGGGGCGCTGGCCGACCAGGAGGTATTTCTGGACGGTGGCATTAAACACTTTCTTGGTGGTCGCGACGTAGGAAAGGACCTTGCGCTCGGGAACGTCGACCACGGCCACGCGATTGGCGGGTCCAAGGCAGACGAACGCGCGCTTGTCGTCACGGGTGATGTTAATGCCGACCGGCTGGATGAAGGTGCTGCGCAGCCCCTCGATGACGAAATGGATAGTGTCCAGCACTTTGAAAGTTTTCGCGTCGATCACCGTGACCGTGCCGCCGAGCTCGGAGGAGACCCAGACCTCGCTTCCGTCATGCGTGAAGGCGGCCCAGCGGGGGCGCGGCGGTACCAGCACGTTGGCAACGTTCTTCCCCGTACCGTACGAGAAGAACTGCGCCATGCTGGTCGTCTCGGTGGTGTTGGCGATAATCTGACCGTCCGGGCTCACCGCCATGCCTTCGGGCTCGACCCCCGTCGGCATCTGCACAAGCATCTTCTGGGTGTCGATGTCCCAGACCGTCACCAGCGCGTTGTTCTCGTTGGAGACATAGAGCGGGTTGTTGCCCGGCTGGCGGAGCGCGGCGTATTCCGGATCCGGCGTGTCGATCGAGCCCACGACCTTCCAGCTCGTGGTGTCGAGGATATCGATGCGGTTTGAATCGCCGAGACAGACGAGCAGGCGTTTTCCGTCGCTGGTGAGATCGAATCCGCGCGGCCGCTGGCCGGTCGGGACGGTCTTCACCGTCTTCATCTGCGCGAGATCGATGACGCTGATCGTGTTGTCTTTCTCGTTCGTCGCATAGGCCATGCCGGTGAGCGCGGCCTGAGCCCTCGTCGACGCGGCGACGAGAATTGTGGGCGGCAGGCCGAGAATCGCCGTGCGGCGCGTGATCATTGGTTCATCCCTTTCCTGCCATAGAAAGTTTGCACTTGGTTTCCGGCTTGTCGGTGCCGAGCGTGTCGAGGACGGTGACCTGATGGAGGAATCCCGGTTGCGGGGACATCGACACCACCGTGCGACCGGAATCGGAAAGCAGAATCGCCTGACGCACCTGCCCGTTCCAATCCCTAATCGAAAGACTAAGGCCACGGTAGGCGCCGAGCTGGAAATCGGGCCCGCGCATATAGGCCATTATTTTGTCGGGCTCGAGCGACTGGGCATAGCTGGCCGCGGTGCCGATCATCCTTACCGCGACCCAGGCGTTCATGTCGAGCGCGGTCATGAAGCGATGGGCGTAGGCGACGAAGCGATCCTGCATCTGCCTGCCGCCGAACTCCAAACTGTTCGGATCCCAGCTCGTCGGGATGAGGCCGGCCGAACCAGCGACCGGCCGTGCGTCCCAGGTGCGATACGGCATGTAGCCGGCGAAGACTGAGTTCTCGTCCGCGCAAACAAGCACGTCGTAGTTCGGTGCATTCTGGCTGAAGACCGGAAGCTGTTCCTGCAGCTCAACCAGGCCGGTATCAGTCTCACGTGAGCCTGCTTTGCCTTTGTATTGGCGGTCAGCGACGAGGTGAGCGCCAAAAATCTTCGCCGAACGGCGACAGGCGTTGGCCAGCAGCAAATCATTTGGCTGCATGCCATAGGCGAGGAACCAGCGCGACCACCGCTTCCAGATCAGGTACTGGGCGAGCGCGTCCGTGAGCATGTTGTAAGAGGGCGCGGTATGGATGACATTGCCGCGGCAGTTTTCCTCGCGCAGCGCGTCCTCGGCGGCGCCGGCATTAAACATGGTGACGCCATGCGGCGCGCCGGCATCGGCGAGCTTAAGCACGTCGGCCGCCGGCCGATCCGTGATGATGAGGCGGATTCCCTTGGCAATTAACGTATTGAGCGCCGCCACCGGATCGCTGTTCGTCGGCACGTCGAGCGTGGCAAGGGCAAAATTCTGGTTGAGGAAGCGCCCCGTCGTGTTGTTGTCGGTGATCCCGACTTCGGCGCCGGCGCGGCCGTTATCCGGCGCCGGCGTGAAGATATACGAGATCGTCTCCACGCTGTGCTGCCAGTGCACATAGCCGATCGTCAGTGTCGGTGTGGGCGTCGATTGCGCGGGCGAAGTGGGCGCGGGTTGCCCGAACGCAGGCAGCGCGAGACCGGTGCCGACGGCGGCGGCAAAGGCGCTAAGCACCACACGCCTGCCGGGCATCCGAAACTGCGTGGAACAATTCTCCGTAACGAGCGCTTGCGTCATCGTTCGGACTTTCCCCTGGCTTGGGCTAGCGGTCGGAGATTGCGAAGATGACCAGCAAAATCGACACTACCACCCTAACTCTAACTACCGATATCTGCTGATCGCAATGGGGATGAATGCTGCATTTTTTGCATAAGACATGCACGTTTTGATAAACCCAGCAACAGTTTGTGCTGGTGTATCGACTCCAACGCGGTGGTAACAATGGAGCTTGGAGGCTGTTCACAAACGCTGAGATGGTCCCGCCCCCACTATGCTGAAGGCTCCGAGCCGTGACCAGGTCCGCTGGAGCTAAATGGGAGTGACTACGTGGGTCTTGCCGGACGTTCAGCTCATGACCGAGAAATACCGGACCGCTTTGCCAATCGAAATAGCGATTCGGTTGCCTTGGCTGGCCCAAGACACCGTCCGAGCCTCGACCGAATATCGGCTTTTGCGTACAGGATGGCGCGTGAAGCGGAAGCCCCGAGTCGCAAATGTGTCTACATTATAAGATTTTCAGACGAAAACGTCAGTCGCTCACAAAGTCGTTTCTGGCATTGCAGGAATTCGCCGGTCGAGCCGTCATTTCCGAAATTAGGATCAGTCGCATCATGAGAGCCCGCTCGCCTTTGCGAAAGCTGCTGGAACACCGGAGGTCGCACTGAGGCTCTCCGGCAATTTAGTACGACAATCTTCGCCTGCGGTGACGCCGGATCGCACGTCAAGCCACGCGACCGACGGTTCGACCCTGATCTTCCTGCCACTCTCGGTAAGGGAGGCGATCCACAATATCGCGCTTGCCTTGAGCTACCTCGTCCTCGCCGAGCAATGCTGGATCCACCGGAGCGCGGAGTTCGTGCTGAAGAGGCTCGGGATCGGCGCGCGACACTGGGCGCAGCCGCACCGGCTCGAAGGCAAGCTGCTCTCGATCGAGGGATACACCCATTCCGGCAGCACCTTTCTTCGCGGCAACATCCTTCCCGAGCTGCGCGGGAAGGTCATCTCGCATATCCATCTTCAATGGTCGCTGCGCCGCTCGGTTCGCCGCGGCATACCAACCGTGCTTCTCGTCCGCGACCCGATTCAGGCCTGCGCGTCGAAGCATTTCCGCAGCGCCGCCCGCAACGGCTACGGGATCACGATATCGATGTTCTCGGCGCTTGCGATTTGGATCATCTATCATCGCAGCGCCTGGCGTTATCGGGACCGTCTCCGCATCGTCATGTTTCCCGAT
>JASHRV010000363.1 GCA_030037175.1 Acetobacteraceae bacterium
AGAAACACCGTCTCGCCCGGCCCGCGCAGCCGGATATCGAGCGCCCACACATCCGCGCCCGCAGCTGCCGCGATCAGGCTCGCGCGCCGCGCCGGATCATCGATCATCCCAAGCAGCCTGTCGCTCTCGTTCAGCGCCTCGCCCGCGAAATAAGCCCGCGTGAAAAGCGGTCGCGTCAGCCCGCGCGCGTGAATGGCGAGCGCCACATGCGGCGCCTCCGCGGCATTCCCGCGCCCACGCAAGGGCCCTGGCCGCAGCGTGCGGAAGCGGAATTGTCCCCTCGCATCCGTCCCGCAGCGCCCGAACCCCGGAAAACTCTCGCTCGCCGCCGGGTCCGCCTGCCAGAGCTCCACGCACGCATCGCTCACCGCAGCACCCGCGCCGTCGAGCACGCGCCCTCGCAGCACGATCGCGCGCCCCTCCGCGCCGAAGCGCGTCAGGTCCGCCCATTCCGCGTCCTCGAGCAGATGCCAATAGGGCCCGATCGTCTGCTGCGCCGTCGCCGCCGCCACCTCAAATCCCCATCGGCGTGGCACCACGCCCGCGCAGAACGATATCGAAACGATACCCGTGCGCCCGCTCGGGCTCGGTGAGCCCGATCTCGAACCGCGCCACCAGCCGCTCGCGCGCCGCGCGGTCCGGCACCGAATGAAAGATCGGGTCGAACGGGAGCAGCGGATCGCCCTCGAAATACATCTGGGTGATGAGCCTCTGCGCGAATCCCGGCCCGAACAGGGAAAAATGGATATGGCTCGGCCGCCACGCATTCTCATGATTGCGCCACGGGTAGGAGCCGGGCCGCACCGTGACGAAGCGGTATTCCCCCCGCGCATCGGAAAAAACCCGCCCTGCGCCGCGGAAATGGGGGTCGAGCGGCGCGTCGTGCCGGTCGGTCGGGTGGTGGTAGCGCCCCGCCGCATTGGCCTGCCAGATCTCGATCATCGCGCCCGGCACCGCGCGCCCGTTCTCCTCGCTCACCCGCCCCGCGACGATGATCCGTTGCCCCTGCGCCTCGCCGCCCTCCGCCCGCGTCAGATCGGCAATCGCCGGGAAAAGTGCGGACGAAAAGCGCGGCCCCCGCGCCTCGGTGATCCCGTCGGCGAACGGAACCGGCGCGTGCAGCGGCGCGCGCAGCGCGGTGGTGCGATAGGCCGGCGTGTCATAGCGGGGCTGGCTCCCAGGCGCGGGCGGCCGAAGCCGCATCTCCGCCCCTTCGCTCTCTTCCATGCGCTTCGCTCCGGTTCTTTCCTCCGAGCCTACCTCCGCCCGCCCCACCTTTCATCCCCCGCCTTTCATCAAGGGGTCCCGGACCCCCCAAAGCGGCTTACGCGGCAGATCGTTTCTCTGTCATGGTGCCGGCAAGGGGGCGTAACCATGGGGAACGCGAGCGAGGCTCTCGATGTTCACGACGCGTTGGATCGGCGTGCTCTACTTCCTCATGGCGCTGGTGATCGTGCTGCCCGGCGCCTTCTATCTCGCGCGCAGGATTTCCCTTCAGACGAAGCTGATCTGGATCGCGATCTGGCTCTGCGTCTTCCTTGCCTGCCTGATCCTCTATCGTTATGCCTCCCCATTCATCGCGGATGGCCTCCGATAGAGGCCGGCATGCCGCATTTATGCGATCCCGGGCTTGTGATTGCTACGAACCTGTTACGAAATCCGGCCCCGCACTAAGCTTCGCTCCCGGCCAGCCTGCCGGTCCGATTGGTCGCGAGGATCAGGAAAAAATGTCGAATTTCCGGAACCGCACGCTGTGCGCGGCGTCCCTGGCCGGAATGCTGCTCATCGCCTCCGCTGCCAGGGCGGCCGGTCCGTTCGACGGAACCTGGGTCGGAAAGGATGAAACCGGATCGTGCGCGGGCTATGCCGCAACGATCACCGTCGTGAACAGCAATGCCTCGGGCGCGGTCACGGGGCCCTATGGCACGGACATCATCCGGGACAAATTCATCCATTCCAACGGCACCGCGATCTACTACACCAGCCACCGCAAGCCCATCCATCTGAAATTCTCCGCCGGCACCTTCGAAATCAGCGAAGAGGCCGAGTGCGGAAGCGTGTCGATCACGGGCACAAAGCAGTGATCCCGCCCGCCCCTCAACGAAGCCAGAGCCCCGCCGCAGTGAGCATCGCCGTGATGCAGGTGCGGAGCGTCGGCTCTATCACCGGCGCGAAATCCGGCGCGTGGTTGGCCGGCAGCTCGTCCACCGTCCCGGCCTTCAGCGCGGCATCGAAAATCCCCGCGTCGATGCAGCCGACCATCCAATAGACGACAGGCACGCCCCACGCCGCACCGAACAGGCCGAAATCCTCGCTCGCCGTGGCGGCATCCACCTGCTGCACCGTGTCCTTGCCGAAACGCTGCTCGAAGGCGGCAGCGATTCTGCGCATGCATCCGTCATCATTGTCGGTGCGCGGATATTCGCTCAGAACCGCATAGCTCGGCGGCTTCGGCGCGCCCGACGCCGCAGCCTCGGCATCCAGAATGCGGTGAATCGCCGCCAGCACGCGCGCGCGCACATTGTCCTTGAACGTCCGCACATTGAGGCGCAGCAGCGCCTGGTCCGGTATGACGTTCTCGGCCCTGCCGGCCTGCAGCGCGCCCACCGTGAGCACGGCCGTCTCGCGCGGCGCCACCTCACGTGAGACGACTCCCTGCAGCCGCATCACCGCGGAGGCCGCCATCACCACGGGGTCGATGCTGTTCTGCGGCGCCGATCCATGGGCGCCGCGGCCGAACAAGGTCACCTCCAAACTGTCGGCGGCCGCCATGATCGTCGCGGGATTCCACCCGATCGAGCCCGCCGGCGCCGGCACGACATGCTGCGCCAACGTCACATCCGGCTTCGGGAAACGCCTGACGATCCCATCCTCGATCATCGCCCGCGCCCCCTCCGCCGTCTCCTCCCCGGGCTGGAACACGGCGAGCACGGTCCCCTGCCAGGCATCCCTGTTCTCCGCGAGCACGCGCACCACGCCCATCAGAGAGGCCGTATGCATGTCGTGACCGCAGGCATGGGCAATGCCCGTTGCCTGACCGAACCGATCGGTCCCGGTTGCCGTGCTGGCGTAGGAGAGGCCGGTCGCCTCGGTCACCGGCAGCGCATCCATGTCGGCACGCAGCAGCACCGTGGCGCTGCCGCCGTTGCGCAGCACGCCCACCACACCGGTCTTGCCGACCCCCTCGGTGACCTCGAAGCCGCAATCCCGCAGCCATGCGGCGGCAATTCCCGCGGTGCGATGCTCCCGCATCGAGAGCTCGGGATGCGCGTGCAGATCCCGGTAGACATCCTCGAGCGTCCCCACCAGCGCATCCGAAGGAGCGAGCTCGGTCTCGGCAATCGCGCTCATGATACGCTCACCCCGCCCGTCGCTTCGTCATCGGCGGCAACGCTCTCGCAACAAAGCGGGCTGCTCGCGCCCAGGGCGGCGAGAAGCTGCCCGCCAAGCCGCAGCGCCTGCTCCGGAGGCAGCGCGTCGGGATGCTCAACGAGCGCGAGAAGACGCAGAATCTGCTCCCGCGAAACCCTCCCCGGCCCAAGCTTCTCCCCGCACAGCATGCACATCGCCGCCCCCTCGTCCCGCGACAATCCAGCCGCCAACCTATACCATGACGATATCGGCATCGATCCATCCGAGCAGGGGCTCCGCCCCTGCACCGGGTCCCCATCGCCCCTGCGAGCGCGATGGGAACCCGACCGCCAGGGCCCAGGTATGGGCACCCTGGACCTCCCAGGCGCTGCGCGCCCCTTCCTTCCCCTTTCCGTTCGCGGGAGAGGGCGGCTCGCACCACAATTTCGCCGTGAATGACGAAACCCGGCCAGGGAGAAGCCGAATTGCTGCCATCGTAATGATGATGATCCGGCCGCATGAGAGCCCGGCACCTCATCGCATGGCTTCTGATCGTGGCGTTCGCGGCGTCGATCGCGGCGTTCGCGCTGCACTGGCTGAAGCTGCCTTCGCTCACGGCGCTCGCCGCTCGCGAGCATAACCTCGCCGCCTACGGGGCGATTCATCCGCTGCGGTTGGCGGCCTTGTTCGTCATCGCCTATGTGGTGGTCGCACCGCTGCCGCTGCCGGGGGCGGAACTGGCGACCATCGCGGCCGGCGCGCTGTTCGGCCTTGCGGAGAGCATCGCGCTCGTCTCCTTCGCCGCCACAATAGGATCCTGCGGGGCCTTTCTTCTCGGTCGATATTTCTTCCGGGACGGGCTGAGACACGATCTCGACCCCCGTCTTGCCACCCTGGCGAAAAACATAGAGCGCGAAGGTCCCTTTTATCTCTTCGCTCTGCGTATGATTCCAATGGCGCCGCTCTTCGTCATCAATATCCTGCTGGGCGCCACCTCCTTCAAGCTCACGACCTTCGCGTGGGTCAGCCAGCTCGGAGTCCTTCCGACCATCATCGCTTATGCGAATGCCGGCCGCCAGGTCGGCCATCTTGACAGCGTCTCCGCCGTTCTCTCGCCGGGCATGTTCGCGGCTTTCGCGGCGCTCGGGCTCCTGCCGCTCGTCACACGGCGGATTCTGAGCCGATACCGGCGGCAACATCGGATCGCGCTGCTCGCGAGCGGCGTGCCCCTCGGCCGGGCCGGATGCTCCTGATGCTCAATCTCTCGATACACGGATAAAAGTTTTCTGGTTCTCTTTTTCAAAAGAGAACGACCCTCGAAAGCCCGCTTCTCCCGACCCCGAAGTCAGCGGGCCCCGCCCCCCAATCATCCCGCCAGCTTCCCCGCTCGCCTCATCCTCGGATTCGCAAGCGCGATCCTGCCATCCACCATCCATTCCAGAACGGGAACGAGTGCCGCGTCCTCCGCATCGAACGCCCCCGCCCGGATATCCGCCGCCAACGCCCGCTCCATCTCCTCCACCGTCCCGGCCGGCGCCTCCAATTCCGCCCGCCGGTAGAGCGCCGCGATTTTCTTCCGCTCCGCCTCCGAATCCTCCCCGCTCCCCAGCTCACGCGCCGCGATCGCCATCGCATTGGCGATCATCCGCACCGCGTAAACCTGGCCCGCCGGCACCACCGGCAGCACGTCCTCCAGCAGCGTGGCGCGCGCGATCGCGAGCAGCACCGCGCCCTCCGGCCCATCACGCATTCTCCGGCGCCCCCATCGCCCCCACCATCTCCATCGCCTCCTGCACGAGCTGCGGCGCCATCCGTCCCGAAAGTGCCGCCTCCAGTCCCGGCTTTTCCTCGCTCCGATACCGCTCGCCCTGCTCGAGCGCGATGACCGCCCAGCGGATCGCCGCCATCGCCTCCCAAAAGGGCGCGCGCTCCGCCGCAACCCGCCGCCCCGAAACCTCCTCGTAGCCGCGATAGAAATCCGCCCGCGCCGCAACCCCGCCCGCCTCGCGGTCCTCGCGCCCGAAGCGCCAGCACCGCGCCGTGCACCAGCCGAGATCCTCGTCCGGGTCGCCCCAGCCGGAAAATTCCCAGTCCAGCACGGCGGCAATCTTTCCCCCCGCCACCATGATGTTCCCTGTCCGGTAATCCCCATGCGTCAGCGTGATCGCCGCCGGCCGCGGTCGCGCGCGCGCCAGCCGCCGCAGCACGTATTCGATCGCCGGCTGCGGCGCCGAAAGCCGATCGAGGCTCTGCTGGTGCGCCCGAATGCGCGCCATCGCCGGGTCCGCCTCGGGCGGGCCCAGAAATTCCAGCCCCGCTCGCCCCGGCCGGATCGCATGGATGCGCGCGAGCTCCGCCCCGAGCGCCAGCCCGAACGCAACCCGGTCCGGAATCAGCGCATCCTCGCGCACCAGCCGCCGCGCATCGGCCACCCCCTCGACCCGCCGCATCAGGAAGAACGGCCCGCCCAGCACGTCCTCGTCCTCGCAGAGCGCCACCGGCTCGGCCACCGCCAGTCCCGCCGCCCGCGCCGCCTCCAGCAGCCGGAACTCCTCCGCCCGGCTCCGGCTCGAAGGGATTCTCGCCGCCGCATCCCGCCGCAGCACGAGCCGCTCCTCGCTCCCGTCCGCGCGCGCGAGCGTCAGCCCCCAATTCTCCTGGATCGCCCCGCCCGAAAGTCGCTCGACCGCCCGGATCGTCCCCCTTTCCCCAAGCCTCTCCTCAAGCCATGCCGCAAGCCGCTTCAGGGCCGCATCGTCCACTCCCGTCTCCCCCGGTTCCCGCCTATATTGAATGTTCTTCAGACACGGGAGGAAGGTCCATGGCGCAGACGCTGGAAGAATTCGCCTCCGCCTGCCACGAGGCGCTTGTGGCCGATCCGGGCCGCGCGGGGCGCGAGAAAATCTGCATCCTCGTCCGAGAAGCCCTTGAAGATAAAGAATTCATCTCCAAGCACATCCCTTCGGACGGGCCAGATCGTACAGTTCTTTACGAGGACCCCGATTTCGGCTTCACGATTCTCGCCCACGCCTATCAGGGCGCCAAGAACTCCGCCCCGCACGACCATGGCCCCACCTGGGCCATCTACGGCCAGGCCGCCGGCGAGACGATCATGACGGACTGGGAATGCCTCGCCCGCCCCACGGAAACCGAGCCGGGCCGCGCCCGGCGGCTTCGCGACTACACGCTCGCTCCCGGCATGGCCTATCTCTATGAGCCGGGCGAGCTTCACTCGCCGCGTCGCGACGGCCCAACCGCGCTCTTGCGGATCGAGGGCCAGAATCTCGACCGTATCCGACGCCGCCCCTATGTCGATGTCACGGTCGATGCCTCGCTGAGCCCCGCCGCGGACTGAACCTTTCGCTCGTGGCTTTGCTCGTGGCGTAGCAGCCACGCCTTGCGGGAGAGCCCGCCGCCATAGCCCGTCAGGCTGCCATCGGCGCCGATCACCCGGTGGCAGGGGATAACGATCGCGACCGGGTTCGCCCCGTTGGCGAGCCCAACGGCGCGGCTCGCCCTGGGCGCGCCGATCGCGGCCGCAAGCCGCCCATACTGCCTCGTTTCCCCCGCCGGGATCTTTCTCAATTCCGTCCAAACGCGGCGCTGAAAATCCGTCCCGCCCGTCTCCACCGCGATCCGCCCCGTCGCCTCCAGGTCCCCCTCGAAATAATCCCTCAAGGATTGCGAGATATTTTCCGGGGCTCGTTCTTCGCTCAGCGCAACCTCGCCCCAGTAGCGGCGCAGCAGAACCCGCATCCGCGCCTCGTGATCCTCGAAATCGAGCGCGCGCAGCGCCCGGCCGTCAGAGACGAGCAGAACCGTCCCGATCGGCGAACTCACGCGGTCGAGCCACAATTTCATTGCGCTTCTCCCGAACATCGAGCGGCGCCACCGGATCGGACGCCCAAAGATGGAGCGCGGCATAGGCCCGCCAGGGCCGCCACGCCTCGGCACGCGCCAGCAGACGGGCAGGGGAGGGGCGTGCCGCTTCATCCGCCGCCGCACGCAAGAGCCCGATATCGGTCGCGGGAAACGCGTCCGGCTCGCGCAGCGCCCGCATGGCGATGTACTGCGCCGTCCACTCGCCGATGCCCGGCAGCGCCGTAAGCCTGGCCACACTTTCCTCAAGCCCCCGTCCAGGATCGAAAAGCCGCGGATCGGCCGCAGCCGCCTCCGCCAGCGCCACGATCGCCGCCGCCCGCGCCCGCGGCATGCCCAGCACGGAAGCCAGATCCCGCGCTTCGGCGATCCGTGCGGGCGCCGGAAATTCGTGGGTGAGGCCCGCGAGCGCCGGCTCGCCCTCCGCAATCGGTCCAACCGCGCGCCCGTAAGCCGCAACCAGCCTGCCCGCGAGCGAGCTCGCTGCGCCGACGCTGATCTGCTGGCCGAGGATCGCCCGCACCCCGAGCTCGAAACCGTCCCAGGCGCCCGGCACGCGCAACCCCGGTCGCCGCGCCACCCGCGCCGCCATGCCCGGGTCGGCGGAAAGATGCGCCCCGATGAGCGCGGGATCGGCGCCGAGATCGAACAGAGAGCGAAGACGCTGGATCAAATGGCCCATTTCGTGGAGAATGGGAAAACGGATCGCGGCGGTCAGGCAGTCCGGCCGCGCGCCCGGGTGCACGACGATCGTACCCGTCGCGCCGGCCAGGGAGATGATCCGCGCGTAAGAATTTTCCGTCGCGCGCTCCACCCCCGGGATCGCGCGCGCGGCAAGGAAGCGGATCAGCGTCGCCCAGTCATAGGGCGGCTTGTATGGCAGGTTGAGCGTGAGCGCCGTCGCGTCCTCGCCCGCCCCCTCGCGTGTCCCGCCGCGCCTTAGCCGCGAGGGCGGACGGCCATAGAGTTTTCGAAACGTGTCGTTGAAGCGGCGCACGCTGCCGAAGCCTGCCGCCATCGCCACGTCCGTCATCGGCAGCGCCGTTTCGGTAATCAGCCGCTTGGCGAAATGCACCCGCCGCGTCGCCGCCACCGCCTTGGGCGAGGCGCCGATATGCCTCGCGAAAAGCCGCCTGAGCTGCCGCGCGCCGAGGCCGAGCCGCCCGGCAAGCCCCTCCATGTCGTCCTCGTCGAGCGCGCCGGCCGCGATCAGTGCGAGCGCGCGCGAAACGGTGCCGTAGGTGCCGCGCCAGGCCGCGGTCTCGGGGAAGGTTTCGGGCCGGCAGCGCAGGCAGGGGCGGAATCCGGCGCTCTGCGCCGCCGCGGCACTCGGGTAGAAGACAGTGTGCTCGAGCTTTGGCGCCCGTGCCGGGCAAATCGGCCGGCAATAGACGCCGGTGGTCAGGACCGCAGTGAAGAACTGCCCGTCGAAACGGGCATCGCGTGCGAGGACGGCCCGATAGCAGGACTCTCGGTCGAGATGCATGGCGCCATCATGCCCGAAGACACCCGATCCTTCTCGCCATTTTCGGACCCGTTTGGCTGCGCCTCCGCTCCATCCTCCGCCGCCCCGTCTTCAGCCGTCCGAGCCGAAGCGGGCGGATCATCCTCCGCCATCGTCCTGCGGAACGCCTTCACGCCCTTGGCGACATCGCCCATCAGCGTGCTGACCTTGCCGCTGCCGAAGAGCAGCATCACCACGATCAGAACGATAAGCCAGTGCCAGATGCTGAGCTCGCCCAATGCGCCCTCCCTGGCCCCGAAGCTGGGCCGGTCCTGCGCGGGCCGCAAGGCGGATTCTCCATATTTTCCTTGCCGTTGGATGACAACATGGACATCCGCCGGCGAACCTGGAACGATCCCGACCGGGACCTTAAGGAAACGTCGTCCTGATCGAGAACGTCCTCAACGCACTCGCGGCCGGGCTCGTCATCGGCTGCCTCTACGGCCTGATGTGCATCGGGCTGGGGCTGATCTTCGGCATCATGCGGATCGTGAACTTCGCCCAGGGCGAGCTCCTCATGCTCGGCATGTATGTGAGCCTCTATCTCGTGGGCGGCTTTGCGGCACTCCATCTGCTCGGCCCGCTCGTCGCACCCTTCATCGCCGCAATCATCGCGGGTCCCGTCCTCTTCGCCGGCGGCGCGCTCCTGCATCGCTTCCTGCTCTCGCGCGTTTCCGGCCTCAGCACCGCCGCGCGCCTCGATCAGGGCGCCTTCGGCCAGCTCATCGTCACCCTCGGCCTCTCGCTCATTCTCCAGAATGGCGGGCTCATCGTTTTCGGCTCCACGCCCGAGAGCATCCTCACCCCGCTTTCCGCGCGCGCCTTCATCATCGGCCCCGTCTTCGGCGGCGCGCTCCTCTTCCTCAACCAGGCACGCATCTTCGCCGCCCTCGTCGCGGTCCTCGTCGCCGTCCTGCTTTGGTTCGTGATGGAGCGCACCCGCCCCGGCCGCGCGCTTCGCGCCGCCGCCGACAATCCCGTCGCTGCCACCTACATGGGCATCGACGTCGACCGCGCCTATCGCCTCGCCTTTGGCCTCGGCGCCGCCATCACCGCGATCGCCGGCGGGCTGATGGCCACTTACCTTTCGTTCACGCCCTTCGTCGGCCTCGACTACGTCATCATCATGTATTCCGGCGTCGTGCTCGGCGGCATGGGCAGCATCCTCGGCGCCTTCTGGGGTGGGCTCACGGTCGGTTTCGTGCAGCAGGTCTCGGCGCTCGTCCTGCCGCCGCAATTGCAGAACGCCGCGATCTTCGTCGTCTTCCTGCTGATCGTGGGCTTCCGCCCGCAGGGGCTTTTCGGCCGCTCGGCGGAACGCGCATGAGGGCGGGCGGCCTCGCGCGCCTCAAGCGCGACGGGCTTATCCTCGCCCTCGTCTGCCTCGCCTACCTCGCGCTCGCGGCCTTCGTGCGCAACAGCTACGAGCAGCTCCTCCTCACCCTGGTTCCGATCTGGGCCGTGGCCGGGCTTTCCTGGAACGTGATCTCGGGAATGAGCGGCCTCGTCTCCTTCGGCCACGCCGCCTTCTTCGGCATCGGCGCCTACACGGTGACACTCGCTCTCGTCTATTGCCACCTCACGCCCTGGCTCGGGATTCCGCTCGGCATGGCGCTCGGCGCCGTCGCCGCGGCGCTGATCGGCCTGCCCACCTTCCGCCTGCGCGGGCATTATTTCGCGCTCTCGATGCTCGCCTATCCGCTGGCGATCCTCTACGTGCTCGAGTATCTCGGCTTTCAGGAAGTGCCGCTGCCGATGCACC
>JASHRV010000364.1 GCA_030037175.1 Acetobacteraceae bacterium
GTCGCGGATGATCGCGTCCTTGATGTCCACGGTACAGAACTGGTCGAGGCTGCTCACGAAGCTGTAGCCGAGCGCGACGACACCGATATCCGCCGGCACCAGCAACCGAACCAGAACGAGCGCGTTGACCACCCCGAGCAGGCGGGTTGCCATCCGCCAGCCGATCACCCAGGCGGCGCCATGGGCCGTCCGCTCGAGGATCGATCCCGCCCGCGCAGCGGGTGCGAGCCCGCCACGCGCGCCTCCACCGCCTGGCCGCTCACGCCGGCACCGCCTCGGCCATTCTCTCGGGCGCCTGAGGCGCCCCGGCCCGCCCGGCCAGGAACCCCTCGAACACAAGCAGGAGCCAGAGGGGCTGGCTATGGTCGAGCTGCCCGCTCATGTGCTCCTCGATCATGCGCGCGAGCGCCGGGTGCGCGAAAAGCCCGCTCTCCAGCATGGCCGGACCGAGCAGCCGCGACTTGAGCCCTGCCTCTTCGCGGCGCAGTGCCGCGGCGAGCGAGACCGAAAAACCTTGCTTGCCACGGCCCAAAATCTCCGGCGGCAGGAGCGGCCGCACCGCCTCCTTGAGCACGCGCTTGCCCTCCAGCCCGCTCCGCTTGAGCGAAGCCGGCAGCGCGAGCCCCCAGGCGACGAGATCGTGGTCGAGGAACGGCGCCCGCACCTCGAGCCCGTTCGCCATGCTGGTGCGGTCCACCTTCACGAGGATATCGCCCGGCAAATAGGTCGCGAGATCGACAAGCTGGGCCTGTGCAAGCGGATCGGCCTCGTCGCAGGCAGCCATCAGCGCGACGATGCGCGCCGCGGGATCGTGGCCGTCGAGCGCAGCGCGCGTCGCGGCGGAAAAAAGGGTGCGGCGGCTTTCGTCCCGCGCCTTCGTCACCATCCGGTAATAGCCGAGCGCGGAGTCGAGCCCGAGCTCCGTCAGCGTTGTTTTCGCTCGCAGCCAGCGCGGCGCGAAATCGAGCTTTGGATATGCGCGCGCCAGCGGCCCGAGCACATGCCGCCGCAGCGATGACGGGACATGCCGGCGCACCGCCTCGCCGAGGCAATGCCAGTGATAGCGCCGGTAGCCACCGAACACCTCGTCCCCGCCATCGCCCGAGAGCGCGACCGTCACGTGCTTGCGCGCCAGCGCCGAGACGGCGTGGGTCGGCACGGAGGAAAGGTCCCCGAAGGGCTCGCCGAAGATCGCCGCCTGGTCCGCGGCAGCCGCGATGATATCGGCAGGCCTGGAGAGCGCGGTGTGATGGGCGGTGCGATAGCGCGCGGCGACGAGAGACGCGGGCGCGCGCTCATCCTCGGCTCCGGGAAAGCCGATCGTGAAGGTATCGAGCGGAGCGGCGCGTCGGGTGGCGGCGAGCGCAACCACACTGCTGGAATCGATCCCGCCTGAGAGAAAGGCGCCGAGCGGGACATCAGCCACGAGTTGCCGCTCGATCACCTCGTACAGCCGCGCGCGCAGCGCCGCCGCCGCATCCGCCTCTGCCGGCGCCGTCGCGGTGGGTGGCGCCCAGTACCGGACCGGCTCGGGCATCGGGCGCCCATCCTCGATCAGCAGAAAATGCCCGGCCGGAAGCTTGCGCACGCCCGCGAAGATCGAGCCCGGCTCCGGCACGTAGCCATAGGCGAAGAAATCCTCGACCGAAGCCGGATCGAGCCGATCGAGCATGCCCGGCACCGGCGCCAGCGCCGTGATCTCGGAGCCGAACACGAAGCTCCCATCAGGTGCCGTTGCGTAATAGAGCGGCTTTTCCCCGAGCCGGTCGCGCGCAAGCAAAAGACGCCCCTGCTGCCGGTCCCAGAGTGCCAGGGCGTACATGCCCCTGAGCCGCTCCAGACACCCAGTGCCCCAGCTCTCCCAGGCATGGATCACGGTTTCGGTGTCGCAGCGTGTCGCGAAGACATGTCCTAGCGCGGCGAGTTCCTCGCGCAGGGCGCGGAAATTGTAGATCTCCCCGTTGCAGAGGAGTACCACCGAGCCGTCCTCGCTGAACATCGGCTGATCTCCGCCGGAGAGATCGATGATCGCGAGCCGGCGGAACCCGAACCCGAGCCCGGGCTCGCTATGGAAGCCCTCCCCGTCCGGGCCGCGATGGGCAATCGCATCCGTCATCCGACGAAGCAGCCCCGCTGGCACTGGCGGCAACCCCACCCGACTAACGCCCCCCGCACTGCGGAAGATGCCCGCCAGACCGCACATATCCCACCGCTCTCCCGACTCGACGCGCAACCTTAACGGAAGAAACAGCAGAGATCGCGGGTTGCAGCGTTCACGTTAACGAAATTCGTAATGTGATCTGAGCAGGGTACGTTACACGCCGCGGTTGAAAACGCGTGCGAACCGCTTCATGTGCGGCCATAATTGCTGACGGACGATCATGCCCGACCGTCCGTGGATCACGGACATGAAGATTGGACTCATGTCTCGGCTGGCCTCTCTACGCCCCACCCCGGACAACGCTGAAAAACGGCGCTCGGCGGGATCCCGCCTGCCCCCGCTCGCACCAAAGCGGACCGCCAAGTGGCTCTGGGAGGAGGATCTTCCGCCGGATCAGAAGTCCGGTCACGGGTTTGGCTACCGGCCCGGGCGTTGGCCCTGGCCGCGCGCTGCGCTCGTGATCGGGTTCCTTTCGCTCGTCTTCTGGATCGTGATCGCCCTCCTGGTCGTGCATTTCACGCGGTGAGACGAGACGCAGCGAGCAGCCGCGCGAGCCCCTCGCCGATCGGCACCGGCATGCCGAGGCCGAGCGCCCGCCGCCCGTGCTCCGGATCGCCCACGGAATGCCGGATCTCGCCATCACGCGCCGGACCGTGGCGAATCTCGGGCGCCACGCCGCACACCACCCCGATCCGCTCTGCAAGTTCGCGCACCGAAACCCCCACCCCCGTGCACACATTGAACACCGGCGCGCCGGGCGGCAGACGCTTCATCGCCGCCGTCAGCGCCCGCACCACATCGGCCACGAAGACGAAATCCCGCGTCTGACCGCCATCACCATAGATCGTGACCGGCAGGCGCCGCGCGAGCCGCTCTGCGAAGATCGAAACCACGCCGGAATAGGGCGAATGCGGGTCCTGCCGTGGGCCATAGACGTTGAAGAAGCGCAGGCCCACGGTCGGAATGCGGTGCACGTGCGTGGCGACAGCCGCGTGCAGCTCGCTTCCGTATTTGTCCGCTCCGTAGGCCGAAAGCGGGCGCTTCTCCGCGTCCTCAGCAAGAGGCAGCGCGGCAGGCTCGCCATATACGGCGGCCGAGGAGGCATAGACCACCGGAATCGGCGTCCCGACCATGGCGATGGCGTCGAACAGAGTCACCGTGCCCCCGAGATTGGTCAGGTGCGTGGCGAGCCATTCCCGCACTCCGCGCTCGACCGAGGCGATCGCCGCGAGATGAAAGCACCCGGCAACGCCGGCGAGGGCCTCGCGCACGGTGGCGGGATCGCCGACGTTGCCTTCGATCAGGCCCGCCCCGGGCGGCAGGTTCTCACGCTTGCCGCTCGAAAGATCGTCGAGCACGCGAACGGAATGTCCGCCAGCAAGCAACGCCTCGCAGAGATGCGAGCCGATAAAGCCGCAGCCGCCGGTGACCAGGAACGTCTTCATTCCTCCCGCCCCCTGTCGCCCTTGAATAGCGCCCCGTAACGCTGGAACATCATGAGCTGGTCGAAGTCGCGTTCGGCCCTTGCCCGGTTCGCCGCCCCGATCGCGTGCCAGCGCGGCGTGGCCGCAAGCAGCACGCCGAGCGAGCGCGCCAGCGCCGCATCATCACGCCCGGAGATGAAGGGCCGGTTCTCAGGGGCCACCATGTCGGCGATATCGCCGACATCGGTCGCGGCGATGGGCAGGCCGGAGGCCATCGCCTCGAGCACGGAGAGCGGCATCTGCTCGGTGTCGGAAGAGAGGACGAAGATATCGAAGCTGCGATAGAGCGGTGCCGGATCGGCGACATCGCCCAAAAATTTCACCGCGAGGCCAAGCTCCGCGGCAAGCGCGGCAAGCCGGCCGCGCTCCGGCCCGTCGCCTGCGATCACCAGCCCGGGCCTATGGGTGGCCGCAAGCCCGTGCGCCACCCGGAGCAGTCGGGCCACATTTTTCTCGGGCCGGAGCCCGGCGATGCAGCCGATGACCGGCGGCTCCGCCCGTGCCGGCGCGTCAGCAGGGCGGAACCGCGCAAGGTCGATCCCGTTCGGGATATAGCGGACCCGCCCCGCCGGCAGGCGCCAGACATCGCTCGCGATGCCGAGCAACACGCGCGAGGGCACAACGACCAGGCTCCGCCGCAGCGCGAGCCGGCGGGCCCAGACGCGGCGGGGTATCTGGCGCTCGCGCTCCGCGGGCCCGAATCCGTCCTCGGTATGGATATGCCGCACCAGCGGAAAAAAATTGGCCATCGCCCATTCGATGGCGCCCCAGTTGCTTGTCACCAGCACATTGGGCTTCAGGTGTGCGAGCATTCGGCGATAGCGCCAAAGCCGCAGCGGCAGGGAGCCGCTGGGCGGGGCCGGCGGAAAGGAAATGTCGAGCTCCGGCGAAAGCCGGCTTCTGGCGCCGAGATCGCCGTCGAGCGCGATCACCGCGTGGCGGAATGCGGGGCCGAAATGGTTGGCGAGTGCGATGAACCGCATCTGCGCGCCACCCGCGGCAAAGCTCGGGAAGACGTGCAGCAACAGCTTCCGCATCATCGCCTGATGGCGAGATCGGCCTCGGCGAATGCCACTACCCGGGCGGCATTGCCGGCCCAGGTGAAGTCCCGGCGCTTGATCTCGGCCCGCGCCGTTTCGCCGAGCCGAAGCCTGAGCGCCGGGTCGGCCGCCAGCCGCGCGATCGCCTGCCACATCGAGTCGGGCCGGTCGGGATCGAAGAGCAGCGCGCTTTCCTCGTGGGTGACGATCTCGCGGATATTGGGCTGGTCCGGAGCAACGACGGCGCAGCCTGCGGCCATGTATTCGAAGAGCTTCAGAGGCGAGGCATAGGCGAGCGCGCGCGGCTGCAGGGCGATGTCAAAGCCCGCCAGCAGGGAAGGCACCGTCTCCCTCGGCGCAAGCCCGGTGAATCGCACCCGCCCCCCGCAGCCGAGCGAACGGGCCAGCGCCGCGAGCGCCGGGCACGCCGGCCCCTCGCCCGCCACCACCAGCGAAAGGCCCGGACCCGCTTCGGCGATGCCGCGAATGACCGCGTCCAGCCCATGCCAGGGCCGGGCAAAGCCGATGAAGCCGAGGACGAGGTCCTGCCCCTCGCGTGCCGGCCTGCGGGGCAGGAAGCGGCCTGGATCGACCCCATTCGGGGTGATGGCAATACGCTCCGCCGCAACACCTTCGGCGACAATCATTCGGCCGAGCGCGCTGGTGACGGCGAAGATCCTGTCGGCCGCGCGCCAGACCCGGCGCTCCGCGGCGCGGGCGAGGCCGCCAAGCCCGATCCCGCCGAAGCGGCTCCGCTCTTCGGCGAGCGGCGCATTCACCTCGAGATAGAACGGCACCCGACGCCTTCGTGCGAGCCAGGCACCGGCAAGGTAATAGAGATTGTAGCGCTCATAGATCAGGTCCGGGCGGAACCCGGCAGCAGCCCGGGCGAGGCGGCGCGCCGCGGGCAGGTTGTAGGCGAGCTCGGCCAGTTCGGCCACCGCGCGCGGCAGCAGTCGCCGCGCCAGCACCACCGTCCGGCTCTCGCCTCCGAAATCGGAGCGAGCATAGAGGCTCGGACCTACCACCAGCACCTCGTGGCCAGCAGCGCGCAGCGCGCCGACCAGTTCCTCGATATGCACGGACTGCCCATCATGAGACTGAATGCGGTGACTGTAGAGGATCCGCATCACGATCTCCGACCACGGCCGAGCACTGCCATCAGGCGCCGGCGCCCGGCGCCTACGAAAGAATGGCCGATTTCGGCGATGCCGCGCACGCTTCGCGGATCGGCAAGCACAAGGCCGATCCGCTGCCGCCTTCCTGCGGCCCAGAGCCGCTTGTACGGATCATCGCCGCGCCCGAAATCGAGCTCGGCGATCCGCTCCTCTCTAAGCAGGTGCTCAATCATCAGGGCAGTGAGCACGGTACCGGGTGAGGCCTGAGCCAGGGCCTCGTCATGGGCGAGCTTGAGCAGCATGGCGCGCCCGCCCGAGACGATCCAGAATTGCACCGCGGCTACCTGCTCCCCAAGCCGGAGCACGCCAAGCCGGAGAAGACCCGCCTCAGCCGCCGCCCGCATCAGCGCCGGCTGGAAGGCGGGAAAGGGCTCAGGCTCTTTCCAGCTCCGCGCATAGACCGCCTCATAGGCGGCGATTCCGTCCGCGAGCGCCGCCCCGCCGGTGACCAGGGAGAAGCCCTGCTCCGTCCCCGCGCGACGCGCTTTTCGCCGGATGGTCGCCCGCAGCGCCCCGGGCCGCGCCGCGAGATAGTCGGTGAAGGAGCGGCCGGCCACGCTCTCGTGCCAGTTGCCGAAATGATCGAAGCGCAGCACGGCAAGCCCCGCGCTTCGCAGCCCGGCGATGAATGGCTCGAGACTGGGCGCCTCGGCTTCGAGGGAGTCGAGTCGCACCGGCGCAGGGCCGCGGAGGAGTCGCCCGATCAACGCCCCCGCCTCCACCGCCGGGAAACCCGGCACGAAGAACGGACGATAGGCGCAGCTGTAGGGGCCGGTCAGGGCGCCGAGTCCTGTCCCGTCGGCTCGGCCGGCAAGCGGCAGCAGGGCGAAGGGCACGCCGCCCGCGCTGCAGACGGCGAAACGCGGCACACAGCCCGCGGGCAGGCCGTGCGCAATCAGCGTGGCGAACCAGAGGCGGCTCGCAAAGAAATCCTCGCCGGGATCGCCGAAGAGCTCCAGGGCAGCGTCCGGCAGCGCCGCAAGCGCGTCATGGACGCAAAGCGCGACAGGCTCGCCCTCAGTAACGCAAATGGTACCAGACAAGGCCAATCCATTCATGAAAGGCGTAGTATGCATCCACCCATGCCGTGACGGTGGGCGCAAAATCCGCAAGCACAGGGGTGGGCATACGATCGATCCGCACCGGCACGGCCGTGGCGATGATGCCGAAATGACGGAAACAGAAGAGCGCGCGCCGCATATGCCATGCATGGGTGACGAGATAGATCGAGCCTATGCCGTGATGGCTCAGAATCGCCGCGCTGAAGGCCGCGTTCTGCCAGGTGTTCGCCGATTGCCCGTCCTGCCAGCGGACCGGAACGGCGAAATCCTGTTCCAGCGCTGCGGTCATTCTGGAGGCGATCGAGGGGCCGCCGCCGGTATCCGGCCGGCCACCGGTGACCAGGATCGGGAGATGGACGCGATCGTAAAGCACCGCCCCGGCCGCCACGCGTTCGAGCGTAAGCGGCCCGATGCCGAATCCGCTCGGCCCCACCGCATGCACGACATCTCCGGCGAGAATCACGATTGCTTGAGGCGGGTCTTCGGGCGGTGGTGTGAGGGGCAGGCCCTGCTCGAGCGAAGCCAGCAGGGTCCCCGAGACCGCCGGCATCGAGAGAAGCAGGAGCAGGGCCGCGCTGATCCCGCTCAAAACGAGCCCAAGGCAACGCCAGCGCCAGCCGAGCGCTGCTCCGGCGACGGTGAGCGGAATCACCGCCAGCGGCGGCACCACCAGCGCCGTGGCGAAAACATTGAGCGACATTCAGCAATCTATCCAGGCTTGCGACGCGGCGGTGCACTTGCAGTCTGCCAGCTTGGCGCAGAGAGGACCAAGCGGGCGGCGATCCGAGCCGGCAGGTGCGGCCGGGCAGCGGGACGGCCGGCGGTCGATGCGCCCGCTCATTGACCTTTGCCCGCCCGCCGCTTCAGGCTTCGCCAATTGGCCACTCAACCCATGCATGGTCGGAAGCACGGGGAGAAGGAGAAGGGAGACCGCTCCCATGCGGCTCGAACCGCGAACGGGTGCGATCTTCCCGCATTGGCACGGACGGCAGCCGGAAAGGGCACGGCCGCCTCGATGACGGATCTGCGGGTTAGCCTTGCGCCAGTGCCGGACGCCGACGCGCTGGGCGAGCGATGGGAAGCGCTGGAAGAGCGCTCCGACTGCTCGTTCTTCCAGAGCTGGACCTATACCGGATGCCTCATCCGGGAACGGTTCCCGGACCCGCTCCTGCTCGAAGTCCGTGGCGCAGATATGCCCCGGGATGTGCCCATCGCACTTGCTCTCTTCAACCGCCGCCGCGAGCGGTTCGGAGCCGAATGCCTGCTGCTTGGGGAAAGCGGCATCGCCTCGTTCGATACGGTCTTCATCGAGCATAATGGCCCGCTGGTGGCACGCGGTTTCGGCCCGACCGTTCTGCCGCACCTGCTGCGCGCGGCGATCAAGCGTCGCCTTGCACCATGGACTCTGCCGACGGGTCGGCGCGTCGTGCTGAGCGGCGTCAATGACGAAGTTCTCGCCGCTGCCCGCGCGAGCGGCATGGTGACGGCGCTCAGGGAAACGCGGCTCGCGCCGGTCGTCGATCTCGCCCTCCTTCGGCGCGAGGGCCTCGGCGTGCTCGACCGGCTGAGCGCCAATGCGCGCTACCAGCTTCGCCGTTCGGAACGGCGTTTTTCGGCATCGGGCCCCGTCATGGTCCGCCGCGCCGCGGACGCAGCGGAGGGACACCGGTGGCTCGAGGCGCTCGCGGCGCTGCACCAGCACACCTGGCAGAGCCGTGGCCAGCCGGGCGCTTTTGCGGACGAGAATTTCCGCCGCTTCCATCACGCCCTGATCGATCGCGGGCTCAGGCTGGGGCAGGTCGACCTCTTGGAAATAACGGCCGGAGAGCGCCGCCTCGGCTACCTTCTGAACTTCGTGTACCGCGGCACTGTCTATGCATATCAGAGCGGGTTCGATTACGCGCTTGCCGACCGGCACGAGAAACCCGGACTGACCGCGCACCATCACGCGATCGAGATGTATTTGCGGGAAGGTCTCGACCACTACGATTTTCTCGGCGGCGCTGAGCGCTACAAAACGAGTCTGGCCGGAACGGCGAGCCGCCTGCACTGGGCGGTGCTGGCGGCTCGGTGGTCGCCTCCGGGAATGCTGTTTCGCCTCAGGCACGGCTACACCACGCTCGCTGCCGGATTGCAGCGAAACGGTGGCCGCGAACGGTAGGCGGCGAGGGAGCCCAGCAGGAGCGTCAGAGCCGCTTCCGGCTCCGGGCGAAGATACCGAGGCCAATGAGGGAGGTGCCGAGGAGAAGGAGTGAACCCGGTTCCGGCAGTGGGGGATCCCCGGGGGGATCCCCAGGAGGATCCGCGGTATCGATCGTGCCCCATACGAGTCCCGGCCCTGCGAGCGTGATCGTGTATTCCTCGGTAATCGAGAAGAGGCCGCCTGTAAAATCGATGTACGAGAAGTCCGTGGCGCTTGCCGCTTTGGCAAAGCGCACCGACGAGAGCGGCGTGCCTATTCCGTAAAGAGCGTCCGCCGCGCTGTAAAAGGTTGCCTCGGTGATCGACGCCGTGGATCCAAGCAGTACACCGACGGTGAAGTCGCTGACGATATCGGCGAGGCCCGCCGGGCTGGCGAGCCCTTGCGCGGTGATCCAGATGTGCAGCGTGCCCGACGAGGAGACCGCGGCGCTGAGGCTGGTGGACTCGAGGAGAGCGCCGGCCGTGCCGGCCTGCGCAAGGGATCCGCTGAGCAGGAAGGAGCCGTAGCTCAGGGAAAGGCTGCCCGCCATGCCATTGCTGGAATCGACGGTGGTGATCCGGCCGCCATTGACGCCGGACTCTTGCAATCCGATCGAGACCAGATCGGCCTTGGCCTTTGGGATCCAGGAGAGCCCGCAGGCTGCCGCGAGGAGAACGGCGAGGAGAATTCGGGCCACTTCGATATCCCCGGTTGACGACTCTATCCCGTCGGCAACCGGAGCAAGATTCGTGCCCACAGCCAAATGATTGAAAGGAAATGCCCCTCTTCATCCCAGGGTTGCTCAACTGTAAAGAAATTGGACAGGACTTCGCGATTCCGATCCCGCGCTGAGTGTTCTCTTCACATTCCTGAAGCGGAGGCGCCAAAAAAACGGCCGGGGTGGGCGTTCCCCGGCCGCCAGATGTAAGGCTTTCCGACGTTCTTCAGATGCGCCGGCGACGGGTCCAGCCGATCATGCCGAGGCCGAGAAGACCGGTGCCAAGCAGGGCCAGCGAGCCAGGCTCGGGAACGTCTTGCAGGGAGATCGTACCGGCCGAGCTGCCCGCTCCGGTCGCCACGATGGTATAGACTTCCGTGATCGAATAGGGGCCGGTGAAGTCGGGCACCGGATCGGTTGACGACGCAGAGCTGATGTTCGTGAAGGTCGCCGAGTCAAGCGCTGTCCCGAGGCCGTACGCGGTGTCGGACGTATCGACGTAGGTTTGCTCGGTGACGGTGCCGATGGACCCGATCAAGGTAGTCAGGGCGAACCCGCTCAGCATGTTGTAGGTGCCGAGCGGCCCGGTGACACCGGTCTCGGTCACATAGACAGTGAGCGTACCGGAACTGCTGGTCGAGGTATTGATCGACGAGCTGTCCATATCGGGTTGCGGCAAGGGCGGTGTGCCGGTCCCGGAAATTTGGTTGAGGGTGAAGGTTCCGTAGCTGCCGGAGAAGGTTGCGGATCCGCTGCCCGTCTGGACGGTCTGAATGGTCCCGCCATTGTAGCCAGCTTCTTGAAGCCCGATGGAAACCACATCGGCTTTTGCCTGCGGAGCCGCCCACGCAAACCCTGCCGCGCCGAGTACGATAGCTGCAAGGAGTTTCTTGTTCATCGTAGTCCCCTGTTGAAATCAGGCCTTGTGCAGATTGAAAGCAAGGGTCGTGCCAGCCGCTCAAGATGCTGAAAAAGCGTGCTTTCCCTGAAGAGACGTATGCGGCTCTGTAAAGAATTCCGAAACCTTGGCAGGGCCCCTCAGCAGCGCCGCGTTGGGTCGATTTCCTTTCCAGGAACAAGGCGTGCGGCCACGGCACTGACCGCTTCCGCCCTCCCGCCGCACTCATTCAGAAAGAAGGTCAGGTACTCATCGAGCGCAGCGAGGAACCGGTCCCGGTCTTCGGCACTGCGTACATAGGGCGACCCGCCCGGCAGAAGCGAAGAGCTGTGGTAGGTGAGCATGAAAAGCCGCTCGCCCTGGGTGAGGGCCGCACGTGTCTGGCGGATCATATCCGCGAGACTATGGCCCTCCGGAGAAAGGCGGAGGCGCTCGATGAGGCCGATCCGCGCAGCAATGGCAGGCAGGCGAAGCCGTCGGCCCCACTGCGTCGTAAGGCGCGGATAGAGAAGGGGGCCAAATCGGGCCAAGCTGCCGGTAAAATGTACCGAGAGCGGCAGGGCGGTCACGCCCGCCGCGGTAACGAACGGGCTCGCCGGCAGGGCAGTGAAATCCGGCCCCGCCTCCTCGGAAAAATCGGAATATGGCACGACGCTCGCGTCGATCCGGTAGCCGAGCGTGGCAAGAATGGCGTCGGTCGTCGGGCCGATCCCATAACGGCCCGCCTTGTAGATCGTCGGGCGCTGACCGAATCCCTCGGTGATGCAATCCGTAAGACGCGCCAGCTTTTCCCGCTCGATCGCCGGCGGCAGATTGCCCGGATAGGAATGGAAAGCATCCACCGGGGCGCCCGCCGGCGGATTGACCCAAGGGTGAAGATGGGCGCCGATCTCGCAGCGCCCGACCGCGGCGAAAGGCCGGAGGACGGCGCGCGCCGCTTCGGACGAAGCCACGGGATAATCGATGACGTAAGCCGGCACCACGCCGCGGCGATCGAACACCGCCTGGGCGAGTGGCTGGTGAAGAATGTTCTCGGTCGCGGTCGCCGCCGCATCAAAGGGGGCGGACCAGCCGAACTCCTCCTCCGTATCGATGACCACTGTAAGGGTGGGAGGATGGCCGGCAGGAAGGCTCAGTCGACGCACGGCGCGAAAGCATCGGTCGGGCGGTGGAGCCTTCACGCTGCAAGGCTCTCCACAATGGCGATGGTCAGGGCGGCAACCGCGGCGGCGATGCGGGTATAGGTTCGCGTGAAGGTCGCGATATCGCCGCCGTCGGGATCACCGATCTCGCGAGGCCCGTCGCTCGCCTTGAGAAAGCTTCCGAGCATCACTGTCGGCGCCCGCATCGCGGGATGGATGGTGCGCAGATCGTCGCGATTGCGCCCGTCGAAGATGATAACCAGAGTCACTTCCTCAGCGTCACGCTCCGAAAGATGGGTGGAACGATGGCCGGAGAGATCAACTCCGAAGCCCTGCGCCGCTGTGATCGCCGCCAGCGGCGATGGCGCTCCGTCACGCGGGAGCGTGCCGGCGGAGAAAATGCAGAGGTTGGGGACGCGGCTGTCGAGATTACGCCGGAGGAGCTCGGCGGCGAAAGGGCTGCGGCAGATATTGCCGCGACAGAGCACCGCGACCGTCGTCGGCCCGACGCGCGATTGCCGCATGATGTAACGCACGAGTCGTCGGTCGCGTTGGCGGAGCGCCTGCGCGCTGCCGGGAAGCCGGCGGAGAAGGCGGACGGCGATCTCGGCGCTCGCCTGCTTAACCTCGGAAAAACCTGGGGAGGGATCATCGGAAACCAGCACGTCGAGATGCTCGCGACCAAGAGCGAGGCGGCCGTATTCCGCCCCCGCTGAGACCAGATGACGGATCACGGCAGCCGGCCGAGCCCGTAAATCGTGCGCCTCGGCCAGAATCTGGCGCGCGTCGGGGAAAAGGTTGCGCGCATAGATACCCGGCCGATACGTTCGCGCCGGCGCTTCCTCCCCCTCCACCAGGAGGCGATACCAGAGATATGGAAAATCCACGCCGAGCGAGAGCGGAAGCGGCATCGAGCCCCATGGCCGCGCATTCACTTCTAGGAGGATCCACGCCCCGGTTTGCGAATCGATCTTGAATTCGACCATCGCAATGCCGGTGAAATGGATGGCACCGAACAGGCGTTCGACTGCGGCGAGGAGGTCGGGCGAGAGGGGCGTGCTCACCCGGTAGAAACCGGCGCCGCCGCGTTCGCGGGCGCGGGTATGCTGGAATGCTTGCAGGACGGTGCCGCGACTCGCGAGGACGGAGACGCCGGCGCCCTGGCCCGCAAAATAGGATTCGGCGAGATGCGGCGCCTCGCCCAGCCGTGCAAGGGTGGCTGCGAGTCTGGCCTCATTCGCAAAAATCTCTGCCCGGCCACGCGCATGCAGCGCCTCCAGCCGATACGAGCGGCAGGGTTTGAGGACCAGTGGCAAACCCAGCTCGGCGATCAGCTCTGGCGCGTTCTCTCTGGGCCGGACGAGCCGGCCGGAAGCGAGGGCAATGCCGAGCCCGGCGACGAGCTCCCGGGTGCGTGCCTTGTCGAAGAGGATTTCGATCGCCCTGGAGCTCGGCAGGGCGAGCCGGGCGAGGCCGTCGAATTCGCTGCGATACCGATCGACGGGAAGGAGAGTGCGCTCGTCGCAGGGAATGACGAGGTCGAAGGCTTCACGGCGGAGGAGTACCGCCATACGTGCGCACCATTCGGCGCCATCGCCGAGATAGGGCGGCAGCCGGTGCACCGCGGCAATATATCTGGATCGCAGGGCAGGAGAGCTGAAATCGGCAGGAGCGGCGTGCACCGAAATGCCGGCTCGACCAAGGGAGCGAACGATCGCAAGGAAGCTTCTCGTATCGTCGCCGAGCACGAGGGCTTTGCCGCGACTCCTCAAGGCGCCGGCTCCAAGCCCAGATGAGCCTGGCCGCGAGGGTGCGAGGCAATGCCGGCTGTCCGCCCCGCTCCGAAACTGACGTTCTCGCGCGCGTTCGGCCCAACCGGCATGAAGACACCTGGCGTTCGTGCTGCCTCTGTAGGAACCCATGGCGCCAATCCCGCACCGCCGCAAGCCTGCCCGCCGATGGCAGCGGCCGGGTGGAGGATCAGGTGTCGCCGAACGAGCGGAGCGCGAGCCATGCCGTATAGCCAGCCCACTTGATAGTCGGGCCGACGCCCAGAGCCTCGCGGGCATAGGCCGCAGCGTCCGTATAGCGGCCGGAAGCGGCCAAGGACTCCGCAATCTTTTTCAAGGCATAGACCTTATGGCGGCGTGCGTGAGCGCGGATCGCCGGATGGCGCGCGAAGAGCGTCGCACGATCGAGCACGCGGAGCTGGAAAAGTCGCTTCTCGAGTTCGGAAAGTGCCGTTGTCATGTTCGCGGTTTTTGCCGGATCGGGGATGTTGTGGCGAGAGACGATCGCCGGCGCATATCTCATCGCCGCTGCGCGATCGATCAATCGGAGATAGAGATCACGGTCGCATTCCCAGCGGATCGTTTCGTCCATGCCGCCGATCTCCTGGTAAAGTGCGCGGCGAACGATAAGCGTGTTGAGATGACAGAAACCGACGCTCTTGAGAAGCTCGGAGACGCTGACAGTGTAGGCACCTCTGCGGTCCGGCCGATTGCCGGAATCTGTAAGGATTTCCGACAGGTCCTCGATCCAGATCGGGCCCGGCCTGTGCTCACCATGCAGGAAGGCAGCTTGGTTGGCGAAATAGAGATCGACCGGGACCGGCTGCTCCGCAATCACCGCCTGGGCGTTGGCAAGATGGGAGGGATCGGTCCAGCAATCGTCATCGTCGAGAAAGCAGAGGTAGGGAGCGCTTGCCTCAGCGACACCGACATTGAGCGCGTAGCTTTGCCCGTGCCCCCTGGGCCGAGGTGCAAGAGCGAAAGAGCGCAGACGACAGGCGGCGGCCGACGCGTCCTCAATGGCAGCTTCATAGCCGGACTGATACTCGGCGGCTGAGCCGTCGTTGACGACGATGATCTCGATCTCCGGGCCGGATTGCGCGAGCACGGAGCCGAGTGCCTGGCGGAACAGGGCCGGACGGTTGCGCGTCGCGATGACCACCGAGAAGAAGGGCATCTTGTTTCCGATGGGCCGGCTCGACGACAGCTCAATCTTCGGCAGAGCGATGGATATGGGCGTCAACGTGAATCTGTTCCTCTCGCGGGACGCCGCAGAATTCGAGCAGCTCCGATTGGAACTCAATGTCGTCGAGGCGTTCGGTTTCGACGATGCGAAAGACGTCGCGCTGGCGCGAAACAATCGCCTCCGCCTGCTCGTAATAATAGTCCCAGTACATCGCAATTGCCTCACGCTTCGATGCGGCCCGGAACTTGGGGAAGCACTTGTCCCAGACGGGGTCTTTCTCCCAGGTTGTACCGTCATGGTCCATCCAGAAGTTCCGGGATTCGTGATAAGACGTGCGGGTGATCAGGCTGGAGAGGCGATCGGCGACACGCTTCGAACGCCACCGCTCGATCGCAGACTTGCGCATCCAGCTTCGGATGGTCTTCTCCCGGTCGCGGCGCAGGCACACGAACCGCACATTGGGATTATGGCGGGCAAGCAGTTCCACGTAGGTGAGATAGTAGAAGGCGATGTCGCCGATCAGGCGTACCCGCTGCATCCGGCAGAGCTCGTCGTACGCCCGAGCGGCCACTGCACGGGAGAGATCGACGGTGAGCATGGAGGGATCGCCGCCGTCGAGGATCGCCTGGAACTCGTCGATCGTGTTGATGAAAGGCCGGGGCGTGCCGGAGAAGCGGACCGCGGACGGGTTCATTTCGTGGAAGCAGAGAGAGTCTGTCTGCGCGTTCAGAAGCCTGGCAAGAGAGGCGGTGCCCGAGCGCCCGGTGCCGAGCCCGATAATGATCATCGGCGCATCTCCCCGGCATGCCAGCCATTCGCGTTCCGCGGATCATGCCTTGCGGCGGGAGAAAACCGGAAAATTCTGCCCGATCTTTCAGCAGCAATTTCGTAGGTCACTGATTCCCCACATGTTTCACGTGAAACATCAGTACAACTCAGAAGGGGCTCTTGTCCCCCCTTTGTATAGTTTCGGGCTCTGAAAGGTATTGCTAAGAGTCCCTTGCACCTAACGGGAACGTCCTCCCGGCGTGACTTCGTGGACAGAAGCCTCGCTTGCCCGGTTGCGCGCGACGCGCGACATAGCAGGCGGAGGGTAGAATGTGGACGATCGAACCGGAACAGATCTGGAAGAAGGCACGCCGGCCGGGGATCTCGGGCTTCATGCGCCTCAAGAATGAGGCCGAGTGCCTCGATCGGGCCGTTGAGACGCACATTGGCGGGCTGGACGAACTGGTGATGGTTTATAATGACTGCTCCGATGAGACGCCGGAGATCTGCCGGCGATGGGCGCATAAGTTCCCGGAGAAGATCAAGATTATCGAGTACGAGCCGCGTGTCATCCCGATCGGGACGCCTGAATCACTGGCGATCGACGCACGCTCGCCCCATTGTATCGCCAATTACTACAACTTCGCTCTGTCGCACACGAGCTGCAAGATCGCCATAAAGATCGACGGAGATCACCAAGCTGTTACCAAACGCTTCACAAATATCTGCGACCGCGTGCGCCACCGTTTGCCGCCGAAACGGCGCTATCCAATTTACGGGCTCAACCTTACGATCGACCGCAGCGAGATAGTGATCTACAATTTTTATCACTATTCGCCGCGGTTCACCGGGCAGGATGTCACGAAAATAGGCCCCCCGCCCTTCACTTCCGGGGATCACGCCTTCTACCACGTCGATGCCACGTGCTGGCATACCGTCGATCCGGTCGAGGGCTTCGAAGTCATCGACCTCGCGGACAAACCGCGCTTCCGAAGTGCGCCGCTGACATACTGCTTCTTCCACCTCAAGGGGATGAAAGCAGATCGAGGAACCGGTAACTGGGGGTGGGCGGGCAAGGGCAACGACCACGTCCGTGCCGAATGGATCGCCAACGTGGTCTCTGTCGATCCCTCCCATCTTGCCACGATCGAGGCCATGCGCCGACACAATCCGCTCTATTTCCGCGGGGCCAGGCTTTACGAGGAGTTGCGCGAAGCGTTTCCGACCATCCCGGTGCGGATGCCGGCGGGCGCTTCGATGCCAAAGCGAGGCGTGCGCGATCGCCTGGCCGATCTCTGGTATCGGGTCGCGTATCCGTGAGGTCGCCGGGCGCCCTGCTTCCCGCCCTTTTGGTGACCGGGCGCACGCAGTGAGCGCCCTGGTCCGAGGGACGCTGCGGCGGCTTCAGGAACTGCTTCGCAGCGGCAGGCGAGTGGCGTGCTATAGGGTCGGTGACCAGTGGGTCATCATCAATCACCGCGGGACGAGAGCCGATCTCGGCGTCATCCGTCAATGTTTCGACGAACGGCAATACGAGATCCCGGAGTGGCGCGCCCGTTATCGGACCCATGCGGACGCTTTTTACCAGAGCGTCATTGCGGCCGGGAAATCACCGCTGATCGTCGATTGCGGCGCGAATCTCGGCGCCAGCGTGCTCTGGTTTTCCGTTCGCTACCCTGAGGCCGAAATCGTTGCGATCGAGCCTGCCACGGACAATTTTTCTCTGCTGCGCCGTAACTGCTCCACCGAGAGGATCGATCTGCGGGCCGCTGCCGTGGGGCCGCGGGACGGCGTAACGCTCCTTTCCGATCCAGGCGAGGGAGCATGGGGGTACCGGACGGGGAATGATGGCGCGCGAGGCTATGAAGTCCCGATGATTTCGGTCGGCACGGTCCTGGCCAAGAAGTCTGCCGAGCGGTACGAACCCTTCATCCTGAAGCTCGATATCGAGGGAGCCGAGAAAGCGCTGTTCGCCGGGAGTTGGAAGGCGCTGGACCGGTTCCCTGTTGTTGTCATCGAACCGCATGACTGGATGGCGCCGGGCAGCAGGATCGCCTGCGGCTTCTTCCGGTTCCACAGCGAGACGGGGCGAGATTTCGTTCATCGCGGGGAGAATATCTTTTCGATCTCCTATCGTAATCTTATAGGATCGGCCGGTGGCCGCGGGAACGCAAGCCCGCCATGAACGGCGGGACGGTGATATAGGCTCGCTCCCCTTGCATAAAACCGCCCAGAATGCGGGGCGCGTGAGGAGCTTCCTCCGGCTCACCCGGGCTTTCGGGAACTCGCCATCGACCGCGCGGGGTTACTTTCCGCGTCTTTCGGACCCGGCCACTCAGAAGGCCGCTTTCAGAACCCTCTTGACCCCTTTCGGCAAGACCATCGACGCGGTCTTGCGCAGCCGATTCATTGGTGTGCGATCTGCGGGGACGAAATCGCGCCATTCGGTCAACCGCAGGTATTTCTCATACTCCGCCTTCCGCGGGTGATTGCAGAGATAGGTCCACGGCTTGGACCAGCCGTTGAAATGAATGATGCGGGCTTCGCGCAGGACCGCTTGAATCTCCGCCCGCGGCAGCGGGAGGACAGGCGGCTCGCGGAAAAACGGCCGGATGACATTCCATTTGTAATCGAGCCGCTTCCTCCTGCCGTGGAAGCAGGCGTTCAGCACGTCCTGATCGAGCTCGCGCAAACGCGCATGATTGGCGGAAACATAGTCGAGCGCTTCGTCCAGGGCGCGGGTCCGGCGCCATTGTTCGATATCTATGAGCAGTACGCCGGCGTTGAAATAGCCGTCCTCGGCGCGCATTCCGAGATTCTCCACACCCCGTTGCGACCCGGGAATGTCGACCGCACCGAGCAGCGCCCCGCCAAGATCGACATTCCAGAGAGGGGCTACGCTGCCGACGATTACCATGTCGCTGTCGAGATAGAGCGCTCGATCGATGTTTGCACCGAAGAAGTCTGCGACCCAGAGGCGAGTCCAGTTGTCCAAGGTATAGTGCGCCCGCGGGTTGAGCGGTAGAACGCGATCCGCGGGCGGCGCGAATTGTCGGAACCGTAACGAATGGTTGCGAAAAACTTGAAGCGAACGCCGAAGTTTGTCTTCGTTCAATGCTTCTCCTTCCCGGCTCACCATGACGACGTCGAAGAAGAGGTCCTGGCTGTTCGCCAGCAACGAGGTCAGGCAGACCGCCGCGTGCTGTTGGAAGAGGGCGTTGGTGCAGAGAAGAACCTGCGCGCATGTTCTGCTTGGCATCATGTCTCGCTCGGAGGCACTGGTGAGGGACGCGGGCGCGCCGGTCGCTCGGGAAGTGGGGGCGCTTGGCGTGGTTGGGGTACGCTTACCCGAAAGGGTCACCTCGCTGTTTCGGGGCAAGGCTGGGTCCGCTCTGTCGGTGGTGTCACGGGAGTGACATGAGGTGGTGAACCGGTTCCGATTTCGAGGACCGCCCTGTTTCCGAGCGCCGCACTTTATAGATATTCCATTCTGCAGCCGGTTCCCGTGGGCGACCAGACAATTCCATGTGAAGCGAGGGACGCGGGCAAAAGCCGCCGGCGGGCGGGCGTCGATCGAAACAAGCTTGACCCAGTGGAGCAGTTCAAGGGATAAACTGCGCTATTATCCTATTCGTGTGCGGACATTGGGCCGCATCCGGCCTGTCGCAACGCCCCCGCGGGCACGGCGACGATTTGGACAATCGCAGAAGAGACATTCGCCGGGAAGGCCCCGGGCGAATGTCATGGGAGGCGCCCGCCGCGCGGCCCCCATGCCCACACACGCCAAAGCCAAAGGAGACCTGCCCATGAACGTTGCCCAGTCGTCGGCGAGCGCTGCCCTCAACGCGCTCGATGCGCTCTACAACTCCGGCACGCTCACCCTCTATCAGGGTGCAATCCCGGCGACGCCCGAGACGCCGATCAGCGCGCAGACCGCGCTCGCCAAGTTCACCTTTGCGGATCCGGCCTTTGCCGCGCCAATCTTCACCAGTCTACAGGAAGTAGCGGCCGCTTCCTTCGCCAACCCGAGCGTCGCGCCGAGCGCGGATGGTACGGCCTGCTTCGCCCGTGCCGTTGCCAGCACTTACGGCACCGTCCTTGCCGATTATACGGTCGGCGCTGCGTGGCAGCCTGGTGCGACCGTGATGGCCGGCCAGTACGTGGTCAGCAACGGGAATACCTATGTCTGTCAGACGGCTGGCACCACGGCGGCAAGCGGTGGCCCGAGCGGCACCGGAACCAACATCGCCGACGGGACGGCGGTATGGAACTTCAACAACGCCGGCAGCACCGACATCGTGATCTCGACGACGGCGCTCAACACCGGCATCCCGCTCAACGTGACGAGTCTGACGCACGCGCTGCCCGCCGTCTGACTGCGTCCCCAAGGCAGTGCCAGATGACCAACATCGTTCTTCCGACCTTCCCCGCTCTCGCCTCCGGGGCGATCTTCATTAAGGGCATCGCGAACAACGGGAACGGCGCGAGCGGCGCGCAGTACGTGACGTTCGCGCACTCCTTTCAAGCGGGGCAGCTTGCGGAGGGTATTGGCCTCAGCGCCGATTTCAGTTCCGGCGCCGTTCCCTGCCAAGTCGATGTCAAAACACGCTATGCGGATGGCTCAGCTGCGCACGCCATCATCAGCGTGCAGGCGCCAGCGGTTGCGGGCGGCGCGACGAGCTGGGGCCAGTTCTCGCCGGCCGCGCCGCCCGGTGGCGCCGATTTGAGCTTCCCGAGCGCGCTTGGCTCCAACACGCTCTCTCTGGAACTCGCTGCGTCCCAGCTCCCGGACTGGACCGCTTCGGACACCCAGACGCTCGGCGCATTGATCGTCCCAGCCGCGGGCAACGAGGGCGGCTACATGTTCCAGTGCACGACGACCGGCGTGACCGGCACGACCGCCCCGACCTGGCCGCAAACCGTAGGCGCGCCCGTGACGGACGGCGGCGCGATCTGGACCAACGTCGGGCCGAATTTCAGCGGCACGCTAACGCAGGATCTGGTGGCGCTGGTCAACGCGGCGACACCGAATCTCTGGCTCAATGGCCCGCTTGCGATCGAAGGCCGAGCCTCAGCGATCCTCTATGAAACGCTACGCGTGCAGATCGATATGCGTGCCTATGCCGACGGCACGATCAACGCCGACGTCATGCTGGCCAACGATATCGCGACGACGATCACCAGCGGGCAGTCAGTCTTCGGGGGCACGCTAGCCTACGCCGCGAGCCTCGTGCTGAACGGGAGTACCGCCTATGCGAGCGCGGCACTCCAGCACTATCTGTACGAGAACTGGAGCTGGCAGGTCGGCACCGTTGCGCGTGTCGTCAATTCATCGCAAGATCTGACCCTTCAGATTATCCACAGCCCGAACGATTTCATCGCCGCCCAGGCGACGCAAGCCTATAACACGACGCTTGGCGTGGTGGAGCAGGCTTCGGCAGGAGTGGGTCCTTATCAGGGCGCGCAGGGTTTCGTCGCGGCCGCAGGATTCGGCGAGCCTCTTACGAACCCGAGCTTCAATGGCAGCAACCTCGTTGCCTATAGCATGGCCGGCGTTGGCGGGCGACCCGACATCGGGCTCAACGACTCCTGGTGCTGCTGGTGGTACGTCACGCAGAACCAGTCGTTTCTCGGGACGAATTTCGAGTGCGCCAAGGTCGGCGGCAGCATCCCGTGGCATTTCTGGAACGAGGAGACGGGCGATTACATTACGACCGACGATTCTCCGTACCTTTGGTCGGAGATTGGCCCAGGTACATACGCACAGCCTTACACGCCGCAGTATGGCGGCCTTACGTTGCTGGCGCTGACGACCACGGACCCCAACTGGGACATCCAGACGGCACATTTCCCCGAACTTGTTTATCTGAGCTATGTCACCACAGGACGACGGTACTTCCTGGATGAGCTGAACGCCGTGACGGCGTGGGTCGAGACATCGGCGCCGCAGAGCGGGCCTTATAGGAATTACGCCCAGGGCCTTGTGATGCGGCAAGGACAGGTGCGCGCCGCCTCCTGGGGAATACGCAATATCCTCTACGCGACCTATGCCAATCCGGACGGGAGCACGATGAAGCTCTATTTCCGGCAGATGCTCGACAACAATCTTTATTGGTTCCTCACGCAGATGGGAACCTATCAGGCGATTCAAGGGCCCGAATGCTTCGGCTGGTATCCGGACTGGAGCTACGGGTCAAACCTGGCAAATTGGGAGGAGAGCTATCTCTTCTCCAGCCTCAGCATGGCGGCGATCATGGGCCATCCGATCGCCTTGCAGATCTGCCAATGGATGGCGAACTATTTCATTGGCCTCTTCACCAACGGCACGAACAATCCGCCGAGCGGATTTCCTCCCGCGGAGGCCGTGGTCTATGTGATGGAGGTCTTCCAGGACTTCGGAACGGAGACCGGATACGGTACCGCCTACGCATGGGGCAGCCAATGGCTTCCCGCACAGACCTGGGAGGCGATCGAAAGCCTCATTCAGCAGTCGGGAATATCAAACATCTCCGACGGCGAAGTTGTCTGGTTCGCGGGCGTCGGCGGAGGCAGCGGTTCTTACGGAGACTACGGGCAGCTTCTTTGGATCACCCTGGCCAATTACATCACGCTGGGCCAGCCCGGCGCGAGCGCAGCGCTGACCACGCTGCAGACGATGACCGCGGCGAACGGCACCAACGCCCCTTATATCGACGACGCGAGTTGGGCCGGGGACAACGACCAGTTCCTGACGATGGTGATCTCGCGCACGCTCAACGATTCTCAGATCCTTCCTGCCGCCGCCGCGCCGTCCGCCGCGCCGATCAACGCCAATCCGGTGGTAGGAACACTCGGCGCCGCTGCCGCTATGACAACGGGCGGCGTGCCGGTCGATTCGATGTCAGGCGCGCCGATGGTCGGCGCGCTGAAGGTCAAGGGGGCTCTGTCGGTGACGGTCGGGAATACGAATTTCCTTGTAGACGGAACGGTCGCTTTCGGTGGCGTGAGCGCCAGCGCGATCTCCGGTTCGCTCACGACCGACAACGCGGGCGATGTGATCGTTCTCTTCATCGAGAGCGACGGTGGCCCCGTGACCGGGGTCACGGACACGGCCGGCCTGACATGGATGCGACGGAAAAACGTCGTGTTCAACGGCGTCCAGCAATTCGACGAATGGTATGCCGTGGCGCCGAAAGCGTTGAGCGGCGACGTCATCACGGTCAGGCAGACCTATTCCGAGTATCTGGCCGCGTGTGCAGTCGCGGTCAGCGGCGCGAACACGTCCGCCCCATTCGACGACAATCCCTCCGTTCCGGCCACCGCCGCCGGAACAGACATCTCGATCTCGACCAGCAACGCCAACGACTTCGTCATCGGCGGCTACCGGGTCGGGCTGACGGCGAGCCCGACGGCGGGCGCCGGATGGATTCAGGACTGCGGACAATTCTATCTGCTCGTCGAGCACCAGTTCACCTCGGCCACACAGTCCGCGCTCGCGCTTACGATTGGAACCGGAAACGGCAACGAGCAAGTGGGCATCGGGGATGCGATCGTCGCGGCGATCCAGCCTGTGGCACTCTCGGGCGCTCCGGTGATCGGGCCGCTCGCGGCGGCCGCGGCGCTCGCCCTGCCAACCTACGCAGTTCTGGCGGCGAACGCGTCGGAGGCTGTTTCCGAGCTGGAGAGCGCTCTGAGCGCGCTCGGGCAGTGGCAGGCAGCGATGGCGGCGCAGGCGGCTTCAATCGAGGCAGTGCTTGCCGGACTCACGTGATTCTTGCGCATCGCGCGTGCTCGCCAGCCGGACAGGCGGGTCGCACGCTCCTGTTACCTGACGGCACCGGCGACATGCGTTAGGCTTCGCAGGCTCGCCAGCGGGTGACGGTGGTCGTCTTCGAGCGTTGTAGCGTTCATTCGTCCGACCCGACCTCAGGGAGAGGGAATGTTCTATCGCTGGCGACGAGCCTTTGCGGCCCGGAGGTTCAACCGGCGGATAGCGGGCATCTTCGCGACACCTCCGCTGCGCCTCATCGAAGCGCCGCTATCCATCGTCAGCATGGTCTCGATCGCAGACCTGCCGATGTACCTGCTGGCGATCAAGAGCCTCTACCGCCGACTGCGGGGAGGGAAAGTCGTCGCGATCATCACGCGTGCTTCGCCGGCCTCCCTCCGCAGGCAGCTCGAGGCGCATGTGCCCGGCATCGAAATCGTCGAGATCGAAAGCATCCCGGTCGGAGCCTGCCAGCGTGGCGGAACCTGGGAGAGGCTCCTCTACATTGCTGATCGCATGGAGCGCGAGTATGTCATCCAACTGGATTCGGATACCCTTACGATCGGGCCGGATATTCCGGAAGTCGCAGCATGCGTCGCCGAAAACCGTTCGTTCGTGCTCGGCGGAGGGCCGGCTGCCTCCGGCCAGCATATCGTCTCGATGACCGAGGCGGCCGCGAGCATCGATTTTGTGAGCTCGTATATTGGTATCGTCGCCCAGCGCCGCCTCGACGCATACCCGGACGCACATTCGTTGCGGTACGTTCGGGGTTCGTCCGCTTTCGCCGGTTTTGCGCGCGACAGCTGCAGCCGACGAAAAATCGAGGAATTCCACCACACCATGGCCGGGTTGATCGGAGCGCGTTGGACGGAATGGGGAACCGAGCAGTGCGCGTCCAACTTCGCGATCGCCAATGCGTCGGGGGCGACTGTCCTGCCTTGGCCGGACTATGCCAATTTCCAGCCGGCGCGGTCCCCGGAAAGAGCACGGTTCCTGCACTTCCTCGGGGCGGTGCGCTATGAAAAGGGCTGCTACGTTCGGCTTGCCCGGCAGGCGATCCCCAGGATCGCCATGGAGAAAGGCAACGAGGTGGCCGGCCAATGAGGCGGGCATGACCCGAAAGACGCGTCCGGAGCGCGCTGCGATATAACTCAACCGATTGTTGTGACGTTCCTCTCCGTTCGCTAGCATCAAAGTGAACGGAATCAAATGTTCCTATTCTGCCAAATCTGTTAAGCGCGTTCAGGACGAGCGGGGGCAGCCTATGCACCCGCCTCCCATACAGTCAAGGCAGGCGATGGATGGATAGCCCGGCAGGGGGCTCCCGGAATGCGGCTGACGACGGTTGGACCCGGCCAGTGCCGGTTGCCCCGATGGGGCGGGGCTTGGGCAACTGGCCAGCCGTTTCCCGCGCATGAGCGCCGAGCGGTCGATGAAGCCTGCCGCCACAGGCAGCGAGGATGCCGGCCTTGCGAGCCTTGCTCGGCCGGGCTCGATTCTCCAACGCACAGCCCACGGCGCCGCGTGGGTGATCGGCTGGCGGGTGGCGACACGACTGCTCGGCGTCCTCAACACCCTCGTCCTGGTACGGCTGCTGGCGCCCACGGATTTCGGCCTCGTTGCCCTCGGCTATGGTTTCGTGGGCGGCCTCGACGCACTCTGCACCGTCGGGGTCGAAGAAGCGATCATCCGCGACGATCGCCCCGACCGCGAGCTCTACGATACCGGCTTCACCATCAATCTTCTCCGCTCGCTCGGCATGGGGGCCGTTCTGGCCGCTACCTCCGCGACGATCGCGAGCCTGCTTGGCGATCGGCGCCTGGAGGCCATCGTGGTCGTTTTCGCCGCGATGATCACGCTCACCGGTCTCACCAATATCGGCGTGATCGACTTCCGGCGCTATATCGCGTTCGACAAGGAATTTTTCCTGCAGATCGTACCGCGCGTGCTGTCGATCGTAGTCGCGATCGCCGCCGCCATGATCTGGAGGAGCTATTGGGCGCTGGTCGCCGGGATCGTCTCCGCCAGCGTGTCCGGCGTGGTCTTCAGCTACTGGATGCACCCTTACCGACCAAGGTTGACGCTTTGCGCGTGGCGGCGATTGGCCGGGTTCTCTCTCTGGGTGTGGATGCTCGGCGTGATCAGAACGCTGCGCACCCAAGCTCCAAACCTTATTGTCGGTCGGCTGATCGGCCCTGCTTCGGTCGGGATACTGACCGTCGGCAACGAGGTGGCGAGCCTGCCGATCACGGAGTTGGTCGCGCCGCTTAGCCGCGCTTCGTTCTCCGGATTCGCCGCCGGGCGCCAGAGTGATGCGGATCGCGCAGAGGATTTCCTGCGCATCCTGGGCGCCATGGCGCTGTTCACGCTCCCGGCCGGCATCGGCATCTCGTTGGTCGCCTATCCCGTGATCAAGCTTGCCTTCGGTCCGGACTGGCTGCAGGCGGTGCCGCTCGTCGAGGTGCTGGGGGTTGCCGGGACGATGACGCTGTTCGGATCGGTCAGCGCCACCTTGTTCACGGCGCACGCCTGGATGCGCCCGATGGCGAAGATCAGCGGTGCCACGACCATCGCCTGCGTGCTCCTGCTGGCGGCGCTCGTGCCTTATTTCGGCGTGCTCGGCGCAGCCTTCGCGATCGCAATCACGGACGCATTCAACCAGGCGATCTATCTGGTGGCAACGTTGCACCGCCTGGGCCTTCGCCTGTCCGCGCTTTTCTCCCGGGTCTGGCGAAGCCTGCTGGCATCCACGGCGATGGTGCTCGCGCTCGTGCGGCTCGGGCTCGGTTGGACAGTCCTTCCCGGCAACCAACTGGCCCTCGCGAGCCATCTGTTCTGGGCAGTCGTACTTGGTGCGGGCGTCTATTTCGCCTTCCTGCTCGGGGCATGGATGGCGGCGGGAAGGCCGTCGGGGGCGGAAGCGGATGTGCTTGCGCTGGCAACCCATCTAGCGGGCAACGTCATGCCAGGCCGGAGGCACGCATGAGGCACGGCAAACTCTCCGCATCGCTCGCATTCGCGTTTGCGGTCTCCCTGGCCACGCCCGCATTCGCCAGCCCCAGGACTGTGTTGGTCGCGTCTGCTGCCATTCCCCAGCCAACGCGGCCGGGCGAGATCGTCGGGCTGGTTCTGCAGAATCTCGGCAAGACGACGACACCGGTTCTGCCACTCACATTCGGTGAGGTATTCAAGCCGGGCGCGGTCATGCCGGACGACCAGCTTCTGCTCGACATTGGCAAGCAAATCCCGATCCAGGTGGACCCTAGAACCTACAATTCCGATGGTTCGGTCGCCATGGCAACGCTCACCGTGATGGCGCCACCCTTGCCGGCGCGCACCGCTACGGGCGCGATAGTGGTGCGGGCTCCGGCCGACGCACCGCCGCCGGCTGCTCCCGTCGATCTTTCCGCAGTACTCGCGCATTACCACCTGAACGTCGTTCTCGATTTCAAGACTCCTGACGGTTCGACGAATCGGATCACGGTCAATGGCGTGGCTGCCCTGCAGGCGGGCCTGCAGAAGGGCACAGCAAGCATCTGGCGCCATGGCCCGGAGGCAAGCGAAGCGCTTGTCAATGTGCCGGTGCGCGGATCGTTCCGCCTTGTCTTCGACATCACCGCCTTCGCGAACGGCACGTTTTCAAGCGACCTGCGGTTCGACAATGATATCGCGATGCAGCCGGTTGGTGGCACCGTCACCTATGACGAGCAGATCATCCAGAATGGACAGACGGTCTCTCAACAGAGCAACATCACGCAGTTCCAATACCAGGACTGGCACACGGTGGTCGGCACCTCCAGCCCGGCTGCAGACGTGAACATCCAGCACGATATCGCCTATCTGGAAGAGACCGGGGCAATTCCCAACTTCGATCTCCATCTCGGTGTCGTCACCTCGCTTCTCGCCCAGGAAGCCGCCATCATGGCCAAACCGGGATGGGGGAATCCCCTCTCGTCGAATTTTATAACGAAGTCGATGCCAGCGGTCGGCGGGCGGCCGGATATCGGCCTGACGACGGCGTGGAACGCGGCCTGGCTGATGACGCAGAATCCGATCGCTGCGCGGTTCGCCCTTGGCCAAGCCGACGCCGCCAGCGCGGTGCCTTGGCACTTCTTCTACCCCCCTGCCAGAGGATATCTCACCACCCAGGATATTCCGACCATCTGGATCGAGGCTTCGCTCCAACACCCGTTCACCGCGACGCCCCTGACGCAGCCGCTGACGGTGGTCGACGGCTGGAGGGTCGATCCGGCGCATCAACCGGACCTCTCCTACGTCGCTTACCTGCTGACCGGCAGCGAGTACAACCTCGATCAGCTCAACGCGCAGGCAGCCTGGTGCGAAACGATGTTCTGGCCGGCCCCTCAGGCACGAAACTGGGGCCAAGGGCTGGTGGTGCAAGGCAATCAGGTACGCGCCGCCGCTTGGAGCCTGCGCGAGATCGTCGAAGCAGCCTATGCCAACCCGACGGGTTCGCCGATGCAGCGCTATTTCCGGAAGATGGAGAACAACAATTTTTCTTGGCTGGTTGCGCAGATTCCCGCCTGGACAGCGAATGAAGGGCAAGCCTACGGCTACATTCCTGGGCTCTACGGCAGCCGCGGGTCGATGGGTGCCTGGGAACAGGATTTCCTGGCGAGCACCGTGGTGCTCGCCGCCGAGCAAGGCGACCAGCAGGCCGTTACCTTCCTCAAGTGGGAAAGCAATTTTCTGGTTGGACGCTTCCTCAACCAGGACAACGGTTTCAATCCGCGCGACGGGGTGGCCTACAACATTTTCACTTACGACCCCCACACCGGCCGGACCTACAAGACCTGGGCCGAGATTGAAAAGGCGACCGAAGCGGCAGATGGCTCCAACGGCAACGGCTGGAAGCGCAGCAACGGCTACTATGCCCAGCTTGGGCTGGCGAGCTTGGCGGGCATCATTAGCGTGACCGGGTCGGACCAGGCTCGCAAAGCCTATCGCTGGTTGCTCGCCAGCGGCGCGCCTTTTATCGATCCCGTCTCGCGTGCGACCTGGCCCCAATTCGCCGTCGTGCCGCGCCGCGGGCGGGCGGCTCGTCCGGCGACACATTGAGCAGTCCATCTATCGTGCACGCCGCCTGGCCGGGATTGTCGCTGCGGTCCGATTTTGGCGTACAGTGTCCGGATCTCGATGATGATGCGGGTAAGCGGCGGCGGGGTGCTAAGACGTGAGTGCGGCGGTGCCCGGAAGCCCGTATCCGACGGAAGCCGCATATGAGGTCTGCCGACTCAAATTTGATGCGGAAGGCCCGCTGGGCTGGTCTCCACGGATACGCCGGCGCTTCGGATATTTCACCCCGGATGAATGGTACGAGGCGACCTTGTTTCGCCTCGTTGAGAATGGAACCGACTGGCTGGATGTCGGGTGCGGGCGCGATCTCTTCCCCTCCAACCGGCCTCTTGCACGACTTCTCTCCACGCGTGCACACACGCTCGTCGGCCTCGATCCCAGCGAAAATATCGAGATGAACGAGTTTGTGCACGAGCGCGCTAAGTGCCCCCTCGAAGAGTACGAAACCGACCGGCGTTTCGATTTGATCTCGCTTCGTATGGTGGCAGAGCATATCGCTGACCCGTCCCCCGCCGTCGCCGCTCTCGGCCGCCTGACACGGAATGCCGGACGGATTGTGGTCTATACAGTGAGCAAGTGGTCCCCGGTATCCTTGCTGGCCGCTGCAACGCCGGTGGCGGTGCATCGCGCACTCAAGCGGACCCTCTGGAAGGTCCTTCCTGAGGACACGTTCCCTACGGCCTACCGCATGAATACCCGCAAGGAATTGCGACGCCTCTTCGCGGCAGGAGGCTTCGTCGAGGAAAGCTTCCTCTATCTAGATGATTGCCGTGGCCTGTCATGGTCACCGCTCACCCTGATGCTTGAACTCTCGGGATGGAGGGCTCTCCGGGCCGTCGGGTTGCGCTATCCCGAACTCTGCCTTCTCGGCGTCTACCGGAAGAGGATGAATTGAAAAGTCATAGATAATGTCGCAAACTCTCGAGCTGAGAAGAGACCGTCCCGGAACCGAAGGCACGGCGATGAACTGGATATCCGATGACCAGCGGGACGCGATTCTCCGGGTGCCGCATTTCGGCCAGAGCCATTACGCGGTCTGGGATCTGAATGACAACCTCAATTTCTACATGTTCCACTTCGTCGAGCCGTTCCTGGCCCGGCCTGATATGTCCAGCGCCCGCGTCATCGCCGACATCGGCGCAGGATATGGGTGGCTGGCGATTGCGTTTGGTCTGCGAACGAATATCCGGATCATCGCGATCGATATGAACGAGCCGCGGCTCGTGGCCGCGCGGAAGATCGCGGAAGTTCTCGGTGTCGCCGACCGGATCGAGTGGCGCACAGGGGCAGCCGGCGCCTTGCCGCTGGAGGATCGGGAGGTGGATGCCGCCTATTGTATCGAAGTCGTCGAACACACAGGCAAGGATCCCAGTGTGATTCGGGATCTCGGGCGCGTGACCCGGGACATTCTGATAATCACCTCGCCGAACCTGCTGTTTCCCATGATCCATCATGACACCAGCCTACCTTTCTGCCATTGGCTACCGATGCCGATGAGGGATCTTTACGCCTCGGTTTGCGGCCGGAAAAATCGGCAGGATGGAAATCTCTTCTGGTCCCCCGGAGAGTTGATGGCCGTCCTCGGAGATTTCGAGAGGACGTCTTCCTTCTTCCAGTTCGCGGATTATGCCGAGTATGCGTGCGCTATGCGAGGATTGGCGGCGGAACGGAGCGCGCCGCAGCGCCTCTCCGCTGCGGCGCGGGATAAGTATTATCGGCTTGCTTCGCTGGCCGGAAGGAATGCGATCTATTTTCTGCCGAACCTAGCCTCCTTGTTCCGCCGCCGCGCGGCCTGAATTGCCGCCATCAGGGTACGGACAGGCTCCCTGATGGGCGCCGCCTTGGCCTTCTTGCCGACCCGTCACCGGGCGGGTACGACCGCCGCCTGGCGAGGGGAAACGTTCGCAGGAGGCAAACGGCTATGCAGGACCGCCTTGAACACCGCTGCCTGTCCTGCGCTCGTCGCTTCCCACCCGAAACGCTCGGCATAGGCGCACGTCGCAGCGCGTGACGGCGGCGCTGCGAGGAGGTCCTGCACCGCGGAGGCGATTGCCTCGGGCGTGTTGGCCGCAGTGATGCGGCCGGAGTCGGCTCCTTGCACGACCTCGGGATTGCCCCAAACGTTCGAGGCCACCACTGGCGTGCCGCAGGCCATGGCTTCCAGCAGAACGTTCGCCCAGCCTTCGCGGCTGGATGCGAGAACGAGCGCTTCGGCGGCGGAGTAATAGAGGGGAAGCTCGGCCTGTCGCACGGCGCCGACGAAGTGGACTCTTCCGCCGAGCCCGAGCCGTGCCACGAGTGCTGCGAGCCCCGCGCGCTCGGGCCCCTCGCCCACGATGAGAAGATCGAGGTCCGGAAGGGAAGGCATCGCGGTGATGACGCGATGATGGCCCTTCCGTTCGATCAGATGCCCGACCGAAAGGATCGTTGGGCGGACGAGACCAAGCTTCGCGCGCGCTTCGCTCCTGGGCAGCGGACGGAAGAGAGCGGCGTCGACCCCATTGCGAAGAACCGTGACGCGGCCTGGTTCGGCACCGAGCTCGATCAGGCGCTGCTTCAGGGCTTCGCTCACCGCGACTAGCGCATCGGCACCGGCGATCGCGCGCTTGATCAGAAGCCGCGGAAAGAAATAGTCGGGACAGGCCGTCACGTCCGAACCGCGCGCGGTGAGGATGACCGGCAGGCCGAAGCGCCGGCCGAGCCAGACCGCGGCAACGCCATCGGGATAGATATAATGCGCGTCGATCGCATCGAATGTGTGGCCTTCTGCGAGCAGGTGGGCGAGCGCCCACACAGCGGCCCGGTAGAGGAGGAACGGTGCGGCGGACATGCCGAGGCGCGGGATGACGAGATAGCGCGGATGATGCACGGTAAGGCCAAGCCGTTCCTCGCGGCGCGGCGCGCGGGCATGGCGGGCCCAGGTGCCGAAGAGCGATGAGCGCAACGGGAAAAAAGGCACGGGCGCCAAAACAGTGCTCGTGACTTTCTCGTGCAGGACCAGATGGCGGAGCCGCGTCTCGACGAAGATGCCATGATTGGGCACGGCATCGTTGGGATAGAGAGTGGAAAAGGTGAGCAGCCGTAGGGGTGTCATCGCGCTCGGCGCATGCGGACGGAACGTACCTGGCGGCCGCGCGGGGAAGAGGCCCGGGAAGGGCCCTCGGCTTGTGCCTGATCGGGCTCGCGCATGTCGAACGGCGCCCAACGAGCGCTTCGGCCAGAAGCGGCGCGCACGGTCCAGAGCGCAAGCCACACGACGGTGAAAATCGCGAAAGTGAAGAACAGACCCTTGATCATCGTGCGATGCGCCTGAGCCGCCAGGATGGAATCGCACCCGCCTGCGCCGGGCGTACGATTCGTGGGCGCCAGCCGGAGCGCTGGACGGGCCATGGATGGGAAGCCGCCGTCGCCGAGGCACGACGAAGGAGATCGCGCGTCGCAGCGAGGGCGACGAGAAGAGCGAAGGTGAGATCGTAATAGCCCATCGAGAGGAAGCTGCCAGCGCTCACGAAAGCGATGAGCGAGACCTCGGCCATGCGCGCGAAATCCTCAGCCCACGCCAGGGTGGGGTCACCGCGGGCAAGGCGGCGGATACGCCGGACATTGACGAAGCCGAGCACCAGCATGCCGACCCAAACGAAGAAGGCGGGAAAACCGTTCTCGCTCAGCACCTCGAACCAGATGCTGTGGACGGCGCGAGCCAGCGCGTTTGGATAGAACTGGTGCAGGACCTGGGGCGTCTTGGTGCTCTCATAGCCCGCGCCGGTGAGTGGACGAGCAAGAGCAATGCCGATCGCCTGGCCCCAAACAGTCAGCCGCGCCTCGGCAGATTGGTCTTGACTATAGTGATCGATCGTCATCATGCGGTCTTTCCAACCGGCCGGCATGAAAGCGAGCCCGAGCGCGAGCAGCAACACCATGATGGGGCCGGTGAAGAGCCGGTGGCGGCTGTGCCACCACAAGAACAACCCTATGACGGCGAGCCCAAGCAAGGCGCCGCGAGAGTAGCTCGCGAGCACGGAGAGGAAAGTCAGGAGCATCGCAAGAGCGAGCCCTTTGCGAACGACCGCATGCGCCGAATGCAGGCGGAGATAGTTCATCAGCGGCAGGACGATCAGCAGCGCGACGGCGAGCTGGTTGTTGTCGCCGATGATCGAGTCGGGTGGGCCCCAGATGCGATCATGCCCGCCAGTCACGATCGCGAAAAGCCCGCCGACGACGCCGTAGAAGCCGAGCGAGATCACCATCACCCAGATCAGCGCATGCAGGCGATGGCGGCTCGAAAGGAGTGAAGCGAGGACGAGGAGAAAGACGAGAGTCTTCATCTCCTGCGTCCAGGCCTGCAGGACGCGGTCCGGCGGGCCGAGCGCGAAGAGGCTGGAAATGGAAGTGAGGATCAGGAAAAGGATGACCAGCAGGACCATCCCATTGGCGGGCAGACGTTTCGGCTCGCGTGCAACGATGCAGCCGACGAGTGTGGCAAGAACTGAGAGCAGGGCCCATGGCGGTGCGGCGGCGATCCCCCAGAGCTCCATCTGCGGGCTCATGAAGGAGATCCAGTAATAGGCGATCACGCCCGCCATCGGCGCGATTGCCGCCATCGGCAAAAGACCGCCCATGGCGAGCAGGAAGATCAGCCCGCGCATCTTCCTACCCCCAGCGCCGTCCGTTACGAGTGGCTGGTGATCTTTTGCAGTAGTGCGCCCGCCGCTGCCTTCTCCGTGAATGTGGCCGTCCCGGCAACGATGGGCCGGAGCAGGGAAACCGCCGCGGCGTCCTGCCCGAGCCCGGCCAGCGCAGCGGCGAGATGATAGGTGACCGCGGGATCGGTGGGCGCTGCTTCATGGGCCTGCTTCAATAGCGCAAGGCCTGTCTGGCTTGGCTTCTGGCGGGTGAGGATCCAGCCGAGAGTGTCCGCGACGTGCGGGTCGCTGGAAAGGAAATAGGCGCGTTCGGCAAGTGCGGTGGCGTCCGCTTCTCCCTGTTGCGACCGCACCCAGGCGAGGTCGTTGAGGGCGGCAACGTTGGTCGGCTCTGCGGCGATCACGCCCTGCAGCCGACGTGCAGCGGAATCGAGTTGGCCCTCCTGAATTTCGATGCTGCCAAGGACCAGGGCAACAGAGATCGCCTCCGGTTGTCGCGCGAGATAGGCGCGGAGCCGGGCCGCGGCGGCGGCTGGCTTACCGGCTGCCTCGAGCGCCGTGGCAAGCCGGATCACAAGGGCCATTGAAGGCGCCGCGGTAAATGACGCGGCATATGCATCGGCCGCGGCGGCGGGCTGGTGCTGCGCCATGTAGAAGTCGCCGACGAGCGTGCGCGCCGCGGGCAAGTCGGCCGAGTCGGCGGCGAGCATCTTGGCCTCGGCGAGCGCGGCCGCCGGGCCGTGTTCATTGAGCGCGACGCCGACGAGACCCTGCAGCAGAGCGAGATTGCCGGGGTCCTGCGCAAGCCCGTCCTCAAGTGTGGCGCGGGCGGCGGAGAACGCTTTCTCCGCGGTCAGGAGACGCGCTAGCGTAAGCCGTGCCTCAACCGCGTTCGGCGTGTTGGCGATGAGCGTCCTCAGTGCATCCTGCGCTGCGAGCTGATTGCCGGCCGCGAGATTTGCCTGGATTTCCAGGCCGAGCAACGAGGGATTGCCGCCGATATTCTCGGTTGCGAGCAGATCGAGTGCCTTCCCCGGCTCCTTCATACTTATATCGAGCGAGGCGAGATCCGCGGTGATGGCATTGTCCTCGGGGGCTGCTCCATGCGCGCGCTCGAGAACGGTATGGGCATCGGTGAGTTTGCCCTGGCTTGCGAGGAACGAGGTGAGAGCGGCGAGCGCTGCCGAATCTGTCGGGTTCTTCGCGACCGCAGCCATGAGGCGGCCCTGTTCTTCCTTGGTGTCACCATCCAGGGCGGCGACCCGCGCGAGGCCGAGTTCGCCGGCGAGCGAGTCCGGATGCGCCTTGAGCAACGCCGCGTAGGTCGCGCGCGCGCCATCAATGTCAAGCTCGGCAAGCTGCAGTTGCCCCCGCAGCACGGCATCCGCCTCCGCATCACCTTCCGTCCTTTGCAGAATGGCGAGGTTGGCGGCTGCAAGATCGTACTGCCCGGCACGGATCGCCACCTCGATCAGGGCGCGCCGCGCTGCGCTGTTCCCCGGAGCGAGAGTGAGCGCCTGCTGGTATTCCCGAGCGGCGCCGGCCGTATCTCCGAGCGCGAGCCGGATGGCGGCAAGTCCGAGATGCGGCTCCGCGAGCTTCGGCGAAAGCTTCGCCGCCGCCGAGAAGTCATCCGTCGCTGTCGTGAGGTCGCCCGTCGCCGCATAGGCCCGCGCGCTGAGAAGAAGCGTCGCGACGTCGTGCTGCGCTGGAGCGGGCAGTGTCCGCAGCGCCGCGAGCGCTTGTTGCGGCTGGCCCGCGTGTAGCGCGATTTCGGCAAGCAGCCGTTCTCCTCTGGGATCTCCCGGAAAGTGCCCAAGGAATTGTTGGGCGGCGTTGTCGGCTTCCGCCCATTGGCCGAGACGCGTCATGACCTCTGCTTGCAGCAGATAGATCTCGGGCACCCGGCTCATCATCGGCGAGAGCCTCTCGAGCAACAGACTCGCCTGGTGATCCTGACCGGTCCGTGCGAGCAGCAGCGCCCGCAGATAGAGACCTTGCACCGATCCTGGCACCATGGCGAGGACGGCCTTGATTTCAGCCGCGGCCTTGGCATCTTCGCCAGCGCCGATCAGCGCATTGGCCATCTCCAACCGCACCTGTGGATTGGAGGGTGCCTCGTTAAGCACCGGTCCAAGCAGCGTGATGGCGGCCTGAGCGTCACCGTCGGAAAGCAGGAGCGATGCCTTACGGAGCAGAGCTTCCCGATCATGCGGATCAATCGCGAGTGCTGCGGCAATCACCTGCGCAGCCGCCGCCAACTGATGCCGGGAGACATCAAGGTCTTCCTCGGCCAGCAGCGGTTCCACCGAACGCGGAGCCAGCTGCCGGGCAATGGCGAAGTCAGCGCCGGCGGCATCGAGTTGGCCGAGCGCCATCTCTGCCCGACCACGGCCTACCGCGACACGCGCCGCGATCGCCGGATCGGCGGCTCCGGGGGGGAAATCATGCAGCAGATCCTTGTATCGACCCTGGGCTAGATAGGTGTTGAGAAGGAGCGAGAGCGCGGGCCCCGGATCATAGCCATGATCCCTGGCCGCCCGCGCCTCGCGCTCTGCGGCTACCGCATCACCGAGCCAGAGATCAATCTTCGCCAGCTGCTCATGGGCAGCGGCGTCGGCCGGGTTCAGTTTGACGGCGTTGCGCAGCTCGATCGCGGCCCCCCGCGGATCACCCTCTGCGAGCAGCACCTGGGCTCTGGCCGCATAATCGGCGGCGCGGGCGCTTGCCGTTGCGGTGAAAAGCAGCGCTGCGGCTGCCAATAGCCCATGCCGGAGCGTTTGTCTCATGAGGATCCTCCATTCTGGGCGGGCTCCGCGGTGACGGGATCGGTAATGCTGGCAAGCCCGTGCATTTCGATCAGCCCGTAGAGCGTCGGCCGGCTGATACCGAGCAGCCGCGCGGCCCCCGCGACAGTGCCTCGGCTTTGCGCGAGTGCCCGTTCAATTACCTGGCGCTCGGCGCGGTGCCGGGCGGCGCGCAGATCGAGATCGGGTGGCGCACCGCCCGCAAGCTCGAGATCAGCAGCCTCGATAACCCGCCCATCCGCCATGATCACCGCGCGCTTCACTCGATTTTCGAGCTCCCGCACGTTGCCCGGCCAGTCATGGCCGGCGAGCGCGGCCAGAGCAGCCTCGCTGAAACCGCGCAGGTTGCGGCCGATCTCGCGATTGAAGCGGCTGAGAAAGAGTCTCGCCAACAGCACCGCGTCGGTGCCGCGATCGCGCAACGGTGGGACACGCACGGTGACGGGGTTGAGCCGGTAGAAAAGATCGGAGCGAAAGCGCCCGGCCTCCATCTGCTGCTCGAGCGGCTGATTGGTTGCCGAAACGACGCGTACATCGACCGTGATCGGCTGGCGTCCGCCGATCCGCTCGATTGTCTGCTCCTGTAGGAAGCGTAGCAGCTTGACCTGTAGCGCGTGCGGCAGATCGCCGATCTCATCAAGGAAGAGCGTGCCGTGCTGGGCGCTCTCGATGCGGCCGATGGTTTGTTTCGCCGCGCCCGTGAAGGCGCCGCGTTCGTAGCCAAAGAGCTCGCTCTCCAGCAGGGTCTCCGGGATGGCACCGCAATTGATGGCGACGAAGGGCTTGGCGGCGCGCGGCCCGAGTTCGTGCAGAGCACGTGCCAGCGCTTCCTTGCCGGTGCCGCTTTCGCCGAGCAGCAGGACAGGAACATTGGTAGGCGCGAGCTTTTCGATGTCACGGCAGACGCGCAGCATCGGCTCGGCGGCGGTGACAATCCGCTTGATCGCGCTCGCTCCGGCACTGTCGCTGAGGCGGCGGTTCTCCGCCTCAAGCGCGTGAAGGCGGAAGCCGCGATCGACAATCAGGCGCAGGACCTCGATTTCCACTGGCTTTTCGTAGAAATCGTGGGCGCCGGCGGCGATCGCGCGCAGCGCATTGGGCCGGCTACCGTTGCCGGTTGCCACAATCACCTTCATCTCTGGCGCGATCTTGAGCATTTCGGCAAGGGTGGCAAAGCCTTCCGAGACACCGCCGGGATCGGGCGGCAGGCCGAGATCGATGATCGCGACCGGCGGGCGCCTCTTTTCAACAATCGACAAAGCCTGCGAGCGCGAGGAGGCGGTTAGTACCGTGCGACCCGGAAAAGCCCAGCGATACTGGCCGAGGAGTCCTGCATCGTCTTCGACGATCAGAAGTGCGGGTTCCAGAGAGGTTTCGTCCATGCGCCGCTCGTCAGGCACTGAGCGCGAGTGGTGCCGAAGCATCGCGGAGCGCGAGCGGCAAGCTGATGCGCATCGTGGTGCCCTCGCCCGGCGCACTGGCGACCAAGAGGTCGCCATTGGCTTCGCGCAGCAGGGCGCGCGCCTGAAAAGCGCCGAGGCCGAATCCTGCCGGCTTGGTGGAAGCGAAGGGACGGAACAGCGCCTCGCGCACGAACTCTTCGGCCATGCCGCGGCCGCGGTCTTTGATCTCGATGATCACGCGGCCTGCCTGCTCGCTGAGGCTGATCCGGACTGCGACCCCCGGCGGAGAGGCTTCGATCGCGTTGTCGACCAAGTGGCGGATCACCGCGTCGAAAGCTGCCTCCTCCATGGGTACCCGAATATCTCTCGCCATGGTGTCCTCGTAGTTCGCACCCCGGTTCTCTTCCGCGGCGCATTCGAGCAGAACCGGTGTCGGGCCGAGCCCGCGCATGCCGGCCACCAGAACCTCAAGCCGTCGGCGTGGCGCGAGCAGCTTCTCTGCGTCTTTGGCGGCTGGCGCTTGCAAGCGCGCAAGCAATGCCGTGATCTTTTCGACTGACGCCCCCAAGGTTGCCATCAGGTCGTTGCGGAATTCGGGGTTGTCGAGATGCCGCTCGGCGTTGGCAAGCAGGAGGGAGAGGCCACTTGCGACATTCTTGATATCGTGGGCGACGAAGGCGAAGCGGCGGCCGGCCTCGGCGAACTGCCGGGCTTCCACCAGCGCCTCGGTGGCACGCTGTTCTGCGAGGAAGAGCGCGATCTCGCGCCCGACGATGCGCAGGAGATCGAACACTTCGCTGTCAAGGCGGAATGCTGCGCGCGGGGGCGTGAGCACGATAAATCCCATTGGCGCTCCGGCTGCTCCACTGGGAGGAGGCAGCGGAACAGCGAGCCAGGCATCCGGCAGATCGGCAAACCAGGCCCGCGAGGCTGGCGTGCCCGACATCCCTACGGCAACCGTATCGCCAGCGGCGAAGGCGGTAAGCAGCGGGTGCCCCGCGGTGACTGTCGCGCTCTCGAGTCGCGGCGCGTTCCAGCTGCCGATGGCGCGGAAGCAGAGAGGCTCAGAAGCGGACGGCTCACACAGGAAAAGCACGCCGCCTGGACTGTCGACAATATCGGCAAGCGCACGGACGACCCGCTTGTGCAGAGCGAGGTAGGAACCGGAGGACGAGAGGGTTGCAATACACCGGGCCCACTCGCGCTGATAATCGTAGCGGCGGGCGAAGAAGTGATTCACCACGAGCGAACGCAGCTGCGAGCGAGCCGAACCCGAGGTGAGGAGGACAGCGATGGCGATGCAGCCGGCGAAGAGGAGACTCGCCTCCGTGAGCTGCCCCCAGCCAGGGCCGAAGCGACGGAAAACTTCACCTGCCGCGGCGAGCCCGACGAGAAAGATCCCGCCGAAGAGCAGCGTCGCGGTGTGGAAGACGACGCTGCGGGAAACGCCGACATCCTCTTTCCAGCGGCGCTGCCGCCGAGCAGCAAGCAGCAGGAGCGGCATAACAATGAGGCTGACAGGCGCCTGACCGAAGAAGAGCAGCGGCGAGACGCGCCTGTGGAGCACCGTATCGGCGTAGAGTGCGATCTCATAGAGAAACGTGCCACCGACCGCGACGCAGGCGAGATTGAAGTGCCAGCGCACTTCCTGTGAGGCATTGCGATAGAGATTCTCGAGCAGGAGCAGGATGCCAATCGCAAATCCGAGCCGCGCATCGATACCGAGCGAAACGAGCGACGGCTCCACTGCGGTCCTCGGGCTCAGCCACGCGACGCAGGCAGCGATAAATATGCCGAAAGCGAATACGAACGCCGCTATCGTTCCTGCGCGCCAGTTAGGGGATGGGCCGGCGACTCGCCGCGCGATCACAAGAAGATAGCCGAACCAGGCGCCGGCGCGCAGGAAATCGAGTGCCGCAGCAGGCCCGAGCAGGTCCGGAACGGGATTCCAGGCAAGAGCAGCCGCCCACGCCGCGGTGAGCGCAGAGGCTCCCGCCAGCGCCACGTTGCTTCGCCCGGGCAGCCGCGGAATGAGCACCGCGCCCGCAGCGCCGACATAAGCTATCGAGCAAAGGGCGAACAGAATGGATGCGCCCGACATCGCCTCAACCCCGTACATGCCGAGCAATCCTCACCGCGCCCCTTCCTGAAACAACACCACGCGTACTGTGGCCGCGAGGATCGAGAGATCGAGCAGTAGGCTGCGATGCTTCACATAATAGAGGTCGTAGGCGAGCTTTACCTGCGCGTCTTCGATCGACGCGCCGTAGCGGTAATTGACCTGAGCCCAGCCAGTAATGCCGGGCTTGACCTGAGCACGATCGTGGTAGCGCGGGATGCACGCAGCGAGGCGCTCTACGAAGAAGGGCCGTTCGGGCCTCGGCCCGATCACACTCATTTCGCCGCGCAGCACGTTCCAGAGCTGCGGCAGCTCATCGATCCGGGTCAATCGGAGGAAGCCGCCGATACGCGTCACCCGTGGATCGGCCGGGCGGGCCCATTGAGGGTCGAGCCCCGCCTCTGCGTCAGCTCGCATGCTGCGAAACTTGACGAGCTGAAACGGTTGCCTGTTCAGCCCGACGCGCTCCTGACGGTAAAAGATCGGACCACGGCTATCGAGCTTGATCAGCAGCGCGGCGACGAGCGTGAGCGGCAGGGTGAAGAGAAGCAGCGTGATCGCAAGCACGATGTCGGCGCCGCGACGAACGGCCGCAGCATATTTCCCGCCCGCCGCCAATGCCGTGATGGCCGCAGAATGCGGGCGATCGAGATCGACGCGACCGAGCCATCGCTCGCGAAACTCTTCCTCGGTCAGCACCCGGACGCCAAGGCCGCGGCAACACTGTTTCAACTCAGTATCGACGCTGCACGTCGCCCCAGCGAGCACGACTGCCCAGATCTTATGCCGTTGGAGGGCTCCGAGCGCCGCGCGCCCGAACCTATCGGCAGGCATGACATCGGCAATGCGAAAGAGTGGGCCACGCCCGGGATCGAGAGCGGCGCCGGCCTCCGCCCAGTCGGGCGCCCCACCGAGCACCAGGATCGCCCGCTTGAACAGGCCGAGCCGGACCAAAAGGTAGAACCCAGCCGCGCCCGCAATAGCACCAGCAGCGGCGAGACCGAGCGACTCTGATGCGACGAACCGCCCACTCATCGTGCGCAGTCCAGGGACGAGACCGGCGAACAGAGCGGCAAGAAATACCAGCAGGGCAAGAATGATCACGAGGCAGACGGTCACGGCGGTGAGGCGCCTTAGCGGCACGCGCGCGGGCGCCGCCGGCAATTCGACGGCAGTCCAAAGCGCTCCGGCCAGGAAGACAATGATGCTGGCCGCGCTGGCGCCTGGAGCGTGCTGGACCCAAAGTGGGGTTACGGAGCCAAGTCCGGTCATCGCCGCCGTATTGTCAAAGAGGCTGGTCATGGGTTCCCCCTTCCCGGACCACGCGCGGCGCCAAGGACGGCAATCGGAACCCATCGAAGATCGCGGCAGAGCCCGGACCGGACCGTCCGGGAGCTGCGAACGTCACCACCCGACGCGCGGGTTGAGCGGTCAGGTGTGATGTCGAGGGCGGCGAGAGCTTGTGACAAAACATAGGCAAGTGTCAAATCTTTAGACGCGTTGCGTTTACATTGTTTAACACATGGATCCGGAAACAACGAGAAACGAAAATTACAACATTTATCAACTTTTTGAGAGAACCGCAGACGATCCATATTTAACGTTGCGAAGTGAGCAGCGTCGGTATCTTTTGCACGTATCACATTCATTGGCTACGCGTCGTGTCGTTCAACACGGTCACGGCGACGTGAAAGAAGTGTGCAAACGTGACAATGGTCCGCAAGCCATCCGCGAAGCAGGCGTCCGCCCGGTCGGGCTTGCGCCTCCGCTCTATCCTGGCGGCACTGGCCGTGCTCGCCCTCGCCGCCTGCGCCGCAACGTCGGACCCACCTGCACCGCTGCGTGCTCCGCCGTCGGACGCCGACGCCGCCTATCGCATCGGGCCAGGGGACACGCTCACCATCTTCGTCGATGGCTCACCGGACCTCAGCGTCCATGCACTGCCGGTCCGTCCCGACGGCAAAATCTCGATACCGCTGGTGCCGGATGTTCCAGCGGTGGGCAAGACCCCGAGCGGGCTGGCCCAGGAACTCGCCAGCCGCCTGCGCAAGTACGTCAAGGACCCGAACGTCACCGTCATGGTGGACAGCTTCAACGGTCCGCTCGATCGCGCGATCCGGGTCGTCGGCCAAGCGACCGTGCCGCAGACCATCCCCTATGTCGACGGCATGACCCTGCTTGACGTGATGGTCGCAGTGAAGGGCCTGACGCCGTTCGCGGCAGGCAACAGCGCCAAGATCGTCCGCGACGTAGATGGCAAGGAGAAAAGCATCCCGGTCCAGATCGGCTCGCTGCTCAATCAGGGCGACATGACACAGAATGTCGCCATGCATCCCGGCGACGTCGTCGTCATTCCCGAGAGCTGGTTCTGAGTGCACCCATGGACGATATTGCCCGCCTGTTGCATCGTTACGTTACCGGAACATGGCGGCGGCGATGGATCGCGCTCGGTGCCGCGTGGCTGATCTGCGTCGTCGGCTGGGTCGGGGTCATCAGCCTGCCGCCGAGCTATGAGGCGAGTGCCCAAGTCTACGTGGCCGCTGATCCGGTTTTGACGCCGCTGTTGCACGGCATCGCCATCGGCGGCGGCATCAGCAGCGAGGTCCAGCTGCTGCAACGCACATTGTTGAGTCGGCCCAATCTCGAAGCCCTCATCGCCAAGGCAGGTCTTGTACCCGCTCGTGACACAGTGTCGGGGCGCGAGGCTTTGGTGCAGCGGCTCTCGAAAACCATCCGGATCATCCCCGAGACCGACAGCCTGTTCACCATTGCCTATCGTGATGCAGATCCCGGACGCGCCTACACGATCGTGCAGTCCCTGCTGAGTATCTTCATCGAGCGCGCGACCGGGTCGGACCAGACCGATCTGGCCAATGCCCAACGCTTTCTCGATAGTCAGATCGCGCTCTACCGACAGAGGCTTCGCGACACCGAACAGCGGCGAGCAGCGTTCCTCGCCAAATATATTCAACTTTTGCCCGGCGCAGACGGGAGTGTTTCCGAGTTCGATGCTGCGCGCGCCGCCGTGCGCTCGCTCGAAGGGCGCCTGCAGGACGCCGAAACGCGCCAGAGCATGATTACGAGCGAGCTTGCGAAAACGCCGCCGATGCTCAATGCCACAGCGAGCGGGCCGGGCGGCCCATCCGCCAATGCCCAGGCCCTCGCGGCAGCCGAGCAGCATCTGGCCGAGCTTCGCCAGCGCTACACCGATGCCTACCCGGGTGTGATCGCCGCGCGCCAGACGATCACGGCGCTGCGGTCAGCGTCAGCCGGAGGAGCAACCGGAGCCGGGCTCCAGCAATCCGTTCCCAACCCGGTCTATGACCAGCTCAAGCTCCAGTTGATCGACGCGACGACCAGCGCGTTGTCACTCCAGCGCCAGCTCAAGGCGGCCACCGCCGAACGTGACAGGCTGGCGGCGCTCGCCCGCTCACAACCTGGGCTGCAGGCCGCGTTCATCAATCTCGATCGCAACTACGAAGTCCTACGCAGGCAATACCAGGATCTGCTCACGCGGCAGGAATCGATGCAGATCACGGCCGCTGCAAATATCGATGCCAACCGGGTACAGCTGCAGGTGGTCAACCCACCGCAGATGCCAACAATTCCGATCGCCCCGCCGCGCGTGCTGCTGCTTGCCGCGGTCATGCTAGGGGGGCTTGGCGGTGGTGTCGGCATTGCCCTGCTGCTCGCGCATGCTGATAGCTGCAGCTACACGCTCCAGGACCTGCGCAGCATCGGGTTGCCTGTGGCTGGCGGGATCTCGTTCAGGGACATGCCGGCAGAGAGGCGTCGGGCGCTGCCAACGCTCGCCTTCGGTGCCGGCGTGTTCCTGCTCGCCGTGACCTTTGCCGGACTCCTGGCCCACGCCGGGCATCTCGTGGGGCTGGCATGAACCAACCGCTCAAGCCGGCGCATCTTGTCGAGCGCGCCGCCAGGCGTCTGCGCGAGGGCGCGGAGCGCACGCCGGAGTCGGCGCTGCTGCCGGAGGATGCAGCGGCGCGGATCGCCGCTTCCCAGATTGCCGAACCAATCGCCGAGGCACTGGCCTCGCGCACCGCTTCAACTCTCGCCGTCGAGACCCTGGAAAATGCCGGCATGATTCCCTCCCGCGAACAACGCGATCGTATCGGCGAGGAGTTCCGCATCGTCGGCCAGCAGGTGCTGGCGGGCATGGTCACGGTGGAAGGGCCGACCGCACAGCGTAACGTGGTGATGGTGACCAGTGCACGGCAGGGCGAAGGAAAGAGCTTCGCCGCACTCAATCTTGCCGCCAACCTCGCGCTTGGCCGTGACCGCTCGATCGTTCTCGTCGATGCCGATATCGGACCCGCTTCGCTCAGCAAGCGACTGGGCCTCGAAGCCGAGACCGGGCTGCTCGACATCGTGAGTTCTCCGGCGCAGCTCGGCGAGGCCGCCCTCGTCCGCTCGCGCATTGACGCGCTCACCGTCCTGCCGATCGGCGGCGGCACCGACCCGGCCGGCCGTGCCCTGATCTCCACCCACCACCCGATCGCCGGCCTAGTGGCGACGCTCGCGCGCCGCTTCACCGAGCACCTCTTCGTCATCGATGCGCCGCCATGCCTCACGAGCAGCGATCCCGCGGCCTTGGCTGCTGTCGCGGGGCAGATCCTGATGGTTGTCGAAGCAGAGAAGACCCGCCGCAGCGAAATCGAAGCGGCGCTCGACCTGATCGATGCCTGCCCGAACATCAAGCTCCTGCTGAACAAGATCCGACTGACCACGCGCGACACGTTCGGCATTCGCTCATGAGCTGCCGAATCGGGCGAGCATGAGCGGTCGTGGCCATCGGCGTAGGGCCAGGACAGCGACGGTGATTGCAGTGCTGTTGGCCTGCTCTGCCGTTGCTGACAAGGCCTTCGCGCAGGATCAGGCAGCCGGTGCGGGCGGCGGCGGTTCCGCTGCTGGCAGCAACGCGGAAACCGGGGCGGGTAGCCAGACGCAAGGCTCCGTGCAAGGGGCACCGGGTGTCCCCGCTCAGGACACCGCCGCCACACCGACAGAGACCGAGTCCGCTCCGGCATCGGGGCTGGCCGCCACCACTGCGCCGCCTGTCGGGGTCGCAGTGAGGCTTGGCGATGTCGGCGGTCTCGTCGCCGCGGCCAACGCGGTCGGCGGTACCCCATTGCTGCGTCCACCGGGTCTCACCATCACGCCGAGCATCGGGCTGCAAGAGGAGTACACGACCAACGCCTTCGATACGGGAGCGAACCAGCGCTCCGATTTCATCACCACCCTCACGCCGGGCCTGCTGATCAATCTCGCGACGCCGAACGCGACAGGCACGGTCAGCTACGTGCCGAGCTTTCAGCTCTATGCAAACCAGTCATCCAACAACAACATCGCCCAATATCTGAACGGCGCCGTCGACGCGACGCTTCTGCCGCAGACATTGCTGCTTTCGCTCCGTGCCTATGCGAGCGAACAGAGCACCGCCGGCGGCGTCGCTCCGGGTGGCGTGAGTACCCTTTCCACCAGCAACCAGACGACCAACACCGGCTTCTCTGTCAGCCCAAGTTTCGCGCACAAATTCGGCGATACCGGTACGCTCTCGGCCGGCTATTCGCTCTCCTATATCAACCAGAGCGGCAGTGCCGCCTTCGCGTCCGGCGCTGCACAGCCTTTCTTCCAAAGCTCCCGAACGGTGACGAACCAGGAAGATGCCTCCTTTACCACCGGGCCCGCCTTTGGCCGCTTCAACGACACGCTCTATGCGAGTGGAGCCCAGAACAGTGGCTCGGGCGTGCTCGATGGTGCCTATCAGTACCTGTTCACCAACACGCTTCGCTATGCCGTGCTGCGCCGGGTCTATGCCTTCGGCACGGCCGGTTACGAAAACATTTTCTATCCAAGCCTGCCCCCCGTCACAGTTCGCGACGGGGTCTGGGCGGCGGGGCTTCAGCTCACTCCGCACGGCAAGGACGACATCACGGTCGGCTACGGGCATTTCTTCGGTTTCAACGCGCCTTTCGCGCGCGCGACGATCGCTCTCACCGCCCGCACCCAGCTCGCGATTTCCTACTCCGAGGTCCTCGCCTCGTCCCAGCAGCTGCTGCAGGCCGCGCTCGGTGCCACCTCGGTCGATCCCTCCGGTAACCCGATCGACAGCCAAACCAATATTCCGGTGCTGCTGACGAACCAGCTTCTGAGCGTGCAGTCTGGCGTGTCTCGCACCTCCCAGTTCTCCGCCAGCGTAATCACCACCTGGCCGCGTGATACGCTCTCGCTCACATTTACGAGCGAGCAGCAGAAGCTGATTGCGAATGCGCCGGGCACCACCGGGTTCTCGCAGGACTCGATATCAGGAAGCCTCGGCTGGACGCACGCCCTGAGCCCGGTCATCTCCCTCTCTTCGTACGTGCAGATGGGCAGCACGACATCACAGGCCGTCGGCAGCGGGACAACGCCGGTATTCGCCGGTGAGCTCTCCCTGCTCGATCGGCTTTCCCCGACCCTGACCGCGAGCCTCCAGTACCAGCTGACGACGCAATCGCTGAACGATGGCAACGGCACGTTCGAAACCAGCAACAAGCTCGAGAGCGCCGTAATCATCGCCCTGCAGAAGACCTTCTAGAGGCAGCCGATGTACGCCGAATATTATGGCTTTTCGGAAATGCCGTTCCGGCTGACACCGGACAGCCGCTTCTTCTTCCCAAGCAGCGAACATAGCCGCGCTCTTTCGCACCTGGTTTTCGGCCTTGCGCACCAGGAGGGCTTCATCGTCGTCACCGGCGAGGTGGGTGCGGGCAAGACGATTCTGCTCGAGCGGTTGTGGGAACGGCTCGACCGGCGCTCGTATCTGGTCGGGCGCATCGATACCGCCCAGGTCGCAGCAGACGATCTGCTGCGACTCACCGCAGCCGGCTTCGGCGTCGGTCAAGGCGCTGACAAGGCCGCGCTCCTTCGCGGAATCGCCGAGTCCCTGCGCGCTGAACGCATGGCCGGGCGAAGGTGCCTTCTGGTGGTGGACGAGGTGCAGGCGCTTAACCTGCCGGCGCTCGAGGAGCTGCGCATGCTCTCGAACATTGCCGAGGGCGGGCGCTCGCTCCTGCAGGCAGTCCTGCTCGGGCAGCCGCAATTCCGCCGCACGCTGGCAAGCCCGGAGCTCGACCAGCTCCGTCAGCGAGTGCTCGCCTCCTACCATCTCGGCCCGCTCAACGAAGGCGAGACTCGCGCCTACGTCGAACACCGGTTGCGCGCGGTCGGCTGGCGCGATCGTCCTCTCTGGGAGGAGGCCGCCTTCGATCTCGTGCATCAATTCACCGGCGGCATTCCGCGACGAATCAATCGCCTGTGCGGACGGGTGTTGCTGCACGGTGCGTTCGAACGAAGCGAGGCGATCTCGGCAGAGATGGTGCAGGTGACGGCGGTCGAGCTGCAGGAAGATCTCGGCGATCTGCAGCGCCTTCCCCGGCCCGAGGCCGAGCCCGACTTCTTGGCCCGCCTGCAGGCGCTCGAGACCACGGTGGCTCGCCGGGAGCGTGTTTTCACACGCCTTCTCGACCTCTTCGAGGATCGCGGAGGACCACGATGAGCACATATACCGCACCGCCGGCGCCCATCAACGCGATGACGGTGGATGTCGAGGATTATTTTCAGGTGCAGGCTTTCGCCGATACGATTCCGCGTGCCGCCTGGGAGACGATCCCGCGCCGGGTCGAGGCCAACACCGAACGGATCCTCGCCCGCTTTGCCGAAAACGGTGTCCGCGCCACGTTCTTCACTCTCGGCTGGATCGCCGAGCGGCATCCGGCGCTCGTCCGGCGGATCGTTGCCGCGGACCATGAGCTCGCGAGCCATGGCTACGACCATGTCCGTGCGGATCGCCTGGACGAAGCGGGCTTCCGCGCCGATGTCGGGCGCACGCGCCGGCTGCTCGAGGATATCGGCGGCGTCGCGGTGCGCGGCTACCGGGCGCCGACCTTTTCGATCGGAACTCGCAACCTCTGGGCATTCCGCGTGCTCGCCGCCGAGGGCTACACCTACAGCTCGAGCATCTATCCCATCCATCACGATCTCTACGGAATGCCGGACGCGCCGCGCGCACCGTTCCGGCCCGCAGGCACTTCTTTCTGGGAGATGCCGATGACGACGCTTGCCCTCGGCGGGCGTAATCTTCCTTGGGCGGGAGGGGGATATTTCCGGCTTCTTCCCTACCAAATCTATGAGCGTGGCCTTCGTCGGCTGCTCCGCCACGATCGCCGGCCCGCGATATTCTATTTCCATCCCTGGGAGATCGACCCCGGCCAGCCGCGCATCGCCAACGGAAGCCTCCTTTCCCGGCTGCGGCATCGGCTGAACCTCCATGCCATGGAAGGACGCGTGGCGCGGTTGCTCAGCGCCTTCGCCTGGGACCGCATGGATCGGGTTTTTGCCGCGGAACTCGCTGAAACCGCGCCCCAGCCCGACCTACGGAGCTAGCCGCCCATGCCGCTCCGCTGCCGCATGCTGGACGATACGCTGGTAAGCGCGTGGGACGCATTCGTCCTCGCCCTGCCGGAGGGCACCTTTTTCCATCTCGCGCGATGGCGCGAGGTCATCGCCCGCGCCTTCCGCCACCCCGCCTGCTATCTGTTGGCCGAACGCGACGGACAGATCAGCGGAGTGCTGCCGCTCGTTCACCTCAGGACACGGCTCTTCGGCAATGGCCTCGTTTCGGTCCCTTTCTGCGTCTATGGCGGGCCGCTCGCCGCGGACGCGGAATCGGCCGCAGCGCTCGAGCAGGAGGCGGCGCGGCTCATGGAACGGAGCGGCGCGCGATTCTGCGAGTTCCGTCTGCTCCACGAAATCTCCAGCTCGTGGGAGATAGGTCCAAGCCTTTACGAAACTTTCCGCAAGTCCCTTGCGCCGACGGATGAGGAAAACCTCAAGGCGATTCCTCGCAAGCAACGTGCGGTCGTACGCAAAGGGATCGCGAACGGCCTCACGGCGCGCGTCGATCGGGATGCCGATGCGTTCTTCCCGCTCTATGCCGAAAGCGTGCGCAATCTCGGCACGCCGGTGTTTCCGCGCCGCTATTTCCGCTTGCTGCTCGACGCCTTCCCGGAGAGCGCGGAGGTACTGACCGTCGAAGACGGTGGCCGGCCGCTCGCGGCGGTGCTCTCCTTTTATTTCCGCAATGAGGTACTGCCTTACTATGCCGGCGGCGGCACGGAAGCGCGCGTGCGCGCGGGCCACGAATTCATGTACTGGGAGGTGATGCGACGGGCGGTCGGGCGCGGTCTCGACCTCTTCGATTTCGGCCGCAGCAAGATCGATTCCGGCACGCACGCTTTCAAGAAGAACTGGGGCTTTACGCCCCAGCCACTCTCGTACCGCTATCTCCTCGCGCCCGGCGCACGCATCCCCGAGAACAATCCCCGCAACCCGAAATACCAGCTCATGATCGCCGCCTGGAAGAAGCTTCCGCTCCCGCTGGCGAACGCGATCGGGCCGCACATCGTGCGCGGGATCGGCTAGAGGGTGTTATGAACCTTCCGCCATCGCTGGTTCGGCAAAAAGGAAGAAAGGTCGTTCTTTCTTGAAAGAAAGAACCAAAGAACTTTTACCCTTTCGTTCGGAGTCCCCGGCTGACGCCGGGTCCGGAAAACGGGGAAAAGCCTTTTTGCTTCTTTTTCTTCAGAAAAAGAAGGCTTGGTCTTTTCGATACTTCATCAAAATGCATAACACCCTCTAGGACGATGCGCGAGCTCCTCTTTCTTTGCCATCGCATTCCCTACCCGCCCGACAAGGGCGACAAGATCCGGGCGTTTCACGTCCTGAAGCATCTCGCGCAATCCTTCCGCATCCATCTCGGTTGCCTCGCCGATAACCCTTCGGATCTCGCCTTTCTTCCCGAGCTCACCGCGCGAACGGCGAGCCTCGCCTGCTTTCCGCTCAATCGTCGGACAGCGCGTCTGCGCTCGCTGATCACGCTCCGCCCGAACCGGCCGCTGTCGCTCGGCTATTTCCACGATGCACGGCTCGCTTTCTGGGTGAACGAGACGCTGGCGCAGCGCCCGATCCGGCAGGTTTTTGTCTTCTCCTCCGCGATGGCGCCCTACGTGATGGATGTAATGGCGGCGCGGTCCCTGCCGCGCATCCTCGACATGGTCGATGTCGATTCGGAAAAATTCGCAGCTTACGCGGACGCGGCGGGGCTTCCGATGCGCCTTCTCTGGATGCGGGAGGCGCGCACTCTGCTCGCCTTCGAGCGGCGCGCCGCCCGAGACTTCGACCATACCCTGTTCGTCTCCCAGGCCGAGGAAGCTCGCTTCCTGGCACTCGCCCCGGGTTGCGCCGGGCGGACCGGTTGGGTCGAGAACGGCGTCGATCTCGACTATTTTTCCCCGCAGCCCGACTTCGCTTCGCCCGACGCCGCCGCCCCAAGCATCGTCTTCACCGGCACGATGGACTACCGGCCGAATGTCGATGCCGTGGTTTGGTTTGCCGATGCGGTGATGCCGCTTCTCACGCGACGGCGTCCGGCGCTTCTTTTCACCATCGTCGGCTCCGATCCGGCCCCGGCGGTGCAGGCGCTCGGCCATCGTCCCGGCATACACGTCACCGGGCGGGTCGCCGATACGCGCCCTTATCTTGCCCAGGCCACAGTCGTCGTGGCGCCGCTCCGTATCGGCCGCGGCATCCAGAACAAGGTGCTCGAGGCAATGGCCATGGCCCGGCCGGTGGTCGCCTCGCCTGCGGCCGCCGAGGGGATCCGTGGGCAACCCGGCCGCGATCTGCTGGTGGCAGGCGACGCCGATGCGACCGCGCGCCTGGTCGGGGAAGTGCTGGATGGCCGCCATCCGGGTCTTGGTGCGGCCGCCCGCGCAGCGGTGCTGCGCCATCACGACTGGAACGCCACCCTCACCCGACTCGATACGATGATTGAAGGAATGCGCCCTGTCGTTCCTGCCCCGGTCGGGGTCGAGGCATGAGCGCCGTCATGCAGCCGGCCCGCCTGGAGACGGCCCCGCCGTGGGCGGTCCTGATCGCGGGCCTCGCCGTGCTTGGCTTCGTCTTCCATACCGAAATCAGCGCAGCGGTCTGGGTATGGGTATACTCGACCGCCTACAACCATTGCTTCCTGATCCTGCCCATGGCGGCCTGGCTCGCCTGGCAGCGACGTTCGGCGCTCGCCCACGCCACGGCGCGGCCGACGATCCTGCCGCTGCCCGCAGCGCTCGGCCTTGGGGTCGTCTGGTTCGCGGCCGACCGGCTCGGCATCATGGAAGGGCGGCAGCTCGCCGCCATCGGCTTCGTCCAACTGCTGGTCCTGTCCGTGCTTGGCTGGCGGGCCTATCGGGCATTGGCGGCACCTTTGCTCTATCTCTTCTTCCTGGTGCCGTTCGGCGGCTTTCTCGTGCCGCTTTTGCAAGCTTTCACGACCCACTTCGTCGTGCACGGGCTCGACCTGCTCGGCATTCCGAACTTCAACGACGGCAACACCATCGAAATCCCGGAGGGTAGTTTCTACATCGCCACCGCCTGCGCCGGGCTCCGCTTCCTGATCGCTGCCATCGCCTTCAGCGTCTTCTATGCCTGCGTGATCTATCGCAGCCTGTCGCGCCGCCTTCTCTTCATCGGCGTCTCTCTCTTCGTCCCGGTGATCGCCAATGGGCTGCGCTGCCTTGGGATCGTCTGGCTCGGCCATGTGCTCGGCAGCGCAAGCGCGGCCGCGACGGACCACGTGCTCTATGGCTATCTCTTCTTCTCCATCGTGCTGATCCTGCTGATCCTGCTCGGCCTCGCTTTCCGCGAGGATCTCTCGCCCGAGCACGCACTTCCCACTCCGCGGACGCCGCACGGCGCAGCGCCGTCGGCGCGCTGCCTCGTTCCGGCCGGCACGGTCATCGTCGCAGCGGCGCTCTTCCCGATCCTTGCCATCGGGATCAATCAGGCAGCCGCAGCGACACGTCCGGCTCCGCCGACGCTCTTTGCCAGCTGCACAAAGGCGCCGGCAGCGAGCGAAACGGTTCGGCGCTTCACTTGCAGCGAGCAGGCTTTGACCGTCACGCTTGCCGCCTTTTCCCCGCGCAGCGATCCGAAGCTCGTTCTGGACACCGAACGCGTGCTCGCCGGACAGAATGTCCCGGAGGCGGAGACACGCCCTCTCGCCGTCCCGGGCGCGACGCCGGAGCAGTGGCAACTGGTGATCGCCGGAACGCCGCCGGTGATCACGGCGAGCGCGCTCTGGATCGATGGCGCCCCGGCGCAAGGCGGCCTCAGGACCCGGTGGCGTCAGGCGCTCAACAGCCTGTTCGGGGGGCGGTATCCGCCACTCGTCGTCGCGCTGCGGGCCGAGGGCACCCCCTCGGAAGCCA
>JASHRV010000365.1 GCA_030037175.1 Acetobacteraceae bacterium
CAAGGGATACGACACCAACGCCGTGCGCCAGAAAATCGAGGCCAAGAACGCGGCGCCCAACATCCCGCCGAAGGTCACGCGCGTGTGGAAAAACTGCTTCTCCCCTTACCTCTATAAAAGCCGGAATGCCATCGAGCGAATGTTCAATCGCCTCAAGGACTTTCGCCGTATCGCCACCCGTTGCGATCGTCTCGCCATCAACTTCCACGCCGCCGTCTGCATCGCCGCAACCGTCAGCTATTGGTTATGAGTCCCAGCCCTAGACTCGGCGCGCACTCATGATATTCACGCCGGGTGATCTCTGTTGAGTCTCGGCTGCTCAGTGACGCCGCCTCGCTCAGTGCCTCCTTCTGCCCTCAGGTGCGCGGCGTTACGGATTGCCGCCGCCCAAATTGTCGCGACACTGCGGAACAAAACGGGATACGCAGGCTCCTGCGGTTTGCGCGCTTCCTGAAACGACCAGTGTGCGCTCACAGGGGTTCGCCTCGTAGCCGGCGGGCTTGCCCGGCAGAGGCATTGCGAACAAAAGGAGAATAGCCGACAAGCGGCGCCCCTCTTCGCTGGTCGCATCCCGATGCGCGTCTCCTATCTGGAAAGGCTGAACCCCGAACAGGGGCGGGCCGCCGAGTATGGCGTTGTTCCGGGCGCGAGCACGTCTCCGCCGCTGCTGGTCATCGCCAGGGCGGGGATTGGGAACACAAACACCCTGTGTGCCAGGGTGGCACATCTGAATGTCAGCGGCTCCGACCCAGGTCGGGTTCTCCCGATAACGTTCTCCCGGCGGGCGGTCGCCGGGATGATCCGGCGTGCCGAACAGATCTGCCTGCAGGCGCTCGGCGCCATGGCGGGCGCGATCACCAATGGCGTGATATGGGCCGGCGCCTTCCACGCTGTTGGCGCATTCTTGCTGCGCGCATATGCGGATCAGATCGGTATCGACCCTGATTTCACGATCCGCAATCGTGAGGAGCTGCTGACCCGCCTTGTCAACGGATGGCCGCGCTCCCGCATCGGCGAGCTGACGCCCTGGCACTGCGCCGGCGCGACAACCGTCTGACGGTCAAGCCCGGCAGCAAAGGGTCTGAGCGCATCGCTTACAAACCAAAGAATGACGTGGCTGCTTCTTCAGACGGCGAGGAGATCGTCGAGCAGCACGGACATTTCCGCGGCCAGAATCGAGGGTGACTTGGTCCGGAGCGTCGCGTCGCGATCGAGCACCGCATAAAGTCGGTCGCGGGCGAACTGGCGTACTGGGCCCGGACGTTTTGCAAGCAGGGAAGAGATCAGGTCTTGCAGCGCAGGCGGCAGAGTGGCCTCGTATTCGGCGCGTTCGGGACCGAAGTGGAAAGGAGCCGCATCGTCGGTGGCAGGCGTGGCGCGGAGTGCTGAAGTCGCTCCTGCGTCCAGTTTTCCGTCCACAATCGCCACGCGGTAAGTTTCGCAAGCTTCCTTTTCGGTGACGAAGCCGTCGGCCACGTCGCGCAGTACCGATTCGGGCGCGCGGGCACAAGGATTGCCATATCCCCCGCCGCCTGGCGCGGTGATGCGCACGACGTCGTGAGGCTGGAGGCGGAGCACATCGATCTTGCCGGTGCACCGCGCTTCTTCCTGAGCCGGCGCGAGAATGACCTCGCCAAGCGTGCCGGCTTTGCCACCCTCGCGCCCGTATGGGCGGAGGCGAAAGCGATCCATCCCGCGGGCGGTGACAAGGGCTTCGGGTGCCAAACATTCGAACTCGAAAACCACACCAGTTCCGCCACGATATTTCCCCGCCGCCGCGGAATCGGCGAGACAGTATTGGTGGACGAGAACAGGTGCTTCGTTTTCGATGCTTTCGGTCGGCACGTTGCGCAGCGAGCCGGCTGAGAAATTGACGCCATCGATTCCATCTTTGATCGGTCGCGCGCCAGAGCCCCCTTGCATCGGCTGTAGGACGCTCACGCGATAGGTGCCGGTGCTGGGATCGCGATAGGAAAAGAGGACGATCGCGACTTGGCCCGCGCCTGCCGCTGGGATAGCGTCGGGGACCGCCTGACAGAGCGCCCCGAGCACCGCGTCGGCGACGCGATAGCCAGTGACATGGCGAATTCCGGAGGCAGCAACGGGGCCGGGATTGAGGACGGTGCCTTCAGGGATGGTGGCGGTGACCGAGCGGAGCAGCCCGCGATTGAGTGGCAGCGTACGGTCCGAGGTGCGAAGGTAATTGACGATCCCGAGCACGATCCACTGGTTGGGCCGGCCAAATGTCGGGAGGTTCATGGCCGCGCGCACCTCAGGGTCGGTGCCGGTGAAGTCAAGATGAATCGCGCCCGCTTTCGCGGTCAAGGCGACGTTAATGCGGACATGATAGGGCGTGACATAGTCGATCTCGATGTAATCTGAGAATTTGTAAGTCCCGTCGGGGATCTTACTTAGGATTTCGCACGCGCGTGTCTCAGCGTAGCTCATAACGCCGGTGATCGCCTGGGCGATGGTCTCGCCACCATGGCGACATGCGAGATCTGTGATGCGCCGCTCGGCGACCGTGAGGGCCGAGAGGAGGGCCTTCATATCACCCCAGTTCTGCTCGGGGATCCGGCAATTGTGCAGAATGATACGGAGCAGCTCTTCGTTCAGAACGCCCCTTCGGTAGAGCCGTGTGGGGGGGATCGCGAACCCTTCCTGGAAGCGGTCATAAGCAGTCGGCGCGATGCTGCCCGGTACCAAGCCACCAACGTCAGAGGAATGGACGAAGCACCAGGCGAAACAGAGCAGCTTCCCTTCATGAAAGAGTGGCTTGAAGAGCATGATATCGGGCAAATGGGTGCACATGCCCGCGGTCGTCTTTGGATCGTTGGTAACGACGACATCGCCCGGCGCGAGATCGGGGACAGCGGCAATCGCCGCGCCCATGTGCATACCGAGCATGTTGGTGACGCCGATATTCCGCGGATAGCAAAAAATCTCACCCGACGGGGCGACGAGCGCGGAATCGAAGTCCCAGGTCTCCTTGACGAAGACAGTGAAGCCAGCCCGATGGATTACATAGCCCATCTCCTCAACGATGCCAGTGAAGTGATTGTTGAGAACCTCGAGGAGGACTTTGTCATTCATCACGGAGCATCTCGCCGATAAGGTTGCCGGAGGCATCGACTGTCACTGCGAAGCCGGGTGTTACGAATACCGTGGTGTCGTACTGCTCGACGATCGCTGGACCGGTGAAGGAGAAGCCGGGCGCAAGCTCTACCCGCTGATAGACGTCGGCCAGCTGCTCGCGTCCGGCAACGAAGACGGTTCTTTGCTGCGAAGCTGGCGCCGTCCGTGCAGGAACCCCGAGCACTTCTCCAAGGCGGGGGCGGGGATTGACGCCGACGGCGGCCACGCGAATGTCGAGCACTTCGATCGGCGCGCTCTCGTCTTTGTGCCCATAGATGCGCTCATAAACGCCGAGGAAAGCGGCCCGCAGGTGCGCGCCGGTTTCGTCCGCGAGGTCCTCTTCGGTAAGCGCAGGTGTGAGCTCGAAAGACTGGCCCACGTAACGCATGTCCGCGCTGCATTCCATTCGCTCCGCCGCAAAACCGAGACCAAGGGATCCGAGCCAGGCTTTCCCCTCAGCCGCAAGCTCTCCAAACGCCGCTTGGAGCTCCTTGAGAATAGGGGCAGCGGCGCCGTCGCCTGCCACTATGCGGTGGACGCTTCGCACAAGATCCTTGCGGACATCGGCCGCGAGCGAGCCCGCGGCGCACAGAATGCCCGGATGGAGCGGGACCAGCACACGGCAGATGCCGACATCGGCGGCAAGCAGAAAGGCGTGGCAAGGCCCGCCGCCGCCGAACGCGAGAAGCGTGAAGTCCTCGTAGGCAACGCCCTTTCGCGCGAGCAGCGGCACCAAAGCGGAATACATCTGCGACGTTGCGACTTCGAGGATCGCTTCAGCTGTTTGACGCATGCCAAGACCAAGCCGGGACCCGAGCTCGCCGAGTGCCTGCTCAGCGCGTGCGGGGTCGAGGTGGACGCTGCCGCCAAGCAATCGTTCTGGCGCAATGATGCCGAGCGCCACATAGGCGTCTGTCACGGTGGGGTGCGTTCCCCCGAGGCCGTAACAGGCCGGCCCCGGCAGCGCTCCGGCGCTTTCGGGCCCAACCTTGAGGGCGCCGCTCGGATCGGTCCAGGCGATCGAGCCGCCGCCGGCGCCGATGGACGTGACATCGACAGCGGGCATGATGACCGGAAAATCCCCAACATGGCCCTCAGTGGAATATTGTGGAGCACCGTCGATAACGGCGACATCGGCGCTGGTGCCGCCCATATCGAAGGTGATGAGGCGCGAATACCCCGCGGCCTGCCCGACCTGGGCTGCACCGATGACACCGGCTGCCGGACCGGACATAAGGGTCTCCACCGGCCGCTCGCTCGCTGCGAGGACCGGCATCACCCCGCCGTTCGATTTCGTGGACAGGAGCGGAACTTCAATGCCGAGCGCCTTCGCCCCCGAATCCAGTCGTTCGAAATAGTCGCGCATCGCCTTGCCGACGTAGGCATTCATAACGGCGGCCAGGGCGCGCTCGTACTCGCGAAGTTGTGGCCAGATGTCCGATGACGTGCAGACATAGATCCCGGGAGCCGCACGGGCGAGGTACTCGCGTGCACGCTCCTCGCCCGCTGGATTGCGGTAGCTATGGAGAAAACAAATCGCGGCCGATTGGACTCCGGCTTCCATCATGCGCGCCGCGATCGCGGTGACGTCCTTTTCCTCCGGCAGGGAAATGATACGACCATCGGCGCAGGAGCGCTCGGGAACCTCGAAGACAAGCGAACGCGGTACGAGCGGAGCGGGGATCTCGGCCATAAAGTTAAATACGTCGGGGATGCGATGGCGTGCGATGTTGAGCAGATCACGGAAGCCCTTGGTGACGAGAAGTGCGGTGGACGAGCCCGTCCTCTGGATAATCGTGTTCACGGCGAGGGTTGTGCCGTGCACGAAATAGCGGATCTGCTTGGGACTGAGACCACGCTCGGCGAGAATGCGCTGAGTAGCAGAGAGCACCGCGACCTCAGGGTGGGCAGGGTCCGAAGGCGTCTTGAAAACGCTGATGGTGCCGGTCCTCTCTTCGAGCAGCGAAAAGTCGGTGAAGGTGCCGCCGATATCGATTCCAAGCCGGTATGTATCCACCCCTGTCCACCCTGCGTCTGGACCGTGCCGTGCGGCAATGGTCGGAGAAGCGGTTACGGCCGAAAAGTGACTTGTTTTTCTAAACATATTCATTAAAGTCATAAGTGATGCGTCGCGACGTTCCCTCGCTCAGCCTCCTACAGGCCTTCGAGGCGGTAGCACGGCACCAGAGCTTCAGCCGTGCCGCCGAGGAACTGCGTGTTAGCCAAAGCGCGGTCAGCCGGCACGTGCGCACGCTTGAAGAACAGCTTGGGGTGGCGCTAGTAAACCGGACGACCCGGCGCTTTGGCCTCACCACGGCGGGTGAAGCCTATTTTCCCGAGGTACGCGGATGCCTCGACCGGATCGAGTCGTCGACGCGGCAGGTGCTCACGCACCGTAAAGGGATCGGCACGCTCAATCTTGCCACCATGCCGACCTTCGGCGCGAAGTGGCTAGTGCCGAGGATAGCCGGGTTCATCGAGAGGTATCCCGGGATCCGGATTAATTTCTTTATTCGTACCGAGCCATTCGAGTTCTCCGGCACGGAGTTTGACGCGGGCATTTCCTTTGGCACGCCAACCTGGCCGAATGTCATCGCCGAGCGGCTTATGGGGGAGGAACTGGTCGCCGTATCGAGTCCGGCGTTGGCGCGGCGGCTGACCCAGCCCGGGCCAGAGGGGATCGTTGAAAGAATTGCGCGCTGCCGGCTCTTGCATCTCTCGCCGCTGATGGAGGCCTGGCCGCGCTGGTTCGAGTCGACCGGAACACGGCCGAGCCTCAACGGGACGGCACTCCAGTTTGAAAACTTCGGCATGTGCGTCGAAGCAGCCGCGAGTGGGCTCGGTATTGCGCTGGTGCCTCATTTTCTCGTGCTTGAGGATCTACGTTCCGGACGGCTCGCCATTCCACATGCACATACGATTCGCACCAACATTGCCTATTTTGTCGTCTATCCGGAGTTCAAACGCAATTTGCCTGCTGTCAAAGGCTTCGCCGGATGGGCGCTGACGGCCGCGGCTGCGACCGAAGCGGAATGCGAAGCCGCGTTGGCGGCAGTGCGCGAATAGAGCCGACTGCTCCTGACTGGATTACGGAGCGATCCAGGGACGCATTTGTCCACTGGACCACGCAAAGCGCATTCAGTTGGAAGGAATACGGATTAATTGTGCTTGCATGGAACCCTAGGAGGTTCGTATACTTAGTTATGCATTAAATGCATAGATCGCCACGCAGGCACAATGGCGATCCGGAAGGGAGACCATAGAGCTGCAGGGTTGGCTGGTAGATTGTTAGGCGAGCGCTCATGGGAGACGCGGAGGCAAAGAGACGAAAATGAAACGACGCGAGATGCTGGCCCGGCTTGGCATCGGGACAGCGTGGATGGCGTCCGGCGCGGCCGGACTCGTTGTTCCGGGATTCACCACTCCAGCACGCGCCGAGCGGCCGTTCACATGGGCATCTACAGGCGGCTCTTGGGGTGAACATCTCGAGCAAATCTTCGTTGAGGGCGGCGGCTTCACCAAGCTCACGGGGCTTTCGCCGCAGTATTCCTTCCAGCTCGAATCGATTGCCACTTCGAAGATCATGGCCTCGCGCGGCATGCCCCCGTACGACATTTCCGATCATGGCCAAGCCGAGGTCGTGATGATGGAAGATGCCGGCTTCATTCTCCCTTATGATACAGCGGGGATGCCGAACTATGCCGACGTCTCCGATACAGCAAAGCTTGGCAACTATTACGCCTCAACGAGCTTCCTCTTATTCGGCTTGGTCTGGAACGCGAAGGAAATTCCGACTCGGCCCGCCAGCTTCCATGAGCTTCTTAACCCTAAATACAAGGGCCGCGTGGGCATCCCCGCCTATGGATGGTACGGGATGTACTGGCTGCACGCGTTGAACAAGGCACTTGGCGGCGACGAGGACAACATAACGCCGGGAATGAACTTTGCCGCCGAATTGGTGCGCAAGAACAATGCTGTGATCGTCCAGAACGCCGACAATGGGAAGCGGCTGATGGAGCAAGGAGACGTCATCCTCAACCCATTCTGGAACGGTATCGCCTTTCAGATGCAGGCGGACGGCGTACCGACCCAGTTTGATTCGGTACCCGGAACGCTTGCCATCGGCACCGGCTTCGTCATTTTGAAGGGGACGCCCTATGAAGAGGCGGCCAATCGGTTCATCAACCTTACACTCGACCCCAAGCTTCAGGTCGAGTTCTCGTCATGGAATATGTATCCGCCGACCAACCGAAAGGCAGTTCTGCCGTCGGGTCTTGACCACATCAAAGTGACCGAGGCAGACCTCCGCAACACCGTGACACTTGATTGGAAAAAGGTTGCCGCGCACCGAGCTGACTATCTCAAGCGTTGGGATGAGGAGGTGATGGGTTGACCAGCGCTTGATGGAAACGGAGCCGGAACCTCGAGCGAATGGAACCCCGCCGGGAGGGGGCCCCGCGGACACAGAGACTGGGCTAGCCGTGCGCGGGCTTGTGCGCCGGTATGCCAGGGACGTTACTGTCGGACCAATCTCCTTTACAGTTGCGGAGGGAGAGTTTTTCTCCCTACTTGGACCAAGCGGCTGTGGCAAAACAACGACACTGCGCTGCATTGCAGGCTTCGAACCGGTCGATGAGGGGATCATCGAGCTCGCCGGACGGCGCATCGAGAAGGTTCCGCCGCACAAGCGGGAGATCGGTCTGGTTTTTCAGACTCCGATGCTTTTCCCGCATCTAACTGTAAGTGACAATGTGGCCTTCGGACTATCCGTGCACGGCGTTCCGCGGCGCGAAGCTGCGCGGCGTGCAGCAGTGATGCTCGCGTTGGTCGGCCTTTCTGAGCTCGGCCAGCGCAGGCCCGATCAGCTATCGGGCGGCCAGCAGCAACGCGCGGCGCTGGCGAGGTCGCTTGTCCTCGAGCCGCCGCTGCTGCTGCTCGATGAGCCGTTTTCAAGCCTAGACCTAAAGCTGCGCGTCCAGATGCGCGAGGAGTTGCGCAAACTGCAGCGGCGACTCCAAAAGACCACGATCTTTGTCACTCACGACCAGACCGAGGCGTTGGCTCTTTCGCACCGCATTGCCGTTCTGTCCGGCGGGCGGATCGAGCAGATCGGCACCCCGCGGGAAATCTACGAGCAGCCAGCATCGCGGTTCGTCGCTGATTTTATCGGCAACGCGAATTTGCTCGAGGCGGAGGTACTGGGGTGGCGCGACGGGATCGCAGATATCACGACCGAATCGGGCCTTCGTCTGCAGGCATGTGCGGCGGCTGCGCCCACTGCACGCCGCGTGACGGCATTGGTCCGGCCGGAACTAGTTCGCATCGGCAACGCCGCGGCTTCTGTTGCTAACACGTTTACCGCTGAGGTGACGGAGGTCGTCTATCTCGGCGATGAGGCACAGTACCGTCTGCGTCTCGGCGTGCGTGCTGAGCTTTTGCTGGTGCGCAAGCTGACCGGCGGGAGTGATACGCTAGCCCACGCGAGTGTGGTGAATGTCGGAATCGATCCGGGCGACGTCGTCATCCTTAGCCGTTGAGCCGCGGGCGGCGCGAGCGCGCCTCTCAAGACACGGTGCTCTCTGGCTTCTCGGCCCTTACGTACTCATGCTTCTTGCGTTTCTTGGCATTCCACTCGGCAACATTGGAGTTCTGAGCTTTTTCACATCGTCCTCGGCGCGCCTTTGGTCCCCCGTCCTGACGACCGCAAACTATCGAGAGATCGCGGATGCTTATTTTCTCGATCTGATCGGACGAACGCTCACGATAGGCGCGCTGGCGACGGTAATCTGTGCCGCCCTTGGCTACCCTCTCGCCTACTATCTGGCGCGCTGCTCACGTGCTGCGCTGGCGGTCGCGCTCTTCCTGCTGATCATGCCGCTGATGGTGAGCGCTGTGGTCGAGGCGTTTGGCTGGATAGCAATCCTCGGTAGGGAAGGGATCCTCAACACCGCGCTGGCCAGCCTCGGCGTGCCGTTTCGTATAGATGTGTTGTACTCCCAATGGGCGGTGCTGGTCGCTTTGGTACAGCTTCTCTTGCCGGTCATGACGCTGCCGCTGATGAGCGCGATCGAGGATATTCCCGTACGGCTCGAAGAGGTGGCCTGGAATCTAGGCGCCTCGCCGCTGATAGTTTTTCGCCGAATCTTACTGCCGCTTAGCCTGCCTGGACTGGTGTCTGGCGGGCTGCTTTGCTTCACGGTTGCAATCAGTGTCGTCGTCACACCGGCGTTGTTGGGCGGCCGGCTCGGGCGAATGCTCGGCAACGAAATCTACGATCAGGCGCTCTCGGCCTATGATTGGCCGTTCGCCTCGAGCCTCGCGATGGTGCTGGTGCTTATCGTGTTCGCCGCCATCGCGGTAATCGTCGGTACCAGCCGGCGCCGGCAGAGTCGCAGAGGCAGGGCTTGATGCAGTCCAGTCGCATACTACTGAGAGCCTATGTGTGGTGCCTGCTTTGCTGCCTAGTGGCGCCTATCCTCGTCGTTGTGGGGATCGCCTTCAATCCGACGCCGCGCTTTCTTTTGCCGCTGCACGGAGTTTCGCTCCGTTGGTTTCGAGACTTTTTCGGCAGTGCGGAATACC
>JASHRV010000366.1 GCA_030037175.1 Acetobacteraceae bacterium
CCCCGAGATCGTCCGCGAGTTCCGCAGCGAGGAATTTCCCGGCCTCGGCGAGGTCGTGCGCGCCTTCGTGAAGGAAGTGGGCAAGCCCGTCACCGCCGCCTGCTTCGATGTCGCCGGCCCGGTGAGGGACGGGCGCGCGCAGCTCACCAATCTCCCCTGGGTGGTCGAGGAGCAGGCGCTCGCGCGCGATCTCGGGCTCGCGCAGGTGAGCGTGCTGAACGACCTCAAGGCGATCGCCTACGCCGTTCCTCACCTGCAAGAGGAGGATGTGCGCACGATCAATCCGGGCAAGGTCGAGCCGCACGGACCGATGGCGGTCATCGCGCCCGGCACCGGCCTCGGGGAGGCCTTCCTGATCTGGGACGGAAGCCGCTACATCGCCTGCGCCTCGGAGGGCGGGCATACGGATTTCGGCCCATCCGATCCGCTGCAAGCCGCGCTCTGGGCCCATCTCTTCGAGAAATTCGGGCACGTCTCCTATGAGCGCATGTGCTCGGGCAGCGGCATTCCCGGCATCTACGATTTCTTCCGCGCCCGCGATCCCGCCTCCGAATCCGCTTCGTTCGCCGCAACGCTCGCCGCTTGCCACGACCGCACGCCGCCGATCGTCAAGGCGGCGCTGGAGGAGGGGGAGAAGAACAAGCTCGCCGCGGCAACGCTCGATATCTTCGTCTCCGTCCTCGGCGCGGAGGCCGGGAATCTCGCGCTCAAGGTGCTGGCGACGGGCGGGGTCTATCTCGCGGGGGGAATGCCCACGCGGGTGCTGCCCTGGATCATGGACGGGCGGTTCATGCGCGCCTTCACCGCCAAGCAGCGCTTCAAGGAATTGCTCGAGAACATCCCGGTGAAAGTGGTCGTGGCGCGCTCCGCGCTCATGGGCGCAGCACTCTATGGCCTCGATCGGCTTCGGGACTCAGAGCCCGTTCGATAATGCTACTGTGGCGGTCGTCCGACCCGTCTTTCTGCGCTTCCGGTGCTCACGGCCTTTAAGGCCGCTCCGCTCCGGTTCTCGAAAGCCGCGCCCGCCGGCGCCTGCGGCGCCTCCGACTCGCCACAGCGCATTCTCAAACAGGCTCTCAGCCCGCAAATCGTAAGCCGCCGCCCGGGGTTCTGCCCCGGCGATCGGTTCTCCTCGGGCTCTTAGAGCGGGATGCGTTCGCTTTCGCTCACCTATCCCGCTCTAGGTCTTTGTTTCTCCCGCGTGATTCACGCCTCCGGTGATTCCACCTTCGGCGATCACGCTTTAGAGCGGCGTGGTTCGGCTCGCCATGGCGTCGGCCCATACGCGATCGCGCTTCTCGTCGAAAACGAGCTTGGCGGTCTCGGGGATGACGAACCAATCGCCGCGCGCCAATTCCATCTCGAGCTGGCTCGGTCCCCAGCCGGCATAGCCGAACGCGACCAGGCTCTTCTTGGGGCCGCGATCATGAGCGATGTCCTCCAGGACATTCGGGCTTTCCGTCATCGCGATGCGGCCGTCGATCTCGATGGTCCCCGCACCGCGATAGTCGACGCTATGCAGGACGAATCCGGCCGAAGGGTCCACCGGCCCGCCGGCAAAGATGCGGATCGTTGCCTTGACCCCTGCGCCGTTCATGCCCATTGCCTTCAGCAGGCTGCCGAGCGGCACCTCGGCAAGGGGCCGGTTGATCACGATGCCCAGCGCGCCGCCGCTGTTCTGCTCCACGATCAGAATGACCGTATGCGAGAACCGCGGATCGCCGATATGCGGAGAAGCGATCAGGAGATCTCCTGCCAGCGAGGCATCCTGCGGCGCGGCCTCGTTGAGCGACGGAGTCGCGGGCGGAAGTGCCGCCGGCCAGAGCATGGCGGCAACGGACAGCAGCGCGGGACAGAGCCAGGTGAATGCCATTGAATGCTCGGTCGGGACAGAAGAAGCGATGCCAGCCTCTGCCGCGAATGCGACGCTCTTCCGGAGCGCCACAACTCTAACCCCGCGCGGCGGCTGCTTCCATGATTTTTGACAGATGTGGCGGGAAAGAGCGCATTGTGCACCTTCCCATGCATCCTCGCGCGATGAGCAACAAAGAGTGTTCTCTTTTGAAAAAGAGAACCAGAAAACTTTTATCCCCTCATTGATTCCCTCGTTCGGAGTCCCCGGTCGGCGCCGGGTCCGGAAAACGGGGAAAAGTCTTTTTGCTTCTTTTTCTTCAGAAAAAGAAGGCTTGTCCTTCTCAATGCTTCATCAGGGTGCATAACACCCTCCAGATACCATGACGCGGCCGGGATAGGCCGCCGGAGCGCGGCTGGCGCGGCGAGCGCCACCTGCCGCCTCCTGACCTCGGGGCGAATAATGACTATGTGTTCGCCACGCTGCCCGGCCTCGATGAACGGGAGGCCGGACGGATGACCGGGCAGGGCGTTCCTGCTTAAGCTCGTGGCTATGGATGCGTTCCGGAGTAGGGCGATGAAAGAGCACGTCACCGTCTGTGAAGTGGGGCCTCGCGACGGGCTCCAGATGGCGAAGTCCATCATGCCGACCGCGGTCAAGGCGCGCTGGATCGCCGCGATCGCCGCGGCGGGCGTCAAGGAAATCGAGGTCGGCAGCTTCGTGCCGCCGAAGCTCATCCCGCAGATGGCGGACACGGAGGAGATCGTTCGGGGCGCGCTTGCGATACCGGGCCTTACGGTGTTCGCGCTGGTGCCCAATCTCAAAGGGGCGCAGCGCGCCTATGCGGCCGGCGCGCATGGGATCGAGGTTCCGGTTTCGGTGAGCGAAGGCCACAGCCGCGCCAACACAAACAAGAGCACGGAGGAGCAGGTCGAGGAGGTGGGGCGGATCGTCGCCTGGCTCGGGGCCCAGGACCGGAAGGTGCGGGTGGAGGCGGGCTGCGCGACGTCTTTCGGCTGCTCGATCGAGGGCGACGTGCCCGTGAGCCGCGTGGTGCGGGTGGCGAGCGCGCTCGCGGATGCCGGGGCGGACGCGATCGTGCTCGCGGACACGGTGGGTTATGGCCATCCGGACCAGGTGCACACGCTGGTGCGCGCGGTGCGCGGCGCGATCGGCGAGAAGCTCACCAAGCTGCACCTGCATGACACGATGGGGCTCGGCCTCGCCAATGCGTTGGCGGGTCTGGAGGAAGGGATCCGCAGCTTCGATTCCGCGCTCGCCGGCCTTGGCGGCTGCCCCTTCGCTCCGGGTGCCTCCGGCAACATCGTCACGGAGGACCTGGTTTTCATGCTGGAGAGCATGGGCTTCGACACCGGCATCGATCTCGACAAGCTGATCGCGGCGCGCCTTCTTCTGCACGAGGGCGTGCCGAATGAGCCGCTCCATGGCCAGGTGCCGAAAGCCGGCATTCCGAGGACCTACCGCGCCGCCGCCTGAAACCGTCACGGCCGCGGCGCCGGCCGGGCACGCCGGGGTTTTATCGAGCGCAGGGTTGCGAATATCTCGCATGAGATAGCCGCACCCTGACGATACCGAAACGATCGCCGCCGTGGCTCCCGTTCTGAGGGCGGAATTTTCTTGCCTTCCTCCAAGGCGGCGGGCTCAATGCGGGCGCCGTCCTCGTCGGGCATTTCGGCCCCTGACCGCGCTCCGGTCGGGTGGATGATGCGGGTCGCTGAGTCTGATCGACGTTTTCATCAGCCATTCGTCAAAGGACAAGCCGACGGCGGATGCCACCTGCGCGGCGCTCGAAGCGGCCGGGGTGCGCTGCTGGATCGCGCCGCGCGACATTCTGCCCGGCCAGGACTGGGGTGCCGCGATCGTCGAGGCGATCGACCATTGCCGGCTGATGGTGCTGGTCTTCTCGGCGGATGCCAACGAATCGCCGCAAATCCGCAACGAGGTCGTCCAGGCGGTGAACCGGAGCATTCCGATCATCCCGGTCCGCATCAACGACATCATGCCGACCAAGGCGCTGGCCTATTTCATGGGCAGCGTCCACTGGCTGGACGCCCTGACGCCGCCGCTCGAGAAGCATCTCGAAACCCTCACGGTCACGGTCAGGACGCTGCTGCAGAGAGGCGGGCAGGGGACTGCCGATGCCGCCCCGCGCGCGCCGGCATCGCCGCCGCCCTCGCCCCGCGCCGGCAAGAAGCAGCCGCGGCGCAAGCCCGGCCTGCTGTTCGCCGCCATCGCCGGCGTGCTGGTGATCCTGGCCGGCATCGCCCTGCTCGCCGTGGAGCTCGCCCACCAGGGGGGTGGCGGCGCTGTCGAGACCGTCCAGATGTTCAGTCCGCCAAGCGCGCAGGACCTTCAGCGCGTGAGCGATATCGCGGCGAGGCACCAATTGCCGGTGCCGACATTCACGATCGCGATGCCCAAGGGCGGCGTCCCGGCGAACGCCCTCCGATTCGTCGGCGTCTGGGCAAGCAGCGTCGGCTATAACGGCACCGGCCGCCAGGCGATGCTGATCGTCACCGCCGTCGATGGCGATTCACTTGCCGAAGGTTTCTATGTCCAGGGCCCGCCCACGGCGGGGACGGTCCGTGAGGCGCGCGTCTACGGGGCGAGCGCGATCCCGATCGAGGGCCGGATCACGGGTGGCACGCTCACCTTCACCCATACGGCGTCGAGCACGACCTTCGTCGCGAGATTCGACATCAATGCCGATTATCTCACGGTTCAGACGACGCTGAAGAGCGGCCTGAGCGTGCAGATCGTGCTCGATCCGGTCTGGACGTTGCTCAAGCACGAATGAGGGAACCGCGCCGGCCGGGACGCGTTCCGCTCCCATAGAATTTTCTTATACTCATCCCATTGATGTTCCCAAAATAATTCAAAGAACATCTTATGTCATCCCTGCCGACATCTCTCCCCAGAATGACCAATAACAGACTGTTTTTAAAAGAAGCGTGTAAAACGAAAAATTCTCTTACCAGTCCAGCTGGTACAGATTTATATGCGCCCCTCGCTGCCAGCGTCCCTTATGGGCGGAATCTGCCGCTCCGGCACCCGCGGTAATCGCGCTCGCGTCAATGGGGGCTACGGCCTTATCTTTATCTCAGGCGATCAAAACTGGGTGAAGTGGCTTTTATTGTTGCCGTTGCGAGACGATACTCGCGCGACGGTAAGCAATCTGCCGAGGCGCCATCAGGGAGAACCGCGCGACCCCATGCCGGAAACGGCCCCCGGGGATTGCGGCGGTGAGGCGCGCACGCGGCGCGCCGGGAGGGGCCCGTGAGCGCTCGTCAGGCGTCCGACAACGACAATCATGAGCTGCCCGGGGGCGGCAAGCGCGGGGTCTTCATCAGCTACAGCTCGTCCGATGACGAGCCGCCGCCGGGCCCGCGGAAAGGCGAGGGATTCGTCTCCCACCTTTATGCCCAGCTCGCCTGGGAGCTTCAGAATCTCGGTCTGCCGAAAGAGGAGCTCTGGCTCGCCAGCAAGCACCTGACCTCGTCGGACCAGTATATCGAAGTCCTGGCCGAGGAAATCGCGAAGAGCGATATCCTGCTCGCGATCCTCTCCAACGGCTATGTGAACAGCCCCTGGTGCCGCGAAGAGGTAAGCGTCTTCGCCCGCCGCCTGGAGGCGATGCCCGACCACAAGGGCCAGCGCCGCATCTTTCGCGTGGACAAGCAGGAGGTCGCGGAGAACGAGCTGCCGACTGCGCTGCGGCACGTCAATTCTGTGCGCTTTTACGAGAAGGACCCCGAGCGCGGCTATACGCGCGAGTTCTATCGGCGCGGCCAGATCGTACGAAAGAAGCCTTACGAGGATGCGATCCTCCAGCTCGCACATCAAATCCATACCCGGCTCCGCGAGCTGCGGCAGGGGAGGATCAGGCCGGCGGATCCGCGGAAAGCAGAGGAGACGAGGGAGTTCGCGCGGCTGGCGCTCGCGCGGCCCCAGGCAGGAATGGCGCGAAGCGCTGAAGGGCGAGCCGTCTTCCTCGCCAAGCCCGCCTTCGATCTTATGGAAAGCTATAGCCGGCTGGCCCATGAGCTCAGCGTGCGGGGCTTCAAGGTGGTGCCCGATCCGGAAAAGGATCTGCCCCGGCTCGGCGCCGAGGCGCTCGAGATCGTGCGCAAGGCGCTGGCGGAGGCCGAGCTCTCCATTCATCTCCTCGGCGAGGGACGCGGCTTCCAGCCGGACGGGCTCGAGCTCGGCATCGCGCCCTTGCAGCTTGCCGAGGCCGCCGCCGAAGCGGGGCGCCGGCCGGGATTCCACCGGCTGATCTGGGCGCCCAAGATCATTCCGGGCGCGGAGGAGTCGGGGGCGGAGCGCGACCCGCTCGAAATCCTCACTCGCTACGGGCCAGCGCTGGCGAGCGACGAGGTGGATGGCGACACCGCCACGCGCTTCAACGATTTCGTCGTCCAGCGGCTCGCGGCGCGCAAGCCCGCCGCGCCAACGGCCGCGCTCTCGTCCCGTGCGCCGCTCGTTTATGTGACCGCGGCGCCCGCCGATCAGGCGCTCGCCCTGGCGGTGGCGAAGCAGCTCACGGAGAGCGGGATCAAGGCGCTGCTCGTGCCCTCCGATACGGGCTTCGCGCTGGCCGGGCGCGCCGATCATCTCGCCTTCTGCTGGGGCGCGGCGAACGAAGAGGCGGTGGCGGAGGCGCTCGACCGGCTCGACACGCCGCAATGGCGCGCGGCGCGGCCGGGCGGAAAAATCTGGCTGCTCGCCGGCCCGCCGGAGAGCGAGAGCAAGAAACTCGCCTGCGAGCTCGACAGCTTCGGCACGGCCGACGCGGTGGTAACAGCCCCCGGGCCGGGCTGGCACGAGGCGCTGGTGCGGCGGCTGCTCGTGCCGGCGAGCTAAGCGGGGCGGGCGCGATGCTGAACTTTGCCGACGCTGCGGCGTCCACGGCGCATCCGTTCGTCGGGCTGCGCCCGTTCGCCTTCGAAGACGCGGCCTATTTCTTTGGGCGGGAAGCGCAGATCGACGCGCTCGAGCGGCTGATCGCCCAGAGCCCGCTGATCACGATCGTCGGCAGCTCGGGCAGCGGCAAATCCTCGCTTGTTCGCGCCGGGCTTCTGCCGCGGCTGATGTCCGCGGTGGAGATGCCTTCCTGGGACTGGGTGGAGATGCGTCCGGGAGAGGCGCCGATCCGGAATCTCGCCGAGGCGCTGGCGCGGCCGAACCGGACCGCAGGCGCGGATGGGTTTGATCCGCTGGCGCAGGCCAGGGCCGACCGAATCGAGCTCGTGCTGCGGCAATCGAGCTTCGGCATTCGCGAGGCGCTGCCGCTGATGCACGAGCGCGAAGGGCAGAAGCTCTTCGTCCTGATCGACCAGTTCGAGGAAATTTTTCGTTTTGCCGATCTGCGCGCCGTGCGCGGGAGCGACGCGCAACGCGCATCAGAGCAGCGCGATGAGGCCACGCTCTTCGTGCAGCTGGTGCTGGCGGCGAGCGATGATCCCGAGTTCGCCGGCAGCATCGCGCTCACCATGCGCTCGGATTTCATCGGCGAATGTGCGCGGTTCCACGGGCTTTCCGAAGCCGTGACGCGGACGCAGTATCTCGTTCCCGCGCTGACGCGCGATCAGCGCGCAACGGCGATTCGCCGTCCGGTGGAGGTTGCCGGGGGTAGCATAGAGCCTGGGCTGATCCAGCGCGTGCTCAATGACACGAGCGAAGACCCCGACCAGCTTCCGGTGCTGCAGCACGCAATGATGCGATGCTGGCAGCGCGCAGCAAAAGTTGCAGGCGCGGGTGGCGCGCCCGGCATGACGCGTAAGAACTATGCCGAGATCGGGGGAGTCGAGAACGCGCTGACGCTGCACGGCAATGAGCTTTTGGACGAGCTCGACCGCATGGAGGGCGGCGTGGATGGCCCTCGGCTCACGGACATTGCAAGGCAGGTCTTTCAATCCCTGACGGAGGTGGACAGCCAGGGCCGCGTGATCCGGCGGCCGCAGAAGCTTGGCGATCTCGTCGCGGTCGTCATGCCGGAGGGCGCCGGCGAGCGGCAGAGAGCCGCCATCGCCGCCGCGGTGCGCGGGGTCGTTTTGCATTTCGCCGATCCCGCCTGCAGTTTCCTGCGCGCTCCGTCCGAGGCCGAGCTCGATGCCGATGCCGCCGTGGATATCGGGCACGAGGCGCTGATCAGGCGGTGGGAGCGGCTCGGCGGCCGCGAGCAGACGAGCTGGGTGCGGGCGGAGCTGGAGGACGCGGAGCATTATCGGGACCTGCTGCGCTACGGCCAGCTGGGAGGCCTCATTCCCAAGGCGCAGCTCAGGGAGTTCGAGGGGTGGTGGGCGCGGCGGCGGCCGACGCGGGTATGGGCGCAGCGCTACACGCCGGTCGGAGCGGACAAGTTCGATGTTGCGGCGGAGGTGCTGAGGCGGAGCCGGGCGCGCGTGATGCGGGACAGGTGGCTGATCGGTGCCGGCGCCGTGCTGGTCGTGCTGCTGATCGCGGTCCTCGCCTTTCTTCGGGCTGAGACTGTTCGCGCGCAGCTTCGTTACGCTCAGCAATTGGTTCAGGAGAAGCAGGCGGAGCTCGCCTATCAAAAGTATCAGGCCGGGGTGCAGGCGCGGGAGGCCGCGGAGAGGCAGGCATTCTTCCAGGAGCAGGCGCGGTTGTCCGCCGAGAGGGAGGCCCGTCTCGTTGCCTTCGCCGGTGTTCAGGCGCTCGCCACGAAGAGCGCCTATCAGGCCTTGCTGCTGGCGCAATATGGGCTTTCGCCGGCCTCGCGGCTTCCCCTGATGCCGGAAAACGAGGCGCTGGCCTATGACGCGTTGCAGCAGATGCACGAGCGGAGCGTGTTCCAGGTCGCGCGCTGCGTGCCGCCGGCAATCGCGTTCCGGCCCGATGGCGGGCTCATCGCCTTCGCGGATGGAAGCCTTCGGCTCTGGAATCCCGCGACGGGGGCGGAGCAGACCGGCTGGTCGATCCGGGTCGCGATGCAATGGGCGCTTGCGCTCAGCCTCAACCCGGCGGGCGACGAAGTGCTGCTCAACGGCGTGGACGGCGGCCAGCGCCGTGCGATTCTCGTCGATCTGAAGAGCCGGGGCGTAATTCCGTTCGCGGCCGGCACCGAGCCCGGTTTCGGCGTGTTCAGCCCGGACGGAAGGCTGATCGTCACGTCGGGACCGGGGCGGGCCGTGATTATCTGGGCCTTGGGCGCGGAGGCTGCCAAAGGCGGCATCGACGAGGGCGGCGCCGAAATGGTGCGGCGCCCGGACCCGGCGCCGGCCGGGGCGGTCGAGGAGTTCGCACAGGACCCGGCGCTTGCCGTGAGCCCGTCTTCTCGCGTGCTCGCGATCTCCGCGACGGGGGGCAGGATCGACCTCGTTTCGCTCGGCGAGCGGCGCGCGATGACGACGCTGCCCGATCCGCGCTCCGCGAACGGCCCGCAGGGCGCGGGCGAAGCGGCGGGAGATGTCTTCAGCCTCGCGTTCGATCCCCGGGATGGGAACCGGCTGCTCGCGATTTACCGGGGCGGGGCCGCATATCTCTGGAATATCGGCGAGCAAAGGCGGATCTCGCTCAGGACTCCGGCGCGCGTGATCCGGGCCCTGTTCAGCGCTGACGGGCGCTTCGTGGCGGCGGTGTCGAGCGATGAGCTCGTCCGGGTCTGGGATCTGCGGGACGCGCGCGGCGGCGGTCCCGGTTGGGTGCCTGCGTGGATCATGCGCGGGAGCAACGGGCCGTTCTGGACGATCGCGATGGCGGATGACGGGCGGATCGCCACGGGCTCCATGGCCGGCAGCGTGTGGCTGTGGGAGCGCGATGCGGCGCTGGCGCGCGGGCTGCCGCGCGTGCCGGACAGTCCCGATGCGGCGGGGCCGACGGGTGGGGCGGTTTCGCGCAACGGCACGAGCGTCAGCATGCACGGGAACCAGGTGATCGTGCGCTCGGCGGTTGCGGGACAGCGCTCCGGCGCATTGATGATCCCTCCGGGCGTGAAAATGCCGGCCGTTCCAGCGATTGCACAGGATGGGATGTGGGTTTTGCTGGCACCGGTCCGGGGCCCGATCCTGCTTTACGATCTGCATGATCTGCACGGCCCGTTCGGATCGGCGCTTCCTGTTGCGGCGTTCGGCAAGCGCAGCTCGGCTTGGGCGTGGGCCATGTTCGCCGGCGCGCCGGACCGCGTGATCGGCGAGACCCGAACCGGAGCGACGCATTCGTGGCGCTTCTTCCGCGACCCGCAGGCGTTGCGAAGCTTCGCGACCGCTTCATTGCCGCTGGTGGACGGCAGGAAACCCGAGCTGCCGCCTGCAGCTCGGGAGCAGGTCGGAGGCAGCTTCTGGTCGGCCCTGAGCAACGCGGATAGTGCATCGCTGGATCAGGGATGCAGATAGAGGCCCGCCGGAGGCGCTGCCCGCCCCAGCGTTCAACCGGCAGGATATGCCGAACCGTACCGGATTTTCCGGAGGCTTCGGATCTGGAGCACAAATGCGAGCGCGGAGATGGTTGCGGCAAAGAAACGTCCAGCGCACCGGGCGGGGACGAACCAAAAAACCCTTCAGCGCCGCCCGCCGAAGCCTGCAACTATTCGTTACCCAGCTATCGCGTTCGTGACGTGATTGGGGCCCCTGGGCGACGTATCTTTGCGTTCGGGCCTTGACCGGAGGCCCAGCCTATTCTCGCGCATCCCTTTGTCTGCCGCCTCGTCCCTCCGGGCCCTCGGAAGGACGAGGCGGTTTCTATCCGCCCCCCTGCGTCCTCGGTTCGATCCCACCACCGCACCAAAATCACGTGACCGCTATATCCATTTGAGCATATCGTGTGCGTCGGGTCCGTCCCATGGACCTACATCTCATTGCCAGCCTTGCCGCCTCGTCGTCGCACTTCCCTGGCGAGGCGGCCTTTCTTTCACCGCGCCCTTATTCCATCATCCGCCGGCTCCGCCGCATCTCGTTCATGGCTGCCAGGGTCCCGGCCAACACAGCGCGTCCTCTGATATCGCCCGCGGCTACGGGCTCGCGCCGCCGGCCAAGAACGCGATCGGCAGCTGACGCCACGTTATCGTTCGGTGCCAGGAACGGGCACCGCTCCGAGAGAGAGGGGATGAGCATGTCCGATCCCGTGACGGCCGAGCGGCTGGCTCAGATGGTGTTCGGGTTCGCGCCGCCGCTGATCATCGAGGCGGGGGTGCGCACCGGCATATTCGACACCTTGGAGCGCAAACCGCTGGGCCTCGCGGCTCTGGCAGATGGGATCGGCGCGTCACGCCGGGGCACGGAGGCGCTGGCGAATGCGTTGGTTGGCCTCGGCGTGCTTGGGCGGAATGCGGACGAGCATTACGCGCTGACGCCTGAAAGCGCCGCCTTCCTCGTCAGGTCCAAGCCCGAGAGCTTTCTGGGTGGGCTGTTCGCTCATGCCAGCTCACAGCTCATTCCCTCTTGGCTGCACATCGTCGAGGCGGTGACCACCGGCCGGCCGCCGCTGGCCGTCAATCGTGAGGCGGAAGGCGCGAAATTTTTTGCAGACTTCGTTGAATCGCTGCTGCCGATGGGCTGGCGCTCCGCCCAGGCGCTGGCCGATCACATCGCCGATCATATTGCGGAAGATGGCTCACAGCCGGCGAAGCTGCTCGACATTGCCGCCGGCTCAGGAGTCTGGACCATTCCGGCTGCGCAGCGCTTTCCCGGAGCGCGCGTGGTCGCCGTGGACTGGCCTGAAGTGCTGGAAGTCACACGGCGGGTGGTTGAGCGCTACGGCGTCGCAGACCGATACGAGCTGCGCGCGGGCGATATCGGCGCGGTTGATTTCGGCAGCGGCTATTCGCTCGCCGTGCTCGGCCAGATACTGCACAGCGAAGGGGAGGAACGTAGCCGGGCACTGCTGCGCAAGGTCTTCGACGCGTTGGCGCCCGGCGGCACCATCGCGATCGCCGAATTCTTGGTTGATCCCGACCGCAGAGGGCCACCGCTCGGCCTGATCTTCGCTGTCAACATGCTCGTCAATACTGAAAGCGGCAGCACCTGGTCGGCAGCGGAAATCGGTGGCTGGCTCAGCGAGGCCGGTTTCACGGAGGTGCGGACGATGGCAGCACCTGCCCCATCGCCGCTCATCCTGGCGACCCGGCCGGCTTGACCGGGAGATTCCGCCGCCACGCACATGCCCGGGATCAACCGGCCCGGCACGCAAGGAGTCTCCCAAAAAGCCTTCCACACGCCGGAGGCGAAGGTTTTATCGGATCCGACCGAATCGCGAATACAGCGCGTTAGAGTGATCGCCACGTTCCCGGAGACATCCGGAAGCGGAGCAAGGAGAGGACGACCAGGCATGGGATACGCACGACTTGGGTTGACGGTAGTGCTTGTTGCGTTCGCGGCAATCCCGGCGCTCGCCGCGAGCAACAGCGACGCGGCACCCCAACAGAGCTTTTCGGTGGCCACCCTGCGCGGCGGGTATGCCGGGCGCTTCAGCGGAGAGGTCGATACCGGCAAGGCCTGGGTTCCAATTCTCGGAACCGGAGTGTTTATCGCCGACGGCGGCGGCCATCTCAGCGGCCGCGAGACCTACATGGTCGGGACGCAGGTCTGCACGGCGACGATTACGGGCACATACGCGGTCGAATCCGACGGCACCGGCAGCGACGCCATCACTTACAAAGCGGAACCCGGCTGCGAGGGTGGCAGCTATACGCAAAGCCTCGCAATAGCCAGCCATGGCGAGCTGGTGCTGCTCGTCAACACCAACGCCGGAAACCGGATCGAAGAAGAGTGGCATTCTCAACGATGAGCGCTTCTCGCTCTTCCGGAACGATCGGCACTGCGTCACGGCAATCTCGAGCCGCGCGCGATGCGCCGCCCTCCCCGAAGCGGGGTGAGTCGCTGATCGAGTGAACGTGCGGCATCTCGGCTGCCGCTGACCAACGGACCCGATCACGCTGAGCCCCTGGCCGCGGCGGGCGGGATCGCGATGATCAACGCGCTCGGCAATCTGGGCGGCTGGGCGGGACCCCCCGCTCCACGGCGTGGTGCGCGATGCGAGCGGCAGCACGAGCCTGGCACTTTTCTGCCTCGCGAACGGGCCGCTGATCGCGGGGATCGTGCTCGTGCTCATCGGCCACGACCGGCGGCTGGAGCAGGTGCCGCCGGAAAAGGGGCCACGCATCTCGCGTTCGACAGGCCCGAGCTGATACGAAGCAGCGGGGTGGCCGGGCTTCGGGCTCGCGAACCGATGTGTCGGAGCATAGGCCTTCGCATCGGGGGACGTAGAAGCTCTTCCGATGGCCCTGCTTCGCGCGAGCCTTTCGGAGGGCTTGCGTCGCCTGTTTGAGAAAAACTGCCACCGTGCGCTGCGGATAATGCTTCCGGATGTCAACGGCCGTCACTCTGAGGCTTTGCAACTTTCGTTCCGCTTTTGGTCAAATCCAGCCCATGCGAATGCCCGGTCCCCCTGAGCAATCGCCCACTTTGAAGTCGAACGCCTGTCTCAGCCGGCCTTGGTCGTGGACAGAATCACGGAGGGATAACGAAACAATACGGTATCGCCGCATCGCCGCGCGCCTAGGCCCATTGAGTCGTCATCGACGGAGGTATCGATCACGCGTCGCAATCCATCGTAATCCGCGCCTGCGGGAAAGGACCGCTTCACCATCTGTTCCCGTTCCGCCGGCACTTGGAAGAACCGCCTTTCCGGTGACGGCAGACCGGCCCCGGCAAATAGGGCGAGCAATGCTTCAAGCGGCCGGAATTCCACGGTGGACGGATCGCGCAATCGCTCCATCCGGTTGAAAGCCTCGGCTTTTCTTGGGCTATCGGAGGCGATCGCGTCACAGACAACGATGCATCCTTCCCGTTTGCACACACGAACCATTTCCTGCAGTGCCGCCGCCGGCCGTTCAAAATGATGGAATGCGAAGCGGCACGTGACAATGTCAAATCTGTCGCTGTCAAAGGGAAGCGCATAGACGTCGCCCTGCCGCCACTCCACATTGGGCATGGCCTGCGCTCGTGCTAAGCGCTGTGCCTCGACAAGCATGGCCGCGGTCGCGTCCAAGCCGATCGAATGCCGTGCATGCCGCGCCATGGCGACGACCACGCTGCCGGGCCCGCAAGCCACGTCAAGCGTCTCATCGGTCGAACGCGGCTTGGCCGCTTCGACAAGCAGTGCGAGCGCGGCTTCCCCATGCAGTTCAGGGGCCTCGGCAAATATTTTGGCTTGGCGGCTGAATTGCTCCTCAATGCGCACGGGATGCGCATTCGGACCCGGCGAATCAGAAGCCATTGGATCGACTCCAGCAGGATGGGACCAGAGCGGGCGAATGCCGGCCCGAATTTGGGCCGGCTAAATAAGTCGCACTCCGTGAGCCTGCTTCATCATGAAAGAAACAGTATGAAAGGCATTCTCATAGGTCAATCCCTGAGACGTCTTCCTTGGGCAACGATCGGTCATTGGCACAAAACCGACCACGAACGGCTACCCGCTTTCGTGTTCCTACAGCTTGAAGGCGCCGTTCCCCTCTTGGCCGCCCCCGGCCATTCATAGCACCGATTGTTGAAAGCCGCTTCCGATTGCGATATCTACAGATGCTGCCTCCTCATTCCGGTGGAGTCACAAGGCATTACTAAGCTTTCCGTGGCGACCACCCATATGCCTTGGCGCAAGCACCACCCATGAGCATCGCACGCTCGGTCTCGGTCAGGCGGTCGGTGTAAAGAAAGGGCCTGACCGCCTGTTCATAGTTGACGACGGCGAATGCGCGCGTCCAGTCTGTGCCCCACAGGCAGCGATCGAAGCCCCAGGCATCGAACACGCGGGCAAGCGGCTCCCAAATGTCCGCAAAAGGATAGGGTTCCCGGGACAGCGTGCAGGCGCCGCTGACCTTGATCACCGCGTTCGGACGCCTGGCGAGCTCCAGCACCTTTGGCAGGTCGGCCCAAGGCTGTGGCGGCGCCGGCGGAACGCGCGGCTGCACGATGCCCAGATGGTCGATGATGAATCGCGTGCCGGGATGATGATCGATGAGTTGGGTACCCGCCTCCAGATTGCCCCAGCAAAGGATGTTGACGGGAAAATCGTGGCGGGCGGCGGCGCGCAGGATCCGGTCGAGGCCCGGGTCGTTCGGGTCGCGCTCGCGCCCGGCCTCTTTCGGCATCATGATGCGGACCGCAACCGCGCCTGGCGTTTTCTTCCACTCGGCGATGACGTCGGCGACTGCCGGATCGTCCGGATCGACCGGCTTGACGATGGCGAAGCGGCCGGGATGGGCCTGCTGCACCTCCACCGCGTAGCTGGCGTCGTAGCGATACATGGAAAAAGAGGAGATGAAGATCGCGCCGTCGACGCCGACTTTGTCCATCGCCGTCACCATCTCATCACCCGTGACGTGATCGGGCCAGTTCGGCACGCTGCGCCACGGCCGCTTCGCCGTGTTCGCCTCATAGGCGTGAACCTGCGAATCGATGATCATCATTTGGACACTCCTCTGTGCCCCGCGAGCTTGGCGAGGACGGCAGGTCTGTGTCCAGATGCCCTGGCTTCGTGCGGTGCGAATTTCAGCGCCTCTGGGCGATAGCCACGCGGTGGCGATGGTGAACTTGGTGCAAGGTGCGTGGTGAACCCAAGTACTTCCAATCACGAATTGGCGTCGAGCTCTGGCCCATCAAACGGGACATTCCTTCCCCTCAGCAAGCCGCGCATCGCTGTGATACGCAGTTACCTATTTCCAAGATGGGTTGGCAGCTGCCGAAACTATTGCGCAGTTTCGGCGCCTCGGACATGGAAGTTTCCCTGCATATTCGGAATGCTGCCATCTCCGTTTCCCGACGTCCTCCATGGCAGCGGATCGGGTTTGGGGTGCAGCCCTCTCCTTCGCCTCCGCGACGCACATCGCGAAGCAGGCGAGGAGGTTCGTACGGCTGCTTGGCGCCGCAAACTGCTCTTTGACCCCCATTGAGCGCCTGAGTTGTGGGGTCCACCCAGCCATCGCGCCACCAAAGAATACATCTTAACGGGCACAGCCTTGTAATCGCGATTTGGCGCCTGCCAAGGTTGAAAAGCTTCTCTTTCAGACAAGACTTCTTCGCTGCGGCAAGTGTTGGTCGTGGCATGCGGTGCCTCGGGATGAGCCAGATACCGCCTACCCAGACCGGCCGCACCGCAGGGCTTGCGCTGGTGGCAGCGCTGCGATTTGCGCGGTGCCCGCGAAGATCGCCGGTGTCCCCAGCGCATCGCCGCGAAAGAAATCAAAACGCCCGTCGTGACGACACTGCTCCAGCTGTTGCTCGCCGCCAAACTCGTCACCGCACTCGGCGCACAGTCGGTGGGAAGGCGTTTCCCCGGGCGTTCGGTTCAATGCCGGCTCAACCTGAGCTAGATTGGCGTTGCGGCGCCGTCCCGCAGCCGCTCTTTTTGGGGGGGCACAATGAGAACCAAAGCGTCCGTCGGATTGGTTGCTGCCGGGTTCGTTGGATTTGGGGCTATCACATCTGGCCCAGTGGACGCCTCCCCGCAGCCTGGCTTCATGGGCAGTTCGTCATCATCGGTTGCCGGATGCCCTTATATCATTTGGCATTTGGCCAGTTCATTGGTCGGCGATATCCATGGGATAGCCTATTATTCCGACCTCAGCGGAGTCAGCGAAGTTCGGGGTACTATGGACTCAAACGGAAAGCTCAGGCTGGTTCTCTCAGAGACCGATACGGGCAATGGGCCAGTCGGCAGCATTGATGGTGTGGCTGCCGGCGGTCATCTTGTGGGCACGCTCACTGGCCTGGGCTGTGCCAACGGCAATGTGAATATCAAGCAGGTTCAGGACATCAATGATATTCGGAACGCGAGAGGGGGAGGTCAGTAGAACGGCGTTTCGCGACGGCATCACCTTACTGCACGCCCTCTCCGCTGTTTGGTCCCGGGATGAGGTGGTGCGGGTTGATTTTGAACGCCGACGGGTCGCTTTGCCAAGCTTCGCAGATGGTCTGGAAGGGTGTGCGCCATCGGAGCGCTTTCAGATGCTTGGCGAAGTTGTAGGCCGAGACGATGGCGAGGACGCGGGCGCGGAGCGCTTTGATGCCTGGATAGTGGAAGGCTTTCGAGGCGGCGTCCTTGATGGTGCGGTTCATCCTCTCGGCCTGGCCGTTGGTCCACGGGTGATAGGGTTTGGTGAGGCGATGCTCGATCCCGTGCTCCTTGCAGATGCGGTCGAAGATGTGGCCGCCGAACATGGCGACGATCTCGCGGTGGCGGCCCAGGTTTTTCGGGAGGTCGGCGAAGGCCATGCCGTTATCGGTGAGCACGGTGTGGATCGCATACGGGAAGGTCGCCACGACGTAACGGAGGAACGCGGCACCTTCCATCTTGCGGGCACTGTCGTGGAAGGCGAGGACGGTAAACTTGGACACTCGGTCGATGGCGAGGAACATGACGAGCTTGCCTTCGGCCAGGGGGGAGCTCGCAGCTGTCGATGTGGATGAAGCCGATCTTGGTGTCGACGAAGTGGCCGCGCTTGGAGGCTCTGTCCTCGCTCGCCGGCAGGCGGGAGATGCCGTGCCGTTGCAGGCAACGGTGCAGCGCGCTTCGCGAAAGCGCCGGGATGGCGTCACGCAGGCACCCCATGACGTCGTCCAGCGGCAGCGGGGTGCGCCTGCGGAACTCGACGATCATCACCTCCTCGGTCGACCTGAGCACGGTGCTGCGCGGATCGCGCGACCCCATCGCAGCGTCGCTGGTTGACGTCCGGCTTCGCCATTTTGCGACCGTCTTGGGGTTCAGGCCATAGCGAGCGACAAGGGCTCTGGTGCTTTCTTTCGATGTTTGAAGCTCGGCTCGAACACGCGGCGTCGTTCGGGCGCTGCCGTGAACAACTCCTGCCATAGTGCATCCTCCGCCTCTCGGCTCAGAGTTGCACCTTCACACTCCAGGACCAAACACCTAGCCTGCCCTACCACCAACACCAAGATGCGCAAAGCGAACCGGCTAACCCGCCGCCAGAGAAAGCATCCCCGCAGTCTCCGCCTCAGTCCCGAAACCCGTCGCGCGGAGAACCGCCCCTCGCAACGTCCGCGGTCCTGCACGACACTTTGCCGAGAAGCGAGAAAAGTGAGCGTAAAGAAGGGCTAGCTGGCGGAGAGGGTGGGATTCGAACCCACGGTACGCATA
>JASHRV010000367.1 GCA_030037175.1 Acetobacteraceae bacterium
TCCAGGAGGCGCTGGATGCCCCACGCGTCTTCCCTTATCAAGGCAGGCTTGAGATCGAGCACGGCGTGCCGGCCGCCACGCTCGAGCGTCTTGCCCGCCTCGGGCACGAGCTGGCAGTGGTCGAGCGCCCGCACGGCGGTGGTCAGGCGATATGGATCGACCGGGCAAGGGGCGTGCTCTGCGGCGGCTCTGACCCGCGCAAGGATGGTCTGGCGCTGGGGTATTAACGGTGAGCGAGCCCTGCGATCTCCCGGCTGCTGCGGCGCGTGCGCTGATCGGCCGCAGACAGCTTTCCGCAAGCGCACTTCTCGAAAGCTGCATCCGCCGGATCGAACGCGTGAACCATGCGGTCAATGCGGTCGTCGCGACCGATCTCGCACGCGCGCGCAAGGAGGCCGTGGCGGTGGACGACGCCGCGGCCCGGGGGGAAACGCTCGGCCCGATTGCCGGCCTGCCGGTCGGGATCAAGGATCTCGAGGATACGGAGGGACTCCTTACCACCTACGGCAGCCCGATCTTCGCAACCAACGTGCCGGCGAAGGACGAACGGGTGGTGCGGGCGATCCGCGCCGCCGGCGGCATCGTCATCGGCAAGACCAACACGCCCGAGTTCGGTGCCGGCGCCAACACGCGCAACGCCGTTTACGGCGCCACCGGCAATCCGTTCGACCCGCAAGTATCCGCAGCCGGATCATCCGGCGGCTCGGCGGTCGCGCTTGCGACCGGCATGGTGCCGCTGGCGTCAGGCTCGGATACGGGGGGCAGCCTGCGCAACCCCGCTGCGTTCTGCGGCATCGTCGGCTTCCGGCCGAGCCCGGGGCTGGTCGCGAACGAGAAGCGGCCGCTCGGTTGGTCCTCTCTTGCCGTGACTGGGCCGATGGCCCGCACGGTCCCCGACCTCGCACTTCTGCTCTCCGTGATGGTGAGCGATGATGCGGCGGATCCGCTGGCAACGACCATCCATGACCGCACCATCCACCGGCAGGAAGATTTCTTCCCGCTCCCGCTCATCGATCTTTCCAGGCTGAGGGTCGCGCTCACGGCTGATTTCGGCTTCGCGCCGACCGAGCGCCACATTGCCGAGGTCTTCTCGGAGAAGGCAGGCATCTTCCGCCACGTCTTCGCCCGTGCCGACGACGCGACACCCGACTGTACCGGCGCAGACGAGGCATTCGCAGTGCTGCGGGCGGTCGGGTTCCTCGCCTCGCATCTCGCGAAGGTGCGTGAGCAACGGCGCCATGTCGGACCGAACGTGATCGCCAATGTCGAGGAAGGGCTTGGCTATTCAGCCGTGGACGTTGCACGGGCAGGCGCCTTGCAGACGGCGCTTTATCGGCGCTGGCAGGACTTCTTCCGCGAATATGACGTGCTGCTTTCGCCCGCGATCACCATCAGCCCACGCCCGTGGCGTGAGCTTTACCCGGTGGAGATCGATGGGAGGAGGACAAAAACCTATTTCCACTGGCTAGCACTTGCCTACGCGGTGACACTGGCGGGACACCCGGCGGTCTCACTGCCGGTCGGATGCGACCGGGCCGGCATGCCGTTCGGGCTGCAGATCATCGGGCCGCGTGGTGGCGACGCCCGCGTTCTCGCGATCGCCGCCGCGCTCGAGGCGATGCTCGCAGCCGATCCGCGGACCGCGCGCCCGGTGCCGGATCTCGCGCGCCTCGAGGCCGCCCCCAGGCTTGCCGAGAGCGAGGGATTCCTGGGGTTCGATTGATCTCCACGCCGCCGGTCACGATGTCCGGCCACTGCCGAAGGCATTGAAGGTGATCAAGGTATAAGTGTCCTTCACGCCTGGAATGGCTTGGATACGCTCGGTGACGAAGCGGCCGATATCGGCGTCCGGACCGAGATAGAATTTGCCAAGCAGATCGTATTGACCGGAGGTCGAGTAAAGTTCCGAGAGCTCCTCGAGCTCGTCAGCCGCACGTTCGGCCACAAGATAGGCGGTGCCCATCTCGCACTTGATCTGTACGAAAATTGCATGCATCGCACATCTCCCAAGGCCCGCCGCAAACATGCCACGACAGGCAGGATGCTGCCCAGCTGTGGCGGGCGGCCCGTGACGATCGCACACGTGACGATCGCACAGGGGCCGCCTATGCTCGCGCGGGAGAGACTTGCTAGGCGGAGGAGATTATGGAGCTCGCGAAGGCGCGTAAGGCACGCATAGGGCCCCGCCCGGGCGGGCGAATCCTTGCCGATGCCTTGGTCGCGCAGGGCATCGATCATGTTTTTGAGGTGCCTGGCGAGAGCTATCTCGATGTGCTCGACGGCCTCTACTCCGTGCGCAGCAAGCTGCAGCTCATCACCTGCCGGTTCGAGGCCGGTGCCGTAAACATGGCGGAAGCGTTCGGCAAGCTTACAGGCCGTCCGGCAGCGGCGATGGTAACGCGCGGGCCGGGAGCGTGTCACGGCGCGATCGGTGTTCACATCGCGATGCAGGATTCCACTCCGCTTCTTCTTTTCATCGGTCAGATCCCAACTGACCAAACAGACCGTGAGGCGTTCCAGGAGATCGACTACCGCCGCATGTTCGGCTCCGTCGCGAAATGGGTCACTCAGATCGATCATGCAGCACGGATCCCCGAGATCGTGGCCCACGCGGTGGATGTTGCAATTTCCGGCCGGCCCGGCCCTGTGGTGATCGCGTTGCCGGAGGACATGCAGCATCAGGTCGCGGAGGTATCAGACATCGGCCCGGCCGCAATCGCGCTGCCGCAGCCCGACGAGGGCGCGCTCGTGCGGCTTTCGGAACTGCTTGCGCGCGCCCACAAGCCGCTGGCGCTCCTTGGCGGTTCACGCTGGAGCGAAGCAGGGAGGGCCGCGATCCGCACCTTCCTCACCCGCCATGAATTGCCGGTGACGGTCGGATTCCGCCGTCAGGCTCTCTATGACGGAACAGCCGACAATTTCGTGGGTGATCTTGGCGTCGGCTCCGATCCGGCGCTGGTCGCCAAGGCGAAGGAGGCAGACGTCCTGCTGGCGATAGGCACCCGGCTCGGCGAGGCTACGACACAGGGCTACACGCTTTTCCAGCCAACGGAAAGCGTACCGGTCGTCCATGTCTATCCGGACGGCAGCGAGATCGGCCGCCTCTTCCGTCCCACGCTCGGAATCGTTTCGGACCTAAACGCATTCGCCGAAGCCGCCGCGGCACTCGAGCCCCCGCGCATTGCCTGGCGCGAATGGACGCACGAATTGCGCGCGCTGCGTGAGGCCGGCCGTGAAGTGCCGGACTATCCGGGCCTGCTCAACCTCGGCACGGTGATGCGCGAGCTCGAGACGCTGCTCGCTCCGGACGCGATCATGACGACGGATGCCGGTAATTTCGCGACCTGGGCGCCGCGCTTCATCAATTTCGGAGAGCAGCAGCGCTATATCGGCCCCTGCAATGGCGCGATGGGCTACGCCGTGCCGGCCGCGATCGGCGCGAAGATCGCCTTCCCCGAGCGCATGGTGGTGGCAACGGTCGGCGATGGCGGCTTTCTGATGACCGGCCAGGAGATCGCAACCGCCTTCCATCACGGTGTGGCGCCGATCGTGCTTGTCTTCAACAACCAGATGTACGGCACGATCCGCATGCACCAGGAACGGCATTTCCCGGCTCGCGTCTCGGGAACCGCTCTCACCAACCCCGATTTCGCGCGCTTTATCGAGGCGTTCGGCGGTCATGGCGAGGTCGTGACGGAGACAGCGGGCTTCGCTCCCGCCTTCCGCCGTGCGGTCGAGAGCGGCCGCCCGGCGGTCATCGAGCTCGTCACCGATCCCGAGCAGATCACTACCCGGGCAACCATCTCCGACCTCCGCAAGGCAGCCAAAGCGCCGAAGGCGGCTGCGAAGCCGCGCCGCCAGCTGGTGCAGAGCCGAGCGGCGAGCAAGCCCCGTCGGGCCGCCGCCCCGTCGCTTGCCACCCCAGCGGCCGGCCCCATCTCTGTCCCGCGAGAATGACGGAGGCGCCGATGGCGGAGACGGGCAAGGATCCGGAAATCACGCTGCAAGGCCGGATCAAGGAGAAACTGGTCAAGCGAAAGCAGGAATGGGCGCGCGAGGGTCGGCTTCTCACCGGCATCTCGGCACAGCCCGCGCAACGTCTGCCGCCCGGCCAGCGGCTCGTCAGCGATTGGCCGGTGCTCGATCTCGGCGTCCAGCCGGATGTGCCGCTGACCCATTTCCGCCTCGACCTCGACGGCGCCGTGGAGAACAAGGCGAGCCTCTCATGGGAAGAATTTCTCGCCCTCCCGCACGCCGAGAGCGTCTCGGACATCCATTGCGTGACCCAATGGTCGCGCTACGACAATCATTGGAAGGGGGTGACGGCGGACACCCTCGTTTCACTCGTTCGGCCGGCGGCGGACGCACAGCATGTGATCTTCCACGCCCATGACGGCTATACGACCAACGTCCGACTCGACCAGTTCGACCAGCCGGATGTCTTCCTCGTCTACCAATGGCAGGGCAAACCGATCCGGCGTCAGCATGGCGGCCCGCTCCGCGTCCTCGTGCCGCGCCTCTATTTCTGGAAGTCCGCGAAATGGATCCGGCGGATCGAATTCGCACGCGCCGACCGCCCGGGATTCTGGGAGGTGCGCGGCTATCACAACAATGCCGATCCCTGGCGCGAGGAGCGCTACTCCTAAATCAGCCTGCCGCGTCGATCTGATCGAGCGCAGCCGGCCTCGGCCCGCCGGCCATCCAGTCGAGCAGCTCGACCGGATGGACCACCGGCAGGCGCCCCGCCGCAAGCTGGGCGATGCAGCCGATATTGCCCGCGGCGATCGCGACGGCACCGGTCTCCTCGAGATTCGCAAGCTTGCGCGCGCGGAGCTTCCCCGCGATCTCGGGCTGAAGCAGGTTGTAGGTGCCGGCGGAGCCGCAGCAGAGATGCGCCTCGCGCGGCTCGACAATCGTGAAGCCTGCCCGCGTGAGCAGCGCCTTGGGCTCGGCGGTGACCTGCTGGCCGTGCTGGAGACTGCAAGCGGCATGATAGGCGAGCCGGATGCCGGGCGCCGGCCGACTTGGTTCGTATCCGAAACGATGCAGAAACTCGCTGATATCCATGCCGAGCGCCGCGATCCGTTCCGCCGCCTCGCGCTCGGGCGCGGTGCGCAGCAGGAAGCCGTAATCCTTGAGCATCGTGCCGCAGCCGGAGGCGGTGACGATAATCGCATCGAGCCCGCCGCCCGCGATCTCGGCCCGCCAGGCACGGATATTGGCACGCGCTGCCGCGAGCGCTTCCGCGTGACGGCCCATGTGATGGACGAGCGCCCCGCAGCACCCCGTGCCCCTAGCCACCACCACCTCGACGCCGAGCCGCGTGAGCAGCCGGAGCGTTGCGGCATTGATCTCGGGCCC
>JASHRV010000368.1 GCA_030037175.1 Acetobacteraceae bacterium
CGGAAGAACGGGCAGGATCAGCGCCACCGCCAGAAGGGAACGGCGGAGAAAACGGTGCATGGCCCTTGTCTCCTCTCGGGCGCGCAACGATACGGCCGCGGAGGTGCGCTGCCAATGAGAGCGTGATGACCGGAGGCGGAACGCCGGAGGTCTGAATCACGCGGGGAAAACAACCAGCGTGATGACCGGAGGCGGAACCGGGGCACCCCAGCGGACTTGTCCGCTGGGGACCCCGGCGCCGGAGGTCTGAATCACGCGGGGAAAACAACCAGCGTGATGACCGGAGGCGGAATCGGGGCACCCCAGCGGACTTGTCCGCTGGGGACCCCGGTGCCGGAGGTCTGAATCACGCGGGGAGAACAAATGGCTGGAGCGGGATGGGGGAGCCGAAGCGAACCCAGCCCGCTCTGGAGCGGTTTCCGTTCGGTCCGGCTCACGGAAACCACTCTCGCCCATTGTTTTCCCGGGCAGATTCACGCGATCAGCCGATCCCGGCTGATCGCGTGAATCTGCTCTAGGTCACGGCCATCGCCGTGACGCGGCGGAAGCGGGCCAGGGCTGCGACGAAGAAAACCGCGCCGATCCCCGCGACCGCGAGAAAATCCGGCCAGACGACATCGATCCCGGCCCCGCGAAAAAGAACCGCCTGCGCCAGGCTGACGAAATGCGTGGTCGGCGAGAACTCCATCAGCACCTGCAGGACCGGCGGCATGCTCTCGAGCGGCGTGTTGCTGCCGGAAAGCATGTTGAGAGGAACCGAAACGAGGATGAAGAGCAGGCCAAGCTGCGGCATCGAGCGGGCGATGGTGCCGAGAAAGAGCCCGACGGCGGTCGCGAAGAAAAGATAGAGCATGACGCCCACGATGAAGAGCGGAACCGAGCCCACGATCGGAACGCCGAGAAAGACGCGAACCACCACCGAAAGCGCGAACCACGAGGCCGCGGTGATGACGAGCCCGTTGGCCGCGATCTTGGCGGTCGCGATCTCGAAGGGCCGGAGCGGCATCACCATCAGATGATCCATGGTGCCGTGCTCGCGCTCCCGCACGATCGCCGCACCGGCGAGAACGATCGCGAGCATGGTGATATTGCCGATGATCGCCATCACGCTCGTGAACCAGGAGGTCGTGGTGTTCGGATTGTATTCGACGTGCATGACGAGATTGACCGGGTCCCGCACCGTCTGGTCCGCACGCGCGGCGAAGCGCGCGATCTCCGCATCCAGGATCTGCTGGATGTAGTCCGCGCCGATCCCCGCCTGCATTGCCGCGGTGGCGTCGATATTCACCTGCAGCCCCGGATCGCGTCCGGCCCGCATATCGCGCTCGAAATGCGGCGGGACGTCGATGACGAAGCCGTAGCGCGCCAGGTCGAGAGCCCGGTCGGTCTCGCCTGCCTCGATCTCCTGCGCAGGCTTGAAGAAGGGTGGCAAAAAATCCGCCGCGATCGCGCGGGAAAGCGGCGAGTGATCCTCGTCCACGATCGCCACCGCCGCATTGTGCAGCTCCTGCGCCGTGCTGGAGGCCTGGGCATAGACCGCGATCGTGAAGGCATAGACGACGAGGCCGAGCAGCACATAATCGCGGAAGAAGCTCCGCAGCTCCTTCGTGCCGAGCCAGAAAATGTTCGCCGTGCTCCGCCGCATCTAGCGTTCCTGCTTGGGCAGCAGCATCAGGCTCGCCAGCGTGAAGACCGGCACGAAGAGCAGAAGCGCCAGCATGGGCCCCGCAAGTTCGGAAAAACCAAGAGCCTTGGTGAAGGTGCCGACGCTGATCGGCAGGAAATAGGTCATCGGGAAGGCGCGGCCCATGAGCGCCGGCAGCCCGGTCAGGGTGGAGACCGGCGTCATCATTCCGGAGAAGGTCGTGGCGGGAAGAACGGTCAGGATCGCGGTGCCGAACAGGGCCGCGATCTGGGTGCTGGCGAAGGAGGAGATGAGCAGCCCATAGCCCGTGGTCGCGGTCACATAGATCAGCGCGCCCACCGCGAGGGCGGCGAAGCTGCCGCGCAGCGGCACCGCGAAAACGAGGATCGCCATCAGACAAAGACTGAGGAAGCTCACCATCGCGAGCGCGACATAGGGCAGCTGCTTGCCGAGAACGAACTCGAGCCGCGTGACCGGCGTCACGTAAAGATTGGTGATGGAGCCGAGCTCTTTCTCGCGCACCACCGCGACCGCCATCATGATCGAGGGGATGAGCGCGAGCATGAAGGCGAGCGTTCCGGGGACCAGCGCCTTGACGCTCTCGAAATCCTGGTTGTAGCGGAAGCGGCTTTCGATCGAGGCGAGGTCGGGCGTGCCCGCCGCAATCCCGCCGGCCACCGCGAGGTCCGAAAGATAGAGCTGATGCGCGGCCTCGAGATAACCCTCGGCGGTCTCCGCCCAGAACGGCATCGCGCCGTCGATCCAGGCGCCCACCTCGGCCGGCCTTCCGCGCCGCACATCGCGCCCGAAGCCGGGCGGGATCTCGATCGCGACCTTGAGGCTGCCCGAGGCCAGGCGGTGCTCGAGATCCTGGTAGCTCGTGATCGGGCGCTGCTCGGTGAAATAGATCGAGCCACGGAATTCCTTGAGGTAATCGACGCTTTCCGGCGTGCGGTCGCGGTCGAAGGCGGCGAAGGAGAGGTGATTGACGTCGGTATTGATCCCGAATCCGAGCACCAGCATCAGAAACGCGGTGCCGAACAGGGAGAAGCCGAGCCGCACGGGATCGCGCCTGAGCTCGAGCGTCTCGCGCAGCGCATAGGCGAAGAGCCGGCGCAGGCTGAATCCCCTGACCGGGGCCGTGCTCGCGCCGGCCCGGGCTGCGCTGCTTCTTTCCCCGGGCGTGGAAACGGACCTGGGTGCCGCTTCTTCCCCGGCCTCCACGAGATAGGCGATGAACGCATCTTCGAGCCGCTTCGCGCCCTTGGCCGCCGTGAGCGCAGCCGGCGCTCCGGTCGCCAGCACCCGCCCCGCATGCATCAGCGAGATGCGGTCGCAGCGCTCCGCCTCGTTCATGAAATGAGTCGAGACGAAGATGGTCACGCCGCGATTGCGCGAGAGATCGACGAGAAGCTCCCAGAACCGATCCCGCGCCAGCGGGTCCACGCCCGAGGTGGGCTCATCGAGGATCAGCACCTCGGGCTCGTGAACCACGGCAACCGCGAGCGAAAGCCGCTGGCGGATGCCGAGCGGCAGCGAGGCCGCGCGCTGCCCGATGTAGAAGGCAAGCCCGAACTCCTCGATCAGCCGCGCGATCCGCACCCGCGCCCGTGCCGGCGGCAGATGGTAAAGCCGCGCATGCAGCTCGAGATTCTGCAGAACCGTGAGCTCGGTGTAGAGCGAGAAGGATTGCGACATGTAGCCGACGCGCTCGCGCTGGCTTATGTCGGCGGCGTCGATGCCGCGGCCGAAAAGCAGGGCCGACCCCGAGGTGGGCGGCAAAAGCCCCGTCAGCATCTTCATTGTCGTCGTCTTGCCGCAGCCGTTCGAGCCGAGAAAGCCGAAGATCTCGCCGCGCTCGATGACGAAGCTCGCATCATCGACCGCGAGAAAGCGTCCGAAGCGCCGCGTCAGGTGCTCGGCGACGATCGCGGGCTCGTGCTCGTCCGCCGCGCGCGGCGGGATGGAGAGCGCGCGATGGCCGGCACGCACCGCCTCGGGCAGCAGGGCGAGAAAGCTCTCCTCAAGCGTGGCAGCACCGGTGCGCGCCTTGATCTCCGCCGGGGTGCCGGTGAAAAGAATGCGGCCGTCATTGATGGCGAGGAGATGCGTGAAGCGCTCGGCCTCTTCCATGTACGCCGTCGCGACGACCAGGCTCATCCCCGGCCGGCTCTCTCGCATCCGCTCGATCAGCTCCCAGAACTGCCGGCGCGAGAGCGGATCGACGCCGGTGGTCGGCTCGTCGAGAATGAGAAGATCAGGGTCGTGAATGAGAGCGCAGCAGAGTCCAAGCTTTTGGCGCATGCCCCCGGACAGGTTCCGCGCCGGCCGGTCGGGAAACGGCGCGAGCCCCGTCGCCTCCAGAAGCGCGCCGATCCGCCGCAAGCGCTCCGCGCTGCCCTGGCCGAACAGGCGGGCGAAGAACTCCATGTTCTCGCGCACACTGAGATCGGGGTAGAGATTGCGCCCGAGCCCCTGCGGCATATAGGCGATGCGCGGACAGATCGCGGCGCGATGCCCCGCATTCGCCATGTCGCCGCCGAGCACACGAACCTTGCCCGACTGCACGCGCTTCGCTCCGGCAAGCAGCCCGAGCAGCGTCGATTTCCCCACCCCGTCCGGGCCGATCGCGGCGGTGCTGCTCCCGGCCGGCAGCGCGAGATCGACGCCGTCGAGCGCCACGCGCGCGCCATAGCGGTGCGAGACGCCCGCGAAGCGCGCGACCGTCCCCGCCTCCGCCGCGCCGCTCATTTCAGCCCGGCGGGCCAGGCGACCGCGCGGTCGAGCCGCACATAGGCAACCCCCGGCAGCCCCGCCCGGGCGAGGTCGGGCCGCGCCTCGAGCGCCGCCGCATCGATCCGCACGCGGATGCGGAACATCAGCTTGTCGCGGTCGGACTTCGTCTCCACCGCCTTCGGCGTGAACTGGTTCTCGCTCGCAACGAAGACGACATGCGCTGGAATCGCGAGCTTCGGCAGCGCATCGACCACGATGCGCGCCTCGTCGCCGACGACGACCCGGCCGGCCGCCTCGGTCGGCAGGAAAATGTCCATGTACACGTAGCCGGTATCCAGCATGGTGAAGACTTTGCCGCCGGCGCCGAGCACCTCGCCCACATTCGCGAGCCGGTACTGGATGCGCCCGTCCTTCGGCGCCACCAGCGTATTGTCGGCGATGTTGACGCGAATGAGATCGGAGTTGTGGCGCGCCGCGTCGCGCGATGCCGTCGCCGCGTTGATGCGGGCCAGTGTCGCGGTGTAGGCCGCCACGGCAACATCGAACTGCGACTGGCGCTGGTCGAGCAGCTCCTGCGTCGCAAACCCCTCGGCAAGGAGGGTGCGCGTGCGCTCGAGCTCCTGCGCGGCGAGCGAGAGCACGCTCCGCTCCTGGGCGAGGTCCGCCTCGTTCTCCTCGATCGTGTGCTGCGCGGCCGCCTCGTTGGCCTCCGACTGGGCGAGAGAGGCGGCAAGATCGCGCGTGTCCATGCGCGCCACGACCTGGTCCGCCCGCACGCTGTCCCCTTCGTCGGCGAAAAGCCGGGCGATGCGGCCCGCGAATTTCGTATCGATATCGATCTCGTCCGCTTCCAGCCTGCCGTTGGACCACGCGATCCCGGGCGGAATCCCGCTCCCCTGCTGGGTCCACCAGTAAACGCCCCCGCCAACGAGGCCTGCCAGAGCAACCAGCACCGCAACCATCATGCCGCGCCTTCGGCCGAGCCGCGGCAGCGAAACCGCGGGCAACCGCTCCCCGGCCGGAACCGGCAGCCCGCCCTCGGCAGCTTCGGCAGCATCGGCCGCGCGCGGCGCGAGCGGCGCACCCGGCGTCCTGGCCTCGCTGATTGCTGGCTTCTCGAGATCCTCAGTCATCCGTCACGTCCGAAACCGGGGACCGGCCGCACCTCAATGCAGCCTATCACCGCCAGGAACGTTGATCTGAATCAGCGTGGCGGGACCGGATGCGGCCTGCGGGGTTCCTGCCCCGGCCGGTAATCTGGAATTCAGCGCCCGGCTCTCCCGCGTGAAATGCCCGCATCCACCGGTCCGGCCAGATCGCCCCGATCGGCCAGCGCCGCATCGGCCAGCGGCTCGGCCCCCAACCCGATCAGCCGGAACTCGGTCAGCCCATCCGCTTCCCGCGCCAGCAGCGTGCGCGCGGCCGCGAGCAGAAGCGGTGCCTGCCCGGTCGGCACCGCAAGGCGAAGGTGGCGCGTGCGGGTTGCGAAATCGCCCGTGCGGAGCTTCAGCACCACCCCGCCGGCCGCAAGCGTCTTCGCCTGCAACCGCTCCGCAAGCTTGAGGCTGAGCTTCCCCAGCACCCGCTCCAGCGCGGCAGGCTCCGCAAGGTCCACGGCCAGCGTGGTCTCCACGCTCACGCTCCGCGTCTCCCCGTCCGGCACGACCTGCCGGAAATCCTCGCCCTCGGCACGCCGCACCAGCGCCGGCCCTTCGCGCCCCAGGGCCCGCGCCTGCGCCGGGCTCAACGCCTGCAGATCAGCGAGCCGCGTGATGCCCCGTGCGGCGAGATGCCGCTCCTGCACCGGCCCCACGCCGGGCAGCACCCGCACCGGAAGCGGCGCCAGCACAGCCCGCGCTTCCGCCGCGCCGATCAGCGCGAAGCCGCGCGGCTTGTCCCTTCCTGCCGCAAGCTTGGCAAGCAGGCGGTTGGGCGCAAGCCCGACCGAGACCGTGAGCCCGAGCCCGCTCTCCACCTCCTGCGCGAACCGGGCGAGCAGCACCGCGGCCGGCGCACCATGCCGCGCCTCGGCATCCGCAAGATCGAGCACCGCCTCGTCGATCGAAAGCGGCTGCATGCGCGGCGTCAGCGCCAGCATCCGCGCGCGGATGGCGCGCGCCGCGGCGGTGTATTTGGAAAAGTTCGGCGCCAGCACCACGGCATCCGGACAGAGCGCCAGCGCCCGGAACATCGGCATCGCGCTCCGCACGCCCGAAAGCCGGGCGACGTAGCAGGCGGCCGCGACCACACCGCGCCGGCTGCCGCCGACGATCACCGGCCGCGCTGCAAGCTCGGGCCGGTCGCGCTTCTCCACGCTCGCGAAGAAGGCATCGCAGTCGATATGGGCGATGCTGAGCGTGCCGAGCTCCGCATGGCGAACCAGCCGCAGGCTGCCGCACAGGGCACAGGCCCGGCGGCTCGCGGGCGCTTCGGCAAAGGCGAAGCAGTCCCGGCAAAGTGCCGGCAGCCGCTCTTCTACCCCGGCCACAGCCACGCAGCGCCCCGCACGCCCGAAGCGTCGCCATGAACGTTGCGAACGATCGGTGTGTCGAGCACGTCGGTGAAGACATGGCGGCGCACCAGCGCCGGCAGGTCCGCGGCGAGATGGGGCATGTTCGAAAGCCCGCCGCCGAGCACGATCACGTCCGGATCGAGGATGTCGATCACCACCGCAAGCCCGCGCGCCACCCGGTCGGCGTGGCGCGCGAGCGCCGCCTTGGCGCGCTCGTCCCCCGCGGCGGCGCGGGCGGGTATGGAGTTCGCGTCCCGCGCCCCCGGCCCATCGC
>JASHRV010000369.1 GCA_030037175.1 Acetobacteraceae bacterium
TCGGCCCGGCGAGCGCCGCGGCGATGGCGGCGTGGGGGTCGGGCAGCTTCGGCATCGCGCCCTTGCGGATGACCGTCGGGCGGGCGCCGGGCGGCAGGCCGACCGGCAGATGGCCCTTTCCGAACAGCAGGTCGATCCGTGATCCCGTCATTGTCCGGCCTCCCTGGAGGGTGTTGCGAATCCCGATGAAGCATCGGAAAGGAAGGGCTCTTCTTTTTCTGAAGAAAAAGAAGCTTTTTTCCGTTTTCCGGACCCGGCGCCAGCCTGGGACTCCGAACCACGGTCGGAGGCCCGAGGTGGAGCGGGGGTCCGGAAAACGGAAAAAAGTTTTCTGGTTCTCTTTTTCAAAAGAGAACGATCTTCATGGCTCATCGCACGAGGGGCCTCGGAAGACAAATAGCACGCTCCAGGCGCGGCCCTTTTATGCCCCCACCACGGAGGCCGGACAATTTGGCGCCTCGGACGGCGCATCCGCGTCAACTTCCCCGGAATTTCACCCTCTGCGCTCCCTCCGCGCGGCAAGCTCGCCGCGACGAAGGAGACCCATATGGCCCGACACTATGCGGAGATGCATCTGCGTCGCCCGGACGGTTCCGGACGCGGCGAGCTCCGGCACGTCCGTGCGCTCGTCTCGCGCGTGTTCGCCGACCGCTACAATCATGACGGCGCCGAGCATCAGCATATCTGGATCGACCAGGTGATCGCGCTGGACGGCGGGAACGACCATGAAGGCAATGTGTTCGTCGCGATCCGCATCACCGAAGGCGGGATCGGCGAGGACATCCCGTTCGAGGACGGCATGCCGGTGGAGATGCAGGGCGACTGGATTCCGGCGGACGAAGCCACGCCCGGAGAGGACGATCCGGGACTTCCCGTGCTCCACTTCACGCACCATCCGGTCGGGTTCGTGCGCTACGAGGGCGAGGAGTACGAGTGAGGCCGCGCCGCGCCGGCCCTGCCGGGAGGGGGTCTGCCAAAGCGTGATGACCGGAGGCGGAACCGGGACACCCCAGCGGACTTATCCGCTGGGGACCCCGGCGCCGGAGGTCTGAATCACGCGGGGGAACAAAGGCGAGAGCGGGATAAGTGAGCGAAAGCGAACGCATCTCGCTCTAGCATTAGGGGATGGCCGCCGATCTTTGTTTTGCCTACGGATCGATCACCGACAATGAGGGCTGGCGCGCATGGTGCGCGCGAAATTCGGTGGCGCCCGGCTGCATCTGGCCCGTCGGCACGGTGCTGCTGCCCGACCGGCGCCTCGCCTTCGCGCCTCACGCCACGAGCGAAGGCGCCGGCGCGCTGACCGTCCGCGAGCATATCGGCAGCTATGTCGAAGGCGTGCTGCTCTGCGTCACGCCCGAAGGATGGGACGCGCTCGACCGCAAGGAAGACGTGCCGGACGCCTATCAACGCATATCGCGCACGGTCATCCTGCCCGGAGGCACTGCCGCGCGGGCGATCGTCCACGAGCTCGCCCGAAGCCGCCGGGGCGCGTTCGCGCCGCCCGCTGACATGTATCTCGCATCCCTTCGCCGCGGCTTCGCCGCGCACGGCATGGATCCGGCGCCGCTCGAAGCGGCCGCCCGGGGGAAGGACGGATTTTCCGTGCTCGCAGACGTTTTCGCTTACGGGACCCTCATGCGGGGCGAGGTCCGCCACGCGCCTGCCGTGCGCGCCGGCCTCGTTTCGGCAAGATCGGCGCGCGCACGCGGCCGGCTCCACGATCTCGGCGCCTATCCCGGGATGGTGCTCGAGGGCAGCCGCGACGTGCAGGGCGAGCTGCTCAGCTTTGCCGATCCTGCCGTGGCGCTCCGCGTGCTCGACCGCATCGAGGAAGCCCGCCCGCACTGCGCGCCCGGCGGGCCCTATCGCCGCACGATCCTCACGGTGAGGGACGCCGAAGGGCAGGAACGCCGCGCCTGGGCCTATGTGATGGAGCGTGCGCGCGTCGCATCGGCGCCCGTGATCGCCTCGGGCAGCTGGCGCCGCCGGCAGGGGGCTTTGCCTCTGCCTAAAGCGCATAGTCTTTGAGCTTGTCAAAATGCTGCGCCAGCCTGAACGAAATCTGGGCGCGGCCGCGCAGGTGCGGAACGCGGCGCACATCCATCCGCCGCGAAAGCATTCTCAGATAATAGAGCTCCTCCTTGCTTCTCACGTCGAAGCCCGCGAATTCCCGCGCCGCGTCGTGCAGCTCGCGGTCGGATATCAGGGCATCGAAGCGCCGCTTCCACGGTGAATCGACCGGGCTCACGTCGAGGCCGCTGCCTTCTCCGAACGGCATTTTCCGCCGATCGCGAATCCGTTCCGGCAATTGCGTGGGATAGAGATCGTAGAGGGAGCGCAGCGCCTCCTTGCCTCTCGGCCAGCCGGCCGTATCGCGGACCAGCGCGCCGCGATCGAGGCTTTTTGCGTGGCGGACGATCGCGGGGTCGAGGAACGGCTCGCGCGTCTCGATCTGAAACCGCATCGAGCAGCGATCGACGCGCTGGAGGCTCACGCGATGCATCAGGCCGAGGAATTCCTCACGCATCGGCCGCCCTTCGTCATTGCCCTCGCGAAAGGCCCATTCGAGCGGCGCGTAGCCGCAAAAAAGCTCGTCGGCCCCCTCGCCGCAGAGCGCGACGCGATATCCGTCCTCATGCATGCGCGCCGCGAGCGCGAGCGAGCAGATCGCGCCGCGAATGCAGTTCGGATCGAACGATTCGGAGATCTGCACGACCTCTTCGATGCGCGCGAAAACCTCATCGCCCGCGGCGTCGAATTCCACGAAACGCAGATCGAGCCCCGTCAGATCGGCGTACTCCGCGGCATATTCGTGGTCCGGAGCGCCGACGCTCCCGAGAAAATAGCCGGGAGCCTCGGGACGGAACTGCCGCGCGTAGTGGGCGATAAGCGTGCTGTCGATGCCGCCGCTGAACATGAGGGCAAAGGGCAGGTCCGGCGGCAGGCGCGTCCGGACGGCCTCGCGAAGGATTTCATCGAGCGCCGCGGCCGAGCCCTGCGAAGGGCTTTCCGCCGGTCCCGTGACCGGCGAGCGGAAGGGGGCGCAGGTTTTTCCGGTGAGAAGGTAGCCGGGCGGGACGAGCATGACATCGCCGGACTCGGCCGCGTCGAGCAGCGGCTGGATCTCGGAGCAGAAGAGGAAGCGATCGCCCGATTGAATGGTGTAGAGCGGCTTCACCCCGAACGGGTCGCGGGCGGCGACGAATTCGCGATGAGGAATATCGACCGCGACGAAGGCGTACATGCCGACGATGCGTGCGAGCGCCTTATGCCCCCACACCCGGAGCGCATTGGCCAGAACCTCCGTGTCGGACGCCGTGCGGAAGGCGATGCCCATTCCTTCGAGCGCGTGCCGCAGCGCGGCGTGATTGTAGATCTCGCCGTTGAAGGAGACGGCGAGCCGGCCGTCGAACGAAAGCTGCGGCTGGATCGCACGCGCGCCATCCACGATCCTGAGCCGGCGCGTGCACATGACGGTGCCCGGCCAGGGTGAAACGGCAGGATCGGTGATGTCGCCGCGGTGGCGGATGCCCGCGATCAGGGTGCGCACGGCAGCGTCGGCGTCCGGCCAGTCGATCGCAACTGCGATCCCGCACATGGCGAGGCTCGGGCGGGCTCTCAGCCGATGCGCAGCGGCACCAGGCGTTCGGAGGCGAGCGCCGCAGCCGCGCCTTCATTCGCGGCCTCGTGGTACTCGGCGTCCTCATTGACCGCCCAGAGATCGTAGCGGCGCTCGCCCGCAAGGATGTTCCGTACTGCGAGCATCGCCGTCATCATCGCGTGGTCCTGGTTGTTGTAGCGGTGCATGCCGTTGCGGCCGACGAGGTGGAGCGTTGGGAAACGCCGCTCGAGCTCATCGCGGATCGCCGCCACGTGCTCGCGATAGCGCTCGTCATAGACCGGATAGGCCTTCTCCTGGCGCACCACGACTGCGTCCGCCACCGCGGCCCGGCCCGCAAGCCCGAGCGTCTCGAGCTCGCCCACGGCGAGTGCGGCGAGATCGGCGTCCTTCATCGTCCAGAGACCGTCTCCGGAGAAGCAGAAATATTCCAGCCCCACGCAGGAGAATCGGGGATCCGGCACCATCTCCGGCGACCAGGCGCGGAAATTCTGGATGCGCCCGACCCGCACGGACGGATCGTGGATATAGATCCAGTTGTCGGGGAAGAGATCGGGGATGTCGAGGATCAGGGCAACGGTCAGGAAGTCGCGATAGCGGAGAAGCCGCGCGCGCTCCGCCGTGATGGGGCGGGGCTCGATCGCCGGCACGATCTCGGCAAGCGGCGCGGAGCTGATCACGTGGCGCGCATGATGGCGCGTCTCTGTGCCGGCAGCGGAACGGGAGAGCAGGGTCCAGCGGTCGGTTGCGACGTCGTGGCGCAGCGCCGTCACCCGCGCATCCTTGCGGATCGTTCCGCCCTCGGCGATGACGCGCGAAGCGGCCGCCTCCCACATCATCCCCGGTCCGCGCGCCGGATAATGGAAGCTCTCGATCAGCGTGCGAATCGCCGCCCCGCCGCCGCGCCCGAGCCCGAGCGAGCGGCGGCAGGCATCCAGGACGGCGCGCGAAAGATCGAGGCCCCTGATGCGCTGCGCCGCCCAGTCCGCCGAGATCTCCTCGCAGGAAAGGCCCCAGACTTTTTCCGTGTAGGTGCGGAAGAAAATCTCGAACAGCCGCGCGCCGAAACGGTTGGTGACCCAGGCGCGGAAGCTCCGCGGATCGGGATCGGGGAATGCGCGCCACCAGAGATAGGAGAGCACCGAGCGCGCGCTTTCGAGCGGGCCGAGATTGCCGAGCGCCTCGAAGGCGCGCAGGGGATAGGAATAGAAGCGCCCGCGATAATGAATGCGCGAGAGGCGCGGGCGCTCGAGCATTCCCTCGGGCAGGATCTCGTTCCAGAGCGCGCGCACCTCGGGCGATTTCGAGAAGAAGCGGTGCCCGCCGATATCGAAACGAAACCCGTTATGGCTGACCGTGCGGCTGATGCCGCCGAGATAGGTGGGGTCCGCCTCCAGCACCAGCGTCCGGCGGCCCTGCCTGGCGAGAAGATAGGCCGCCGTAAGGCCGGCGGGCCCCGCGCCGACAATGGCGACATCGTATTCGCGGACGGGAGCTGGGCCCATGGCTGGCAGGTCCGGACTTGGAGCGTGATGACCAAAGGCGGAATCGCCGGAGGTCTGAATCACGCGGGGAAACAAAGGCCGGAGCGGGATGAGCGAGCATGAGCGAGCGCATCCTGCTCCAGGGCTGCCAGCATGACCGTCCGGGGTTGCCAAAAGCCTACCGTTCGCCGGTCTTTCTCAGAGACCGTTCGAGAATGCGGCCTCCGGTGAGTCGGAGGCGCCGCAGGCGCCGGCCACCGGAGCCGCATTATCGGGCGGGCTCTCAGGCCTGGAGGAATCCCATCCGGTCCGCCTCGAGAATCACGGACGTGAGCGGCCCGCCATAGACCGCGCCGGTGTCGATGCCGATCCGGTTCGGCTTCACCACCACCTTGTGCCCCGGCGTATGCCCGTGAACGACCACCGCGCCGAGATCCCCCGCGTAGGAAAGAAAGGGCTCGCGAATCCAGAGCAGATCGGCCGGGTCCTGCGCGCCGAGCGGCACGCCGGGGCGCACGCCGGCATGGGCGAAGAAATAGCCGCCCTCGCGGTGGCTCCAGGCAAGCCCGTTCAGAAAGCGGAGCTGCGCCGCGGGCACGTGCCGGGACCAGGAGGAGGGCGGGGAGTCGATGTCGATGTCCCAGCCGGCGAGCGTGGCGGCGGCGCCGTTGAGCTGCCAGAGCGCGGCGGACTCATCGTCTCCGCCATTGAGCACGGCCAGCGCCATCGCCTCGTGATTGCCGCGCAGATTGACGGTCTCGA
>JASHRV010000370.1 GCA_030037175.1 Acetobacteraceae bacterium
AACCGCCCTCTGCCGCCGCCAACGAAAGGGTTCCAAGGGCTCAGCCCTTGGCGGGGGGGTTCAAGGGGGGCAGAGCCCCCCTTGGCCTTACTGGGGAGGCGTTACCTCGTGAGCGCGCCGGGGCCGAGGGCGAACCCTCTCCTTGTCGGGCATGGCCTGGCCGAGCGTGCCTTGCTCGAGGCGGCACGCGGTGGGCGTTTGCATCATGCTTGGCTGCTGGTGGGACCTGCGGGGGTGGGCAAGGCGACGCTCGCCTATCGGTTTGCGCGCTGGTTGCTGGCTGGGCGGGGAGGGGAGGGGCTTGCGCTTGATCCCCGTGATCCCGTGTTCCGCCGGGTTGCGGCCGGCTCGCATGCCGATCTGCACACCATCGAGCGTGGCGCGGATGTCCGCACCGGCCGGCTCCGTCGCGAGATTCTGGTCGATGACGTGCGTGCGGGCTCGGAGTTTTTGCGCCGCACGGCGGCCGAGGGCGGTTGGCGTGTGGTCGTGGTCGATCCGGCCGAGGCGCTGAACGCGAACGCGGCCAATGCGCTGCTCAAGGTGCTGGAGGAGCCACCGCCGAGGGCGGTGCTTCTGCTCGTCTGCGCCGCACCGGGGCGTTTGCCCGCCACGCTGCGCAGCCGCTGTCGGTTGCTCCGGCTTTCCCCGCTCGGCGACGACGAGATGGAAGCGCTGCTCGCGCGCTATCTGCCGGATCTGCCGGTCGAGGAACGGGCGCGGCTCGTGGCTTTGGCGGAGGGCTCGCCCGGCCGCGGGCTTCGCCTCGCCGCCGAGGAGGGGATCGCGATCGCTTCCCTGGTGGAGGAGGTGCTCGCCGCCGTCCCGCGCTTCGGCACGGCGCGCGCGCATGGCCTCGTCGATCGTCTCGGCCGCGGCGAGAGCGGCTTTTCCACCTTCATGGAGCTGCTGCTCGCCGAGATCGCCGCCGCCGTGCGCGCCGGCGCGCGCGGCCGCGCCGATCCGGACCAGCAGCGCCTGCTTTCGGTTCGGCCCCTTGATGCCTGGGGGGAGGTGTGGCAGGCGCTCTCCGGCCTGGCCGACGAGACGGAACGGTTCAACCTCGATCGCCGCCAGGCGGTGGTTTCGGGGCTGGCCCTGCTGGACGGATCATGAAGTTCTACATCACGACGCCGATTTATTACGTGAACGGTGCGCCGCATATCGGCCACGCGTACACCACCGTCGCAGCCGACGTGCTCGCGCGCTGGAAGCGGCTCGAGGGGCACGAGGTTTTCTTCCTCACCGGCACGGACGAGCACGGGCAGAAGGTGGAGAAGGCCGCCGCCGCGGCCGGGCTCGATCCGCAGAGCTTCACCGACCGCGTCGCCGCCCAGTTCCGGGAAATGACCGCCTGGATGGGCGCCTCGAACGATGATTTCATCCGCACCACGGAGCCGCGCCACAAGCGCGCTTGCGCGGCGCTATGGGAGCGGCTGTCCGAGCGGGGCGAGATCTATCTCGGCGAGTATGAGGGCTGGTACGCGGTGCGCGACGAGGCCTTCTACGCCGAATCCGAGCTCCTCACGGGCACGGACGGCGCCCGCTTCGCCCCCACCGGTGCCCCGGTCGAATGGGTGGGCGAGCCCTCCTTCTTCTTCCGCCTCTCGGCCTGGCAGGACCGCCTCCTTGCCTTCTACGATGCCCATCCGGACTTCATCCAGCCGACCTCGCGCCGCAACGAGGTCGTGAGCTTCGTGAGCGCGGGGCTCACGGATCTTTCGATCAGCCGCACGAGCTTCCGCTGGGGCGTGCCGGTGCCGGGCCATCCCGAGCACGTGATGTATGTCTGGCTCGATGCGCTCACGAACTACATCACCGCGGCCGGCTATCCGGAGGAGGCGGCGCCGCGCTGGCAATTCTGGCCGGCGAACCTGCATCTCGTCGGCAAGGACATCATCCGCTTTCACGCCGTCTATTGGCCGGCTTTCCTGATGGCCGCCGGCCTCGCCCCGCCCCGGCGCGTCTTCGCCAATGGCTGGTGGACGGTCGAGGGCGAGAAGATGAGCAAATCCTTAGGCAACGTGATCGATCCGCACGATCTCGTCAGCCGTTACGGCCTCGATCCGGTGCGCTATTTCCTGCTGCGCGAGATCCCGTTCGGCAATGACGGCTCGATCAGCCACCGCGCGATCATCACGCGGATGAATGTCGAGCTCGCCAACGATCTCGGCAATCTCGCACAGCGCTCGCTTTCGCTGCTCGCGCGCCACTGCGCCGCCGCGCTCCCCGCCCGATCGCCGCCGACGGAGGATGACGAAGCGCTCGCCGCCGCCGCCGCCGCGCTGCCCTCGCGCGTGGCCGGGGCGCTCGATCGCGTCGCCTTCTCCGAGGCGCTGGAGGAGGTGTGGAAAGTCATCCGCGCCGCCAACGCCTATATCGACCATCAGGCGCCCTGGGCGCTCCGCCGCACCGACCCGCCACGCATGGCCGCGGTGCTGCGCGTGCTTGCCGACGCGCTCCGCTTCATCGCGACCGTTCTGCAGCCCTTCATGCCCGCCAGCATGGCGCGCATGCTCGACCAGCTCGGCGTGCCCGTGGACGCGCGCGATCTCGCCGCCCTCGCAGCACCGCTGCCGCCCGGCACCGCGCTTCCCGCGCCGGAGGCGGTCTTCCCTCGCTTCGTGGAGGACGCGGCGTAGCCCGCCGCGGAGGGGCCCGGGGGAGGCGATGAACGACGCATTCCGTTCCGGGCTGGTCTTCGTCCTGCTGCTCGTCAGCATGGGCATCGGCATGTTCGTCCGCGCGCGGCTCTCCGAGCGCCACAACAACCGCGAGACGATCGAGCTGGTCGGGCTTGCCATCACCATGCTCGTCACCTTCGCGGCCCTGGTGATGAGCCTCCTCATCTATTCGGTGAAAGGCGCCTTCGACCAGGCCAACACGGACATGGCGACATTCGCCGGGCGGATCGTCGAGCTCGACCAGTGTTTCCGGAATTACGGGCCTCCGACGGAGGATGCGCGGGTTCTTCTGCGCAGCTACACGGCCACGGTCATCGCCACCACGTGGCCGGAGCAGCCGAAGCCTCCGGGCAGCAACTACGCGATCGGGGCGCTGCCGATCTCGCCCGGTGCCATGGAAAGCCAGAAGCTCGGCGCCATCATCAATGCCATCGGGCTCGACATCCGCCGGCTCCATCCGGGCACCGGCATCCAGAACGGGCTCGGCGTCACCTGCCTTGCCGATTTCGAGAATTTCGACCAGGCGCGCTGGACGATCAACGAGGAGGCGCGCTCGACGATCTCGATGCCCTTCTTCGTCGTGCTCGTGTTCTGGCTGATGGTGATCTTCGTCTGCTTCGGACTGAACGCGCCGCGCACCACCTTCGTCTTCATGACGATCGCGCTCTGCGCGCTCTCGATCTCCTCGGCGGTCTTCGTCATGCTCGACATGGACACGCCTTTTTCCGGCACGATCATCGTCTCCAGCCAGCCGATGCGAAATGCCTACGCGGACATCACCCGCCCGTACGTGTACCGCAGCGTCGCGCCCTGACGGGACCCGTTTCTCATGAGGGCGTCCTGGCCTTGATGAAATCGACGAAGGCGCGGAGCGGCGCGGGCAGATGCCGCCGGCCGGGGTAGTAGAGGAACGGCCCCGGAAACTCCTGCCACCATGGCTCCAGCACCGGCTCCAGCGCACCGCTCTGCAGATGTGGGCGAAGCCATTCCTCGAAGAGATGGATGATTCCGAGCCCCGCGACGGCAGCGCTCACCGCGAGGTCCACCGCCGCGCCGGCCCGCACCACGAGCGGCCCCGTCGGATCGACCCGCACCACCGTGCCGTCGCGCTCGAATTCCCAGACCGGCATAGCGCCACTCGCGAACCGGCCGCGCAGGCATGCGTGGGAAAGGAGATCGCGCGGATGCTCCGGCCGGCCGCGCGCATCGAGATAGGCGGGTGAGGCCGCCGTGGCGAAGCGCTGAACACGTGGACCGATCGGAACCGCGATCATGTCCTGCTCGAGCCGCTCGTCGTAACGCACGCCCGCATCGCAGCCCGCCGCCAGCACATCGACGAAGCTCTCCTCGACGACGACCTCCAGCCGGATATCCGGATAGAGCTTGAGGAACGATGCGACGATCGGCGGCAGCACCAGCCGCGCGACCGTCGCGGGAACGTTGAGCCTGAGCGGCCCCGCCGGCCGGTCCCGGAACGCGTTCACCACGTCCATCGCCGCCTCGACCTCGCCGAGCGCGGGCTCCAGCCGCTCGAGCAGGCGCGCGCCCGCCTCGGTCAGAGCGATGCTGCGCGTGGTGCGGTTGATGAGGCGCACGCCGAGCCTCGTCTCGAGCCGTCGCACCGCCTCGCTCAGGCTTGAGGCTGAGACGCCGCTCGCGCGTGCGCCCTCGCGGAACCCGCCCGCCCGCGCCACCGCCGCGAAGGCGACGAGATCGGTCAGCTTGCCGCGATTGTGCATTCAACCGAACAGCCTGTTCCGATTGCACGGGATTATCGCGCAGGGGGGGCGATGTCCACATCGCGGCCAGCTCAGAAGCGGAGATCCCCCCATGACCCGTCTCGCCACCCGCCCCGCCGGCGGCACCTTCCCGCTCGGAAACCGCGTCGTGAACCGCATGGGGTACGGCGCGATGCAGCTCGCCGGGCCGCACGTGTTCGGTCCGCCGAAAGACCGCGAGGCCGCGCTCGCCGTGCTGCGCGCCGCCGTGGCGGGCGGGGTCAATCACATCGACACCAGTGACTTCTACGGCCCGCACATAACCAATCGGCTCATCCGCGAGGCGCTTCATCCCTATCCGGAGGAGCTCGTCATCGTGACCAAGGTCGGCGCCGTGCGCGGCGATGACGCCTCGTGGCTTCCGGCCTTCACGCCGGCGGATCTCACCCGCGCGGTCCACGACAATCTGCGCAATCTCGGCGTCGCGGCGCTCGACGTGGTCAATCTGCGGATGATGGGAAACATCCACACGCCGAGCGAAGGTTCGATCGAGGAACCCTTCACCGTGCTCGCGAACTTGCAGCGCCAGGGCCTGATCCGCCATCTCGGGATCAGCAACGCGACCGCTTCCCAGGTCGCGGAGGCGCGCGGCATCGCCGAGGTGGTCTCGGTCCAGAACCACTACAACCTCGCCCATCGCGACGACGACGCGCTGATCGACAGTCTGGCCGCCATGGGCATCGCATATGTGCCCTTCTTTCCTCTCGGCGGTTTCACGCCCCTGCAATCCGCGATCCTTTCGGACGTGGCGAGCACGCTCGGCGCCACGCCGATGCAGGCGGCGCTCGCCTGGCTGCTCCGCCGCGCGCCCAACATCCTGCTCATTCCGGGCACCTCGTCCCTTTCCCATCTGCACGAGAATCTCGAAGCGGCCGGGCTCGATCTGCCGGAGGCGATGCTCGCCGCGCTGAACGCGATCGGGCGCGATCGTTCGCCCTAGCCACGCACCGCGAGGCGTGACAAACACGCCCGCATGCTGATCGATTCCCACTGCCATCTCGACTATTACAGCGATGCGGAGCTGCCGGAGATCCTCGCCCGCGCCGCCTCCGCAGGCGTCGGCGCGCTCGTCACCATCGGCACCACCATGGCGCAGTCGCGCGCGATCCTTCTCCGCGCCCGCGCGCACGCCAATCTCTGGTGCACCATCGGCGTTCACCCCCATCACGCCGCGGAGGCGCCGCTTCCCACGCCCGAAGAGCTCGTGGCACTCGCCGCCGATCCCAAAGTGATCGGCATCGGCGAAACCGGTCTCGACTGGTTCTACAAGGAGCCTTCGCCCGAGATCCAGGAACGGAATTTCCGCATCCATATCGCCGCCGCCCGCGCCGCCGGCATCCCGCTCGTCATCCATGCCCGCAGCGCGGATGCGGATGTCGAGCGCGTGCTCACCGACGAGATCGAAACCGCCGGCCCGTTCGCATTCCTGCTCCACTGCTTCTCGAGCGGCCGCCGCCTCGCCGAATTCGCGATCGCAAGCGGCGGCTATGTGAGCTTCTCCGGCATCCTCACCTTCCCGAAATCGCAGGAAATCCGCGAGATCGCGCGCGATCTTCCCGCCGATCGCGTGCTCGTGGAAACGGACGCGCCCTATCTCGCCCCCGTGCCGCTCCGCGGCAAGCGCAACGAGCCCGCCTTCGTCGCCCACACGGCGGCAATGCTCGCCCAGCTGCGCGGCCTCGAGCCGGCGGCGCTTGCGGATCTCACCAGCGCCAACTTCCGCCGCCTCTTCCGCAAAGCCGCATGAGGATCGTGATGCTGGGCAGCGGCGGCTCGGCCGGCGTGCCGCTGATCGGCGGGCCGGACGGGCGCGGCGATTGGGGCGGCTGCGACCCGGCCGAGCCGCGCAATCACCGCACCCGCGCCGGCATCGTCATCGAGACGGAAGCCGGCGCGCGCCTGCTGATCGACACGCCGCCCGATCTCCGCGCCCAGCTCCTCGCCTGCGCGGTCCCGCGCGTGGACGCGATCCTCTTCACCCACGCCCACGCGGACCACATCGCGGGCCTCGACGAGGTGCGCATCCTCAACCGCATCGCCGGCCGCCCGCTGCCGGCCTACGCCGAAGCGCACGTGCTGAAGGAGCTCGCCCGCCGCTTCGATTACGTCTTCCAGCCCTGGGACGGGCGCGGCTTCCTCCGCCCGGTCCTCGAGACCCACGCGGTCGCACCCGGCGACACCGTCCGCATCGCGGGGACGGATGTCCGCCTCTTCGATCAGGACCACGGCTTCGTCCGCACGCTCGGCCTGCGCGTCGGCGACTTCGCCTATTCGACCGACGTGCACGGTCTCGACGAGGCCGCCTTCGCCGCCCTCGCCGGCGTCGATACCTGGATGGTCGGCTGCTTCCAGCGTTCCGGCCCGCACACCACCCACGCCAACCTGGAGACGGTGCTGGCCTGGGTCGCCCGCCTCGCCCCGCGCCGCACGATCCTCACCCACATGGGCCCGGACATGGACTTCGCCTCTCTCGCGCGCTCGCTCCCCCCGGGGGTCGAGCCGGGCCATGACGGGCTCGTCGTCACATGCTGATATGGCTGCGAGACGATGCCCATCGATCGCAGGGCGGAGGACCATCATGGCCATCAAGACCATCCTCGTCGGGCTGAGCGGCGGCACCGCGAGCAACGGCGCGCTCGAGCTCGCCTGCCGCCTCGCCGGCCAGTTCGGCGCCCATCTCGAAGGGCTCCATGTCGGGCTCGATGTCGAGGAGGTGATGCTCTCGGCCGGCGCCAGCGGCTTCGCCCTGCCGGTGGACGGGCGCTGGATCGACGAGATCACCGGCAATGCCGCGAAGATGGCCGAGAAGGTCAAGGCCTCCTTCTCCGAAACGGCCTCCCGCCACGGCCTCCCGCTCCTCGCCGAGCCCGAGCCCGGCAAGCCCCCCGGCGAGCCCCCCGGCAAGCCCAGCGTATCCTGGCGCACCGAAACCGGGGACGCGCCCATGGTCGTCGCCCGCCGCGCCCGCTTCTTCGATCTCGTCGTGCTCGGCCGCTCCGACCGCGTGGTCGACAAGCCGCACTCGGACGCGATCGAGCAGACCCTGATGCAGTCCGGCCGTCCCGCGCTCCTCGCCCCGGCCGAGCCGCCCGCCACCATCGGTGAGACCATCGCCATCGGCTGGAACGGCTCCGCCCACGCGGTCCGCGCCGTCGCCGCCGCGCTGCCCTTCCTGGGCCAGGCGCGCCAGACCTTCATCATCGCGGTCGGCGACGACGATGCCGCCAACAGCGCGCCCTTCATCCAGGCCTATCTCCGCATGCACGGCGTCAAGGCGGAGGTGCGCAACGTCCTGAAGGTGCCGGCCGTCGGCCGCGGCGGCCAGCTTCTCTCGGCCGCCCGCGAGGAAGGGGCGGACCTGCTCGTCATGGGCGCCTACGGCCAGGCCCCCTGGCGCGAGGCGCTCTTCGGCGGCGCCACGCGCGATATCGTCGGCATGAGCCTTCTGCCGCTGCTCATCGTCCATTGAGCAAGGGGCAAAGCCCCTTGCCCTACCGAATTCAGCCCGCCTTCACCTCGATCTTCTTCTCCTGCTTCTGCGCCTCCACCGTCTTGGGCAGCGTCACCGTCAGAACGCCGTTGGCGAAGCTCGCCGCGAGCTTGTCGCGGTCAACCCCGCGCGGCAGGCTGAAGCTCCTCTGGAACGCCCCGTAGGAGCGCTCGGAGAGATAGCGGTTCTCGCCCTTCTCCTCGCGCTCGGCGCGCTTCTCGCCCTTGATCGTGAGCATGTCCTCGGTGAGCGAGACCTCGACATCCTTCTCGCTCATGCCGGGCAGCTCGGCCGTGATCTTGTACGCGCTCGCGCTTTCCGTCACATCGACCGCGGGCACCCCGCCATCGCCGAAGGACCACGCCGCCGGAAAGCTCGGCTCCACATCGAGCATCCGGCGCAGCGAAGGAAAGCCGAACCCGGACGTGAAACGATCGAACAGGCGGTCCATCTCGCTTCTCAGCGTCACGAACGGATCCGTGGTCCGCGCCATCGGTGCCTGCTTTTTCTCAACCGGCAACTGAGCCATTGTCCATCCTCCATTGTCCACGACACACCATCGGGGGCCCGCCTCGCTTGCAACGCCCCCGCAACCGAACGGGGTCGGCGGCCCGGCGCTCACGCCGCTTATTCCCTCGCGTGATCAAACGCCTCCGGTGTCACCACCTCCGGCGCTGACGCTCCCGCGCCGCTCTCTTCACGTCCCCGCCACAACCAGCTCGTCGTACACCTCGGTGACCCCCGGCGCCGCCCAGGCGGCGCGCACGATCTCCTCGCGCTCGGTCCAGTCGCCGACAGTGCCGGTCAGCGTCACCTTCCCGCCGGTCACGCTCACGCCGATCCCGTTGGCCTCGACCTCCGCGCTGCGCTCGAGTGCTGCGCGGATCTTCGCGTGCACGTCCTCCGCCTGAACCTGCGGCGCCACGGTGATGTTGTTGATCACCGCGCGCACCCCGCTCAGCTTGCGGATATCCTGCTCGGCGGCGTTACGCTGGAACTGCCAGGCCACCTCGCCGCCCAGCGTCACCATCCCATGCTCGACCCGCACCGTGATCTTGTCCGCCGGCACCGCGACATCCCAGTTCAGGATGCGCACCGCGCGCTCGGCGATCTCGTCGTCCGCCACCTTGCGGTCCTCGGGCAGCCGCACCTCGAGCTCCATCGCCACGGCCTTCACGCCCCGCACGCGCCGCGCGGCGCGCTCGGCCGCGTATTTCTCCGTATAGCTCCCGACATGGCCCGTGAGCGTCACCACGCCCGCGCGCGCGCTCACGCCGATATGCGCCGCCGCGACGCTCGGCTCGAACTCGAGCTCATCGAGCACGCGTTGTTGCAACAACAGATCGTCGTTCATGATCCGGTTTCCCTCCACCCGTACCGGGCCGAGATGCGACGGCTTCGCGCCGCCGCGCCCCGGGTTATCGCCTGACGATCAATTTCATGGCTTCCGCTTGGGTTTTGGCGGATCGCGTCGCTGATCCGCCGGAAGCCATATCGATCTCGTCTCCCGGCATTTTCGTTTCGGCGGGCAGGGACGCCTTGATCCTGATCAATTCCCCTCGGCAGCCCCTCAGCAGCGCCTTGGCGCCGCCCAGGGGCCGCCGCGCGGCTCAGCCCTCCTCGCCGTGCCGCCCGGCCTCGAAGAGGAACCAGACCCGCCGCTCGGCCTCGTCGATCCAGGTCTCGATCAGGCTCGCGCTCGCAACGTCCCCATGCTCGTCGCAAACCCCGTGCGTGCTGCGCAAATGCTGCACGAGCTGCTCGTTGTCCTCCTTGAGCTCGGCCAGCATGTCCTTTGCCGTCACATAGTTCGCGTCATTGTCGGCAACGCGCTGCAACCGTGAGATATGGCCGATCGAGCGCAGCGTCGTGCCGCCGATCTTGCGCACCCGCTCGGCAATGTCGTCCGTGGTGGCGAAGATCTGCCCGCCCTGCTCGTCGAGCAACAAATGATAGTCGCGGAAATGCGGCCCCGACACGTGCCAGTGAAAATTCTTCGTCTTGACGTAAAGCGCGAACATGTCGGCAAGCAGCGCGTTCATCGCCGCCGAGATATCCTTGACCGCGTTCTCGCCGAGCCCGCCCGGTGTCGCCAGCGGTGCCGCCTGCCTCGCCTTGAGTTCCTTGGTGCTCGCCATCTGATCACTCTCCGGGGTTCGGCGCCCGTCACTGCGGCCGGCCGTAACGGCCGACCAGCCGCGCGGTCGCGAGCGTATTGAAGTGCAGAACGAAGCCTACTGTCGCGCCCGACGCCTCCGCGTCAAGCGGCAGCTTCGCGACCTTCACCGCATAGACCGTGATCTCGTAATGATGCGCCGGATCGCCCACCGGCGGGCAGGGCCCGCCATAATGCGAGAACCCGAAATCGGTCCGCCCTTCGCCCGCGCCCGCCGGCAACGACGTGGCGCCCGCATCGCCCGCGCCGGCGGCCAGGCTGTGCACGTCGGGCGGA
>JASHRV010000371.1 GCA_030037175.1 Acetobacteraceae bacterium
GATCGGCACGGGGAGGCTGGTGCGGCCGGTGGCGGCCGCGCGGTGTGTCGTGCTGGGGGGCGGGGCGATCGGGCTCGCGGCGGCGCTGGTGCTCGCGCATTTCGGCGCGCGGGGCGTGGCGGTGGCGGAGACGAACCCGATGCGGCGCGAGACGGCGGCGGCGGCGGGGCCGCTTCGGCCCTACGCGCCGGGCGGGACGGGCGAGCCGGAGGCGGGGACGGCCGATCTCGTGATCGACGCGGTGGGGGCGGAGGCGACACGGGCGGCTTCGTGCCGGATGGCGGCGCCGGGCGGGGTCATCGTGCATATCGGGCTGCTGCTGGGGGCGGGCGGGCTCGATGTGCGGCGGATCACGCTGCAGGAGATCACGTTCCTGGGGAGCTATTGCTATACGCCGGTCGATTTCGCCGAAACGGTGGCGGCGTTGGGGGCGGGCGCGCTCGGGCCGCTCGGATGGATCGAGGAACGCGGGCTCGCGGAAGGCGCGCGGGCGTTCGCGGACCTCGATGGCGGACGCGTTGCGGCGGCGAAGATCGTGCTGAGGCCGTAGGTAAGGACTTCGCTCCTGGTCGGGGGCTCTGCCCGCTGGACGTATCGGAGGTGATTTGGATGGGGGTGAAGGCGAAGCTTTCGGTCTATCGGGCCAAGCGGGATTTCACGAGGACGGCCGAGCCGAGCGGTGAAGGTGAGGTTGCGGGCGGGAACCGGCGGCGTTTCGTCATTCAGAAGCACGCGGCGACGCGGCTGCACTATGATTTTCGTTTGGAGCTCGATGGTGTTTTCAAGTCCTGGGCGGTGACCCGCGGGCCTTCGCTTGATCCTCACGACAAGCGGCTTGCGGTGGCGGTGGAAGATCATCCCCTGGATTACGGAGATTTCGAGGGGGCGATTCCGAAGGGTGAGTATGGCGGCGGGACGGTGCTGCTGTGGGACCGCGGCTATTGGGAACCGGAGGGCGAGGCGAGGCCCGAGGAAGCGTTGGCCGCCGGCGACCTGAAATTCGTTCTGGATGGCGAGCGTTTGCACGGAAGCTGGGTTCTGGTGCGGATGAAGCACGATCGCTTCGGGGGGCGACGGACGAACTGGCTGCTCATCAAGCATCGGGACGGATACGCGCGCGAGGGAGATGGCGGGGCCATTCTGGCGGAGGACCGGTCGGTGGCGTCCGGGCGATCGATGGAAGAGATCGCCGCCGGCAAGGGGCCGGCGCCGAGGCCGTTCATGCGCGCGGGAAGAGGGAGCCGCGGCTGAGCGCTATTTCCCTTCGTAACATTCGAGGGCATGGCGGAGTTTTTCGAGATCCGCCTTGACGCGAGAAAGCTCGCGCAGGCTGAGGCCCGTGGCTTTGAGGATGCAGGCGGGAATATGCGCGGCCTTCGCCTTCAAGGATCTGCCCGAGGCGGTGAGGCTGAGGCGCACCTGGCGCTCATCGGCGGGATCGCGCGCGCGCGCGACATAGCCGCTCTGCTCGAGGCGCTTGAGGAGCGGGGTGAGCGTGCTCGATTCGAGATGCAATCTCTCGCCGATGCTGCCCACGGTCTGGTCGTCCCGCTCCCAAAGGACGGCCATCGCGAGATATTGCGTGTAGGTGAGGCCGAGCCGATCAAGCAGCGGTTTATAGACGCGGGTGAACGCGTGGCTCACCGAATAGACGGCAAAGCAGAGGAAATGGTCGAGCGCGAGCGGGTCGTCGGTCGTCACGGTGAAAGTCCGAGAAAAACAGGGCATGCAATATAGTCGTGTGCGATTCAATTGCAAGCGATTGACAGCGATGGTGAGCCTGGGGCATCAAGATCGCGCGCGATTAAATAGCGCGGACCAAATATCGTTTTGAATCAGGAGCTTTCCGATGAGCACCATCACCACCAAGGACGGCACCGAAATCTTCTACAAGGACTGGGGCACGGGCCAGCCGGTCGTCTTCAGCCATGGCTGGCCGCTCAGCGCCGATGCCTGGGACCAGCAGATGATATTCCTGGGCGAGCGCGGATACCGCGTCATCGCCCACGACCGGCGCGGGCATGGGCGCTCCGCCCAGACCTGGTCCGGCAACGACATGGACACCTATGCCGACGATCTCGCAGCACTCGTCACGGCGCTCGATCTGAAGGATGCGATCCATGTCGGGCATTCGACGGGCGGGGGCGAGGTGGCGCGCTATATCGGCCGGCACGGATCGGGGCGCGTCGCGAAAGCGGTTCTGCTGAGCTCGGTGCCGCCGCTGATGCTGAAGACGGAGGCGAATCCGGGCGGGCTGCCGATCGCGGTGTTCGACGAGATCCGCGCCGGCGTGCTCAAGGACCGCTCGCAGTTCTTCAAGGATCTTTCCCTGCCCTTCTACGGCTTCAACCGCGCGGGGGCGAAGATCTCGGAGGGCTTGCGGGACTCGTTCTGGCTGCAGGGAATGGTGGCCGGGATCAAGGCCGTGTACGACTGCATCAAGCAGTTCTCGGAGACCGATTTCACCGAGGATCTGAAGAAGATCGACGTGCCGACGCTGGTTGCGCAGGGCGATGACGACCAGATCGTTCCGATCGCGGATGCCTCGCTGCTGACCGTCAAGATCGTGAAGGGCGCGGCGCTGAAGGTTTATCCGGGCGCGCCGCACGGGCTTGCGCAGACCCATGCGGATGCGTTCAACGCCGATCTGCTCGCGTTCATCAAGGGATAATTTGCTGTTGGCCCCGGCCCGACGCGCGCCCGCAGCGGACCGGGTCCGCTGCGGGCGCGCGGCGGGCCGGGGGATTTTCCCGGGCAGGCTGGGGGGGCCGCATGGTCTCGCACTGCGGCACGAGCTTTGCCGCAGGCACGGGCTATGGGAAGGATGGCACCCGCGCGCTAGAGCCAAGCGCAAGGCGTTATGAATCCGGCCTGTGGCCCCACCTATTGCGGAACCGCGCCGACGCGTCGCGCGGGATCGGCTTTCCATGGCCGAAGCCCGCAGCATCGAACGAAAGACCGGCAAGCTTGCGCTGGCTCGCGCGGCCGTCCTCCAGGCTCTCGAAGCCGACGGGATCGCCGAGGCCCATGAGGTTCGTGCACACATCGCCGGCGAACAGCATGCGTCCCGGACGCCACAGCAGCGCGACCTGCCCCGCGCAATGGCCCGGAGCATGAATGACTTCGATCCCGCCGGCGATGGGCAGCGTTTCGCCATCGGTCAAAGGCAGGTCGATGGCGACCGGCTCCAGTCGCTCGTCGGGATGGAAGAACAGCCTGCACATGACTTGCCCCAACAGGCCCGGTGCCGGCCGCATGGGCCGGAAAGGGCCTCCGCTCTCGGCCATGGGGATATCGAGCGGGTGCATGTAGGTCCTCGCGCGGGTTTCCCGCACGATCGCAGCGGCGCTTCCGATATGATCCGGATGGCCGTGAGTGAAAACCAGGTGCCTGAGCTGATCCGGCGACCGTCCTAGCCCGCGGATCGCCCCGAACACCGCCGCCTCTTTTTTCGGGTAGCCGGCGTCGATCAGCGTCAACCCGTCGTCACCCTCGATCAGGAAGGCGTTTGCCATCCCCATCGGGACGACATGCACACCGTCGATCACGCGCTTCGCAGCCATAGCCTTGATTTCCGTTGTCCACCCTGACCGGGGATGTGATCCGGCCCATGGCCACAACCCGGATCTTGTTCATGATGCGTTCTCCAGCCGATCACGATCGGATGGCATCGGCTGACCACGCGAGGATGGCCGACACGACGGAGGAAAAAAGTGGTTTCCGTGAGGCGGAGGAACCGGAGAGCGCTCCGGCAGGGTCGTGAGGAATGTGCCGCGTAAGCCGCTATTGGGGCCTCAAGGCCCCCATGGGACTGGGGGTGGGGGTGGCGGTGAGGCTCCATCGTGCCGGCGCGATAGGAACCCGGTGTGGAGTGCGCCCCTGGGCTTTTTCGACGCCGTGCTGAACGGGCAGACCGTCAGGCGGCGGCGAGGATGGTCTCGAGCGAGGGAACGGCCGGGCCGATGCGGTAGGCATCGGGGCTCGCGAAGAGCTGATCGAGGAGGCGGCGGTTGAGGGTGTGGCCGGAGCGGTGGGCGCGGAAGCGGCCTCGGATGGGAAGGCCGGCAAGCGAGAGATCGCCCACGGCATCGAGGAGCTTGTGGCGGACGAACTCATCCGGCATGCGCAGGCCGGCGGGGTTGAGGATGCGCGCATTCTCGACCACCAC
>JASHRV010000046.1 GCA_030037175.1 Acetobacteraceae bacterium
CGGGCATGAGCCGGTTGGCGCCGATCGAGGTCGAAAAGCTCGATGAAGAGCAGAAGCGGGTCTATGACGCGGTGATCGCGGGGCCGCGCGGAGGCGTGCGCGGGCCGGTGCCGTTCTGGCTCAAAAGCCCCGGGCTCGCCGACCCCGCGCAGAGGCTGGGCGCGTTCCTGCGCTTCGAATCCGGGCTGGCGCCGAAGCTGCGCGAGCTTGCGATCCTGGTGACGGCGCGGGCGAGCACGGCGCAGTACGAGTGGTACATGCACCGCCCGCTCGCCGAGAAGGCGGGGCTAGAGCCCGCAATCGCGGACGCGATCGCGGCGCGCGGCGAGCCCGCGTTCGCCGACGACGACGAGGCGCTGACCTACGCGCTCGCCGTTTCGCTGACGAAGACGCACGGGATCGACGAGGCGCTGTTCCGGCGCGGGCTCGCGCGCTTCGGCGAGCGCGGCATGGTCGAGCTCGTCGGGCTGGTCGGCTACTACACGATGGTGGCGATGACGCTCAACGCCTTCGGCGCGACGCTGCCCGACGGGATGGCACCGCCTTTGCCCGCGTGAGATCGGGGGCGCATTCCCGCTTGCCGGGCCTCGGGGCTTCCCTTACCGTGAGACCGGGAGAGCGAAAAATCCTACGGAGGCGAAGACTATGATGAAACGGCGCACCCTTCTGGGCGCGGCTGGAGGCATGGCCGCGGCCGCGGCACTGCCCCGCCCGGCGATCTCCGCCGGGACGAGCGTGCTGAAATTCATCCCGCAGGCCAACCTGACCCTGCTCGATCCGATCACCACCACCGCGGCGGTGACGCAGAACTACGCCTATTACGTGTGGGACACGCTCTACGCGGTGGACGAGAAGCTGGTGCCGCACCCGCAGATGGCGGCAGGGCACACGGTTTCGAGCGATCAACGGACCTGGACCATCACACTGCGCGACGGGCTGAAATTCCATGACGGAAGCCCGGTGCGCGCGGCGGACTGCATCGCCTCCATCAAGCGCTGGGCGAGCGTCGATCCGTTCGGCGAGGACCTTGCCGACGCGGTCGACAGCTACGTGGCGAAGAGCGACAAGGTGTTCGAGGTGCGGCTCAAGAAGCCGTTCCCGCTGCTCAACGCCGCACTCGCCAAGCCGGCCTCCAACGTGCCGGTGATCATGCCCGAGCATATCGCCTCCCAGCCGGCGGCGAAGGCGATCACCATCGACCAGGTGATCGGCTCCGGCCCCTGCAAGTTCGAGGCATCCGAATATGTCTCAGGCAGCCGCGCGGTCTTTTCGAAGTTCGATGGCTACGTGCCGCGCTCGGAAACGCCGAGCTGGGCATCGGGGGCGAAGATCGTCAATTTCGACCGCATCGAATGGCACGTGATCTCCGATGCCGGCACGGCGGCGGCGGCGCTGCAATCGGGCGAGGTGGACTGGTGGGAGCTCGTGCTGCCGAACCTCATCCCGCTCCTGGCGACGAACAAGGATATCGTGATCGGCGCGGGCAACCCGACCGGCTATATGGGCTGCCTGCGCTTCAACTCGCTCTATCCGCCGTTCGACAACGTGCTGATGCGCCAGGCGGTGATGCTCTCGGTCGACCAGTCCGCCTATATGCGCGCGGTGACCGCGAACAATCCGAAGAACTTCACGATCTGCCACTCCTTCTTCCCGATCGGCACCACCTACGGCATTCCGCCCAACCCCGACCCGATGGGCAAGGGCGCCGATATCGAAGCGGCGAAAAAGCTGATCGAGGCTGCGAAATACGGCGGGGAAAAAATCGTCATCATCAACCCGACCGACTTCCCCTCGATCCAGCCCTTCGGCGAAATCACCTACGCCACGCTGAAAAAGCTCGGGCTCAACGTGCAGCTGGTCGAGACCGACTGGGGCACGGTGGTGCAGAGACGCGCGGTGAAAAAACCGATCGACCAGGGCGGATGGTCGATCTTCCATACCTGGTGGGAAGGGATCTCGCTCTACAACCCCGCCGTGAACCCCATCATCCTCGGCCAGGGACTGAAAGGCTGGTTCGGCTGGTACAAGAGCGACGAAATGATGGCGCTCAATTCGAGCTGGCTCTCGGCGCCGGACGACGCGACACGCAAGGCCATCGCGGCGAAAATGCAGGTGCTCGCCTTCCACGATGTGCCGACCGTGCCGCTCGGACAGTTCTATATCCGCACCGCCTACCGCAACACACTGACCGGCGTGATCGACGGCGCCTCGCCCTACCCGTGGAACGTGCGGCGGGTGTGAGCCGGGAGGCTTGGGCGAAGGCGGGGGATTGGGGCTCTGCCAAGGCCAGGGCTAAGGCCAGGGGCCCTGCCCCTGGACCCCGCTGGGGCCTTGAGGCCCCAGGCCCCCGGAAGCGCTGCGCGGCTCAAGGACGATGGCTGCCGCCCGGCGCTTTTGCCTTGGGCGCAATTGTCGGCGCGGAACGGGGCCACCCTCACCGCCAGCTCGGGAGCCGGCACCGCCTGGGCGGCGGGAAAAGTTGGGGGGTCCAGGGCCCCAGGCCCTGGCGGGGTGCAGGGGCGGAGCCCCTGCCGAAGCCTCTGAGTTGGCTAGCACCTAAAATCTGATGCTTTTTTATGTTGTGAGGCGTGTGCTTGCGACGATTCCGGTGATGGGGATTGTGGCGCTCACGGTTTTTTCCCTTCTTTATCTTGCGCCGGGCGATCCGGCGGCGATCATTGCCGGCGATCAGGCGACGACCGAGCAGATTGCGAAGATCCGTGCTTCGCTCGGGCTCGATCAGCCTTATCTGGTGCGGTTCGGTCATTGGCTGTGGCAGGTGGTGCATGGGAATCTCGGCACCTCCGTTTTCACCGGACAGCCGGTGCGGCAGATGATTGCCCAGCATTTCGCGCCCACTTTCGCGCTGATGATTCTCACCATGCTGATTGCGATTGCGGTTGCGGTGCCGCTTGGTGTGATAGCGGCATGGAAGCAGGGGAGATGGATCGACCGTGCGATCATGGTTTTTGCGGTGCTGGGTTTTTCGGTGCCGGTGTTCGTGATCGCCTATCTGCTTGCTTATGTGTTCGGGCTCAGGCTGCAGCTGCTGCCGGTGCAGGGATATGCGCCGCTGAGCGAGGGGTTCTGGCCGTTTCTTCGCTGCCTCATTTTGCCTTCGCTGGCGCTTGGCGCGATTTATGTTGCCTTGCTTGCGCGCATCACGCGGGCGGCGATGCTGGAGGTGCTGGCGCAGGATTATGTGCGCACGGCGCGCGCAAAAGGCGTGGGGCAGGGGGGTGTGCTGTTCGTGCATGCGCTCAAGAACGCCGCCAACCCGGTGGTGACGGTGGTGGGGCTCGGCGTTGCGCTGCTGATCGGCGGGACGGTGGTGACGGAGACGGTGTTCGCGATTCCGGGGCTTGGGACGCTCACCGTGAATGCGATTCTGGAGCGCGATTACCCCGTCATTCAGGGCGTGGTGCTGCTGTTCAGCTTCGCCTATGTGCTCGTCAATCTGATCGTTGATCTGCTCTACAGCGTTTTCGACCCGAGGATCCGGTTGTGAGCGAGATCACGCTGCCCGAGGAAGCGGAGGCGCTGCCCGAGATTCTGCCGGCGCCGGCTTCGCATGGGCGCATTGTGGGCCTTGCGCTGCGCCATCCGGGGATTGCGATCGGGGGCGCGCTGATCGCGGTGATGACGTTTCTGGCGATTGCGGCGCCGTGGCTCGGGACGGTCGATCCCGAGGCGCTCGATCCGGCGAACATGCTGATCGGGCCCTCGGCGGGGCATTGGTTCGGCACCGACATGCTGGGGCGGGACATCTATTCGCGCGTGCTTTATGGGGCGCGGGTTTCGCTCGTGGTCGGGTTTGCGGTGGCGGCGCTTTCCTCCGTGGGCGGGATGGCGATCGGGCTCGTTTCGGGGTTCATCCGCCCGCTCGATCCGGTGCTGATGCGCATCATGGACGGGGTGATGGCGATTCCGGCGATTCTGCTTGCGATTGCGCTGATGGCGCTGACGCAGGGCTCGGTGGGGAATGTCATCATCGCGATCACGGTTTCGCAGATTCCGCAGGTGGCGCGGCTGGTGCGGGGGATGGTTCTGGGGCTGCGCGAGCAGCCGTTCGTGGAGGCGGCGATTGCCGCGGGCACGCGCACGCCGCGGCTGATCTGGCGGCATATCGTGCCGAACACGCTGGCGCCGGTGATCGTGCAGGCGACCTATGTCTGCGCTTCCGCGATGATCATCGAGGCGATCCTCGATTTCATCGGCGCGGGCACGCCGCCGGTGGTGCCGAGCTGGGGCAACATCATGGCCGAGGGGCGCGCGCTCTGGCAGGTGAAGCCGTTCATCGTGTTCATTCCCGCGATTTTCCTTTCGGTGACGGTGCTCGCGGTCAACCTTCTCGGCGATGGGATGCGCGATGCGCTCGACCCGCGGCAGGGCGGGCGGAGAGCGTGAGCGGGACAGGCTGATGGCGTTGCTCGAGGTCGAGCGGCTGCAGACGCATTTCCGCGCGGGCGAGGGGGTGGTGCGCGCGGTGCAGGGCGTTTCGCTCACGATCGAGGCGGGCGAGACGCTGGCGGTGGTGGGGGAATCGGGCTGCGGCAAGTCCGTGACGGCGATGTCCATTCTGCGGCTGGTGCCCGAGCCGCCGGCGAGGATTGCGGGGGCGGTGCGTTTCGACGGGCGCGACCTGCTCCGGCTTTCCGAAGGCGAGATGCGGAAGATCCGCGGCAACGAGATCAGCATGATCTTCCAGGAGCCGATGAGCAGCCTCAACCCGGTGCTGAGCGTGGGGCGGCAGATCGGCGAGACGCTGCGGCTGCATCAGGGGCTCTCGAACCGGGCGGCGCTGGCGCGGGCCGGGGAGATGCTGGCGCTGGTTGGTATTCCGGAGCCGGAACGGAGATTGCGCGAGTTTCCGCACCAGCTTTCGGGCGGGATGCGCCAGCGGGTGATGATTGCGATGGCGCTGGCGTGCAACCCGAAGCTTCTGATCGCGGATGAGCCGACGACGGCGCTGGATGTGACGATTCAGGCGCAGATTCTGGATTTGATGCGCGATCTCAAGGCGCGGGTGGGGGCCGCGATCATGCTGATCACGCATGATCTGGGCGTGGTGGCCGAGATGGCGGGAAGGGTTGCGGTGCTCTATGCCGGGCGGACGGTGGAGGAGGGTCCGACGGCGGCGATTTTCGCCGGGCCGCTGCACCCTTACACCCAAGGGCTTCTGGGCGCGGTGCCGCGGCTTGGGGAGGTGGCGGACGGAGCGCGCGGGCGGCTTGCGGAAATTCCAGGCCAGGTGCCGGATCTGCGCAAGCCGATCGTGGGCTGCGCGTTCGCCCCGCGCTGCGGGCGGGCCACCGAGATTTGCCGGCGTGTCGCCCCTTCACTGTTCGCGCGCGCGGCCGGGCATGCGGCGGCCTGCCATCATGCGGGGGTTGCGTGATGAGCGGGGCGGTGCCGGTGATCGAGGTAAGGGAGCTCAAGAAATATTTTCCGCTGCCGCGGCGCTATCCCGCGCAGGCCGCGGCGCGGGTGCATGCGGTCGATGGCGTGAGCTTCGCGATCGGGCGCGGCGAGACGCTTTCTTTGGTGGGGGAGTCCGGCTGCGGAAAATCGACGGTGGGGCGGACGATTCTTGGCCTGACCAGGCCGACCGCGGGCGAGGTGCGGCTCGATGGCGTGAGGATCGACAATCTTCCGGCGGGAAGGCTGCGCCCGCTCCGGCGGCGGATGCAGGTCGTGTTCCAGGACCCGTTCAGCAGCCTCAATCCGCGGCTCAGCGTGCGCGAGATTCTGGCCGAGCCGATCGCCAATTTCACGCTGGCGCGCACGCGGGGCGAGCTTGCGGAGAGGATCGCGGGGCTTCTGGAGAAGGTGCGGCTGCCGGCCGATGCGGCGGGGCGCTTTCCGCACGAGTTCTCGGGCGGGCAGCGGCAGCGGATCGGGATTGCGCGCGCGCTCGCGACCGAGCCCGAGGTGATCATTTGCGACGAGGCGGTCTCGGCGCTCGATGTTTCGGTGAAGGCGCAGATCGTCAACTTGCTTTCGGACCTGCAGGACGAGCTCGGGCTTTCGCTGCTTTTCATCACCCATGATCTTGCGATCGTCGAGCATCTCACGCACCGCGTGGCGGTGATGTATCTCGGCCGCATCGTCGAGGCGGCGGACCGGCGGAGCCTGTTCGCCAGGGCCTGGCACCCCTATACGCAGGCGCTGCTTTCGGCCGTGCCGGTGCCGGACCCGGCGGCGAGAAGGCGGCGGACGATCCTGAAGGGCGATGTGCCGAGCCCGGTCAATCTGCCGACGGGGTGCCGTTTCCACACCCGCTGCCCGCATGCGTTCGCGCGTTGCCGGAGCGAGGAGCCCGAGTTGCGGCCGGTTGGGGACGCGCAGTGGGTGGCCTGCCATCTCGATGCGCGGCCGGGAGGGTGATCGCGGTCTTTTATGGATTGCCGAGATGCACGTCCGCGGTGTTGGCGCCGCAGACGAGGACGGCGATGCGCTCGGAGGGCGCGGGTTTGCAGCGGCCGGAGAGGAGGGCGGCGAAGGCGGCTGCCCCGCCCGGTTCGGTTGCGATGCGGAGCACGCCCCAGAGGAGCGATTGGGCGCGGCGGATTTCGTCGTCGGTGACGAGGATGACGCGGGAATCGAGATAAGATCGCGCGATCGGGAACATGAGGCTTCCGACCTTGCGGGGGGCGAGGCTGTCCACGGCGATGCCGCCGGCGGGCGCATCGGTGGGGTGGCCGGCTTCGAGGGCGCGGGCGAGGGTGGGCGCGCCGTCCGATTCGACGGCGATGATGCGGATTTTTCCCGCGTACCAGGCCGTGATTCCGCCGATGAGCCCGCCGCCGCCCACGGCGACGAGCAGGGTTTCGATGCCGGGCGCGTCTTCCTCGAGCTCGAGCCCGATGCTGCCCTGGCCGAGGAGGGTTTCCGGAGCATCGTAGGCGTGGACGGCGAGCGCGCCGGTTGCGGCGACGCGCGCCTCGCTCGCGGCGAGCGCGTCCGCGTAGCGGTCTCCGGCGATGACGAGCTCGGCGCCGTAGGCGCGGATGCGCGCGAGCTTGGCGGGCGAGGTGACGGAGGGGACGAAGATGGCGGCGGGCACGCCGAGGCGAAGGGCCGCGAAGGCGACGGCCGCGCCGTGATTGCCGCCGGAGGCCGCGACCACGCCGGCGGGCGGGATGGCGTGCGAGAGGAGATTGGCGAAGGCGCCGCGCGGCTTGAAGGAGCCGGTGTGCTGGAGGCATTCGAGCTTGAAGAGGATGGGCGCGCCGGCGAGGCCGAAATCGGCGGCGGCGGCTTCGATGATGGGCGTGCGGCGGATATAAGGGCGGATCAGGCGCTCGGTGGCGGCGATGCGGTCGCGGTCGATGGGGGGCTGGGTGAGCATCGTCTCCTCCTTGGGCGGGCTTGCCGCCGATCCGCGGGGAGGATTGACACGAATTCGGGATTTGGCAAAGTCCCTGAATGCCGACCGCAACGATTTTTCGTGCGCTGGCGAGCGAGAAGCGGCTCATGATCCTGGGCTGGCTTCGCGATCCGCGTGCGCATTTTCCGCCCCAGGTGGATGGTGATCTGGTGCGCGACGGGGTTTGCGCGGTGCTGATCGCGGACAAGCTCGGCGTGAGCCAGGCGACGCTTTCCGAGCATATGCGCGTGCTGCGCGCGGCGGGCCTGGTGCGGGCGAAGCGTGTGAAGCAATGGACGTTCTATCGGCGGGACGAGGCTTCGATCCGAAGCTGCAAGGAGATGATCCGGAAAACACTCTAAGGAGGATGGTTTCCGAGGGCCGAGCCGGAGGCGCGGCCTGGTCCGGAAAACGGAGAAAAGTCTTTTTGCTTCTTTTTCTTCAGAAAAAGAAGATTCTTTCCCTTCTCTTCAATGCTTCACGAGGGTGCCCGACACTCTCTAGACCGTGAAATATTTGGCGTGCGGGTTGAGGATGACGAGCGCGCTCGTCGATTGCTCGGGCTCGAGCTGGAATTCGTCCGAGAGGGTGACGGAGATGCGGTCGGCTTCGAGGAGCCTGAGGAGCGGGACCTGGTCCTCGAGCTTCGGGCAGGCGGGATAGCCGAAGGAGTAGCGGCTGCCGCGGTAGCCCTGGGCGAGCATTTTTTCCATGTCGCGGTTGTCCTCGGGGCCGAAGCCGAGCTCGGCGCGGATGCGCTTGTGCACGTACTCGGCCATCGCCTCGGCCATTTCGACCGAGAGGCCGTGGAGATAGAGATAGTCCTGGTAGCGGTTTTCCTCGAACCAGGCGCGGGCGAACTCGGAGGCGCGGGCGCCGATGGTGACGACCTGCAGGCCGATGACGTCGCGCCCTTCGTCTTCGATGTCGCGGACGAAGTCGGCGATGCATTCGCCGTCCTCGCGCGGCTGACGGGGGAGGGTGAAGCGGCAGAGCTCGGTCGTGCCGTCCCGGTCGAAGAGGATGAGGTCGTTGCCCTGGCCGGCCGCGTGCCAGTAGCCGTAGGTGGCGCGGGGGCTGAGGATTTTTTCCTGCTCGCAGAGCGAGAGCATGCGCTTCAGCACGGGGCGCAGCTCCTGGCGCGCCCAGCCCAGGAAATCCTCAAGCGAGCGGCCCTGTTTCCGGAAGCCCCACTGGAACTGATAGAGGCTCCGTTCATTGATGAAGGGGACGAGCGCGCGCGGATCGGCCTCGATCGTGCGGGGGCCCCAGAAGGGCGGCGTGGGCGGGGGTGAGTCCGCGGTGAGGCGGCGGCGGCGCGACTGGACCTTGCCGAGATCGACGGGGCGGAAGGCGCGCGGATCGGCTTCGCCGAGCGTGCGGGCGTTGCTGCGGCCGCGGGTGGTGCGGCGGGCGGCGACGGCGGCGAGATAGTCGTCGAACGCGTTGCCGGTGACCTTCTCCATGAGCGAGAGCCCGTCGAAGGCGTCGCGCGCGTAGGCGACGCGGCCGGAGGCGTAGGAGGCGACGCAATCCTCCTCGACATAGCGGCGGGTGAGCGCGGCGCCGCCGAGCAGGACCGGGATTTCGAGTCCCTGGCGCGACATCTCCTCGAGGTTTTCGCGCATGACGACGGTGGATTTGACGAGCAGGCCGGACATGCCGATGGCGTGCGCGCGGTGCTGGGCGGCGGCGGCGAGCATGTCGGTGAGCGGCACCTTGATGCCGAGATTGACGACGCGGTAGCCGTTGTTGGTGAGGATGATGTCGACCAGGTTCTTGCCGATATCGTGCACGTCGCCCTTCACGGTGGCGAGCACGATGGTGCCTTTCTCCCGCCCCTCTACGCGCTCCATGAAGGGCTCGAGATAGGCGACGGCGGATTTCATCGTCTCAGCACTTTGAAGCACGAAAGGGAGCTGCATGCGCCCGGCGCCGAAGAGCTCGCCCACGATTTTCATGCCGTCGAGAAGGATCTTGTTGATGATGTCGAGGGCGGAATGGGATTTCAGCGCCGCGTCGAGATCCTCGGCGAGGCCCTTGCGGTCGCCGGCGACGATGCGCTCCTTGAGCCGTTCCTCGGGCGTTTCGGCGCGCTTGCGCTCGGTGGCGGAGGCGGCCTTGCGGTCGGCGAAGAGCTCGAGCAGGCGGGCGAGCGGATCGTAGCCCTCGCGGCGGCGGTCGAGGATGAGGTCCTCGGCGGCCTTCGCTTCGTCGGGCGGGATCTCGTGCAGCGGGCGGAGACGGCTCACATGGACGATTGCGGCGGTCATGCCGGCGCGCAAGGCGTGATCGAGGAAGACGGAGTTGAGGACGGCGCGGGCGGCGGGGTTGAGGCCGAAGCTGATGTTGGAGAGGCCGAGCACGATCTGCACCTCGGGCAGGGCCTCGCGGATCATGCGGATGCCTTCGAGCGTCCAGAGGCCGAGCTTGCGGTCTTCCTCGTTGCCGGTGGCGATGGTGAAGGTGAGCGGGTCGATCAGGAGATCGGAGGGGGCCAGGCCGTGGCGGGAGGCGGCGAAATCGACCAGGCGGCGGGCGATCGCGAGCTTGCGCTCGGGCGTTTTCGCCATGCCCTCCTCGTCGATGGTGAGCGCGATCACGGCGGTGCCGAAGCGGCGCGCGAGGGCGAGGCGGTCGGACGCGTGCTTCTCCCCGTCCTCGAAATTGATCGAATTGAGGATCGGCTTGCCGCCGATGAGCTTGAGCGCGCTTTCCATCACGCGGGTTTCGGTGGAGTCGATGACGAGAGGCGCATTGACGCCGGCATTGAGGCGCTGGACGACGGCGTTCATTTCGGAGAGCTCGTCGCGGCCGACGAAGGCGGTGCAGACATCGAGCGCGTTCGAGCCTTCGGCGACCTGCTCGCGCGCCATGACGAGCGCGCCGTCCCAGTCGTGCTTTTCCTGCAGCTCGCGAAAGCGCTTTGAGCCGTTGGCGTTGCAGCGCTCGCCGATCGAGAAAAAACTGTTCTCCTGGCGCAACGTGACCTGGCCGTAGAGGCTGGTGACGGCGGGGAGCCAGACGGATTGGCGCGGCACGGGCGCGGGGCGCGGCTCGCCGAGGCGGCGGAGCATCGCGTCGAGCGCTTCGATGTGGGGGATGGAGGTGCCGCAGCAGCCGCCGATGAGGTTGACGCCGTCCTCGGCGACATAGCGCTCGAGCCAGGTTGCGAGGTCGGCGGCGGCGAGCGGGTAGTGGGGCTTGCCGTCCACGAGCTCGGGCAGGCCCGCGTTCGGCTGCACCGAGATCAGGCGCGGCCAGTTGCGCGAAAGCCAGCCGATATGCTCGGCCATTTCCTGGGGGCCTGTGGCGCAGTTGAGGCCCATCAGCGGCACATCGAGCGCGTGGATGACGGTGGCGGCGGCGGCGATGTCCGGGCCGACGAGGAGGCTGCCCGTGGTTTCGACCGTGACCTGAACGAAGATCGGCGTCTCCGTGCCGGCTTCGGCGCGGGCGCGCTTGGCGCCGTTGACGGCGGCCTTGATCTGCAACGTGTCCTGGCAGGTCTCGATCAGGATCGCGTCCACCCCGCCGGCGATCAGGCCGCGGCATTGCTCGGCGAGGGCCGCCTCCAGCGCGTCATAGGCGATGTTGCCGAGCGTCGGCAGCTTGGTGCCCGGCCCGACGCTACCGAGCACCCAGCGATGGCGCCTGTCGGCGAAACTCTCTGCCGCCTCGCGCGCCAACTCGCCGGCCCGGCGGTTGATCTCGAAGCAGCGCTCGGCCAGGCCGAACTCGCCCAGCGTCACCGGCGAGGCGCCGAAGCTGTTGGTCTCCACCATGTCGGCACCGGCTTCGAAATAGCCTCGGTGGATCTCGCGCACCAGGTCGGGGCGCGACAGGGTCAACACGTCGGTGCAGTTCTCCTGGCCCCAGTAGTCGCGCTCCACGTCCAGGTTGGCCGCCTGCGCCCGCGTGCCCATCGCGCCGTCGCACAGCAGCACCCGATCGCGCAGCGCATCCAGCAAATGAGGTGGGGGCATGGCGCGGCGTCCTGCGTCAAACGGCGAGTTCGGCCAGGCGATCGGCGGGCGCGGCTTCGGTGCGCGTGGCGGACCAGATGCGCACCGCCAATCCCACCGCTAATCCCACTGGCAATTCCGCCGGGCCGGGCACCGGCACCAGCCGCTCCGGCGCCAGGCCCGCGGCGGCAAGCCAGCGCTGCATCATCGCGTCGGCGAAGCCGGGCCAGCGATGCGCCAGCTTATCG
>JASHRV010000372.1 GCA_030037175.1 Acetobacteraceae bacterium
AAGACCATCTCCGAATTGGCCAGCATCTCCATATAGGCCGCCTGGCCGTGGCTCTGCGCGGCCACGGCACCCCGCCTCGTGCGGATAGCGGGCATATCGGAGAGCGGCAGACGCGGGTCCGATTCGCGGTCGGCGAGGCGGATCGCCCGCTCGAGCGCGTTGCCGCTCATCGGCTCGCCTTGCTCGAGTCGCCGGTAGAGACCGGTCAATGCAAGTTCGGCGGCGGCCACCCTGTCCGGCTCCCCGCTCACGGCCATGCGGTTGCCGCGGCAGGCGAGCCGCACGCCGAAAGCCTGCTCGACCCGGACCAGGTGCCGGTCGTGCTCGCCGAGCAGAAGGGCAAGGAGGGCATTGTCGGAGAAATGAAGGGTCGCCGTTTTTCCCGGCGGCTGGGCAAGGGCGGGGGCGAGATTGCTCAAGCGGCGGCGTGCTCCTCTGGCTCGATGGTGGCGGCTAGGGAGTTGGGGTGCGCGGCAAGGATTCGCACGGTGCGGATGCTGCCGAGCCATTCGCGGGAGGCATGCAGATGCACCGGCTGAAGATAGGGCGAGCGGCCGGCAAGCTGGCCCGGGTGCCGTCCGGGACCGGTAAGGAGCACCGGCAATGCCTGCCCGACCATGGCCTCGTTGAAGCGGCTCTGCTGGGCGCGGAGCAGGGCCTGAAGGGCAGCGAGGCGCGCGGCTTTCTCGGGCTCGGGGATCTGCTCGGGCGCAGCGGCGGCGGGCGTGCCGGGACGGGGTGAGTATTTGAAGCTGAAGGCCTGGGCGAAGCCCACCTCGCGGACGAGGGCGAGCGTCGCCTCAAAATCGGCCTCGCTCTCGCCGGGGTGACCGACAATGAAGTCGGAGGAGAGGGCAATATCCGGCCGGGCAGAGCGAAGGCGCTCGACGGCGCGGAGATAATCGGCAACGCGATGGCCACGGTGCATCCGCGCCAGCACGGCATCGGAGCCCGACTGCACAGGAAGGTGCAGGAACGGCATCAGCGCCGGAATCTTCGCGTGCGCGGCGATCAGGTCGGGCGTCATGTCGCGCGGATGGGATGTGGTGTAGCGCAGCCGCAGCAGGCCTGGGATTTCGGCCAGGGCAAAGAGCAGCCGGGCGAGGGGCCACGTGCCGCCGTCCGGACCGGCGCCGCGCCAGGCGTTCACGTTCTGCCCGAGCAGCGTGATCTCGCGCGCGCCTGCCGCGGCGAGGCGCTTGGCCTCTGCAAGGACGGCATCGGCGGGCCGGCTCTGCTCCGCCCCGCGGGTGTACGGCACGACACAGAAGCTGCAGAACTTGTCGCAACCCTCCTGGATCGCGAGAAAGGCGACCGGGCCGCCGCCGGCAGCGCGCTGCTGAGGCAGGAAGTCGAATTTTCCCTCGGCTGGGAAGTCGGTATCGATCGTCGCGCCGTGCTCTTCGGCCTGGGTCAGCAGCGCGGGCAGCCGATGGTAGGTCTGCGGCCCAAACACGAGATCGACGAAGGGTGCCCGGGCGAGAATCTCCGCCCCCTCGGCCTGGGCGACGCAGCCGGCGACCGCGAGCCTGAGGCGCCCGCCCTCGGCGGCTCGCGCCTCCTTGAGCCGTCGTAGCCGTCCGAGCTCCGAAAAGAGCTTTTCTGCTGCCCGCTCGCGGATATGGCACGTGTTCAGGATGATGAGGTCGGCCTCGGCCGGGCTCGCCGCCGGGCCGTATCCGGCGGCCGCAAGGACATCGGTCATCCGCTCACTGTCGTACACGTTCATCTGGCATCCCCAGGTGATCACGTGTACGCGAGGCATAGCGCCAGGACGCCCGATAGCGTCATTGGAAGCGGTAATCGCCCTCTTCTCCACGCTCACGCCATGTCCCCCGCCGGAAGCGACCCGGAGGGAACAGGTGAGGGGAGAGGCGACGACGTGGACGCTGCGACGCTCCGTAGCAAGGGCTGCGGTGCAACCTCCGGCTTTGGTGTCGAGTTTGACAGATTGAGCGTGGTCCGTGTCAAGCTACCGTTTGTGGGCACCATTGGCGGCAATCGTACTGAGAGCGGCGCGGCCGGCCGGTTCTGGCGGAGATTGGCCGCCCCCTCCGCGACCACCTGCCAGAGCGCGCGTGCGAGCAGCTTGCGGTCGGGACAGGCGAGAGGATCGACCGGCTCGTGCAGCAGCACGCTCGCCCGCAGCCCATGATGCTGTGCGAGCCGCCAGAAATGGGGACCGATCTCCATATCGCCATACCAGGCAAAGAGCGGGCGTGTGGCTCGGAGCGCCGGCAGCCCGTCAAGCCGGTCATAGACAACCGAGACCGGTTGCAGCATCGGCGGGTTCGGGGTTTCCGCCAGTGCGAAGAAGCTCGAGCGGAAGGGCAGCACCCGCGCCCCGTCCGAGGTGGTGCCTTCAGGGAAGAGGATGAGGTCGTCCCCAGCCGCCAGGCGTTCGAGGATAGCCGCGTTCTCGACCCCTGTCCGGCTCTTGCGTCGGCTGACAAAGATTGTCCGCCCGAGTCGGGCAATGGTGCGGATCATTGGCCAGGCGCCGACTTCGGCCTTGGCGATGAAGCAGGCCTCGAGGGTGCCGCCGAGCACGGGGATGTCGAGCCACGAGGAATGGTTCGAAACATACACGACGCGCCGTCCGTCGCCGCGCGCGGAGACCCCGAGAACGCGCACCTTGAGGCCGATCAGGCGGCAGAAGCTGTGCCAGTAGATGCGCGCGAATCGGACCCGGCCGCTGCGGCCCGGCACCGCGTTCAGGAGTCCCTGCACGGGTATGGAGACGAGCGTCCAGAGCAGCAGAGCAAGGCCGCGACCGATCACCCGAAGCCAGCGCCGAATGCGGATGCGTCGCTCGCCGAGCGGGCGCACCGGCACCACGTGCCGCCACGGGGTCGTCAATCGGGTCCGTTTGGGCGCCAGCTCCACGCCGCCCGGATAGCGCGGCCGACGCCCACCGACAATCGGACGGGCGATCGCGCGGAAGATAGCTCTCCCCGGCACACCCACCCGGTTTGGCCGCCCGTTGGGGAGCCGCCCCCTTGTCCGGCCGCCGTCCCGCGTCGCTGCGCTCGTGCGGAGTTCCCCCGCTCAGTCCGCGGCGAGCGCCATGCGGCTCGGCGCCAACACCTTCGTCACATAGTCCTCGGTCGCCGCGGCGATCTCGCCGGCATGATCGGCGAAGACGTGGTCGGCCCCGCGCAGCACCCGATAATCGATGCGCACGCCCTTCTGAGTGTTGAGCTTCTCGACCAGCTTGGCGACCGCCGATTCGGGGACCAGCTCATCGGCATCGCCGTGCAGCATCAGCCCGCCGCCCGGGCAGGGCGCAAGGAAGCCGAAATCGTAGTGGTTGGCCGGCGGGGCGATGCTGATCCAGCCCGAGATCTCGGGCCGGCGCATCAGGAGCTGCATGCCGACGAAGGCGCCGAAGGAATAGCCAGCGATCCAGAGGCCGCCGGAATTCGGGTTGACCATCTGCATCCAGTCGAGCGCCGCCGCGGCATCGCTGATCTCGCCCACGCCGCCGTCGTAACGGCCCTGGCTCCGCCCGACACCGCGAAAATTGAAGCGCATCACGGAGAAGCTCAGCTTCTGGAACGTCTGATAGAGGGTGAAGGTGATGCGGTTGTTCATCGTTCCGCCGTGCAGCGGATGCGGATGCAGAACCAGCGCGAGCGGAGCACCCCGATCGCGGGAATGATGGTAACGACCTTCCAACCGGCCATCCGGGCCGGCAAACATCACCTCAGGCATGGCATTCTGACTTCCGTTCCCTGTGCCGACACGGCCCGCAGGCAACCCGCATGACCATGGACGGACATTCCCCGATCCGATTCGGCCCGGTGCTTCACCCTCGCGTGCGGATCGGCGGACCCGGGGCCGCCGGACAGGTGAGACAGATAGGAACAAGCCACGCTTTGGACATCCCCCGGCAAATGAATTCTTGACCATTTGGGTCGGGAAAAAATAGCCTCTGCGCCAGCAGCAACGCCTGTGCTGCCCAGCCTGTGCTGCCTGCCTCGCCTCCTTTTTTGCTCCCGCCGATCCGTACGCGGCCCCGGTCGGGCTCGAAATCCAGGGCGGCGGCACTATAGGGTGGGTGTACAGGCTTTCATAACGGAAATGTCGCATGGCCTTCATGTTCCTGCGTGAGACCATCCGCGCCTATCGCGAACGCGATCCGGCGGCGCGCTCGAATCTCGAAGTATTTCTCTGCTACCCCGGGTTGCACGCTGTGATCTGGCACCGGCTCTCGCATGCGCTCTGGACGAACCGCCTGCAGCTGGCTGGGCGTTTTTCCTCTCATATCGCGCGTTTTCTGACAGGGATCGAAATCCATCCGGCGGCAAGGCTCGGCCGCCGCCTGATCATCGATCACGGCATGGGCGTCGTGATCGGCGAGACCGCCGAGGTCGGGGACGATTGCTATTTCTACCATCAGGTGACGCTTGGCGTGGCCCGCGCCTCTTCCGGCAAGCGCCACCCGACGGTCGGCAACAACGTGATCATCGGTGCGGGCGCCAAGGTGCTCGGGCCGATCCGGGTCGGCGACAATGCGAGGGTAGGCTCGAATGCGGTGGTGGTCGATGACGTGCCGGCGGACACCACGGTGGTCGGCATGCCGGCGCGCCCGGTGGACCGCAAGCTGAGCCGCCGCGCGCCCGAGTTCGCCCCTTACGGCATGCCCTGCGACGGCGAGCTCGATCCGCTGCTCAAGGATGTCGAATCGCTGCGCGCCGAGCTCTCCGAGGTCGAAGCCCGCGTTGCCCGGCTGGCCGGGGCGCGGCGCGAGCGCATGGCCGAGTAGATCGTGCAGATCACAGCCCGCGGACGCTATGCCGTCATGGCGATGGCGGACCTTGCCGGCTGCGTCCTTGCAGGAGGCGAAGGCTGCCGTGCGGTGACCTTGGCCGAGATCGCCGAGCGGCAGGGGATCAGCCTCGCCTTCCTCGAGCAGATCTTCTGCCGCCTGCGCCAGACGGGCCTCGTCTCGGCGTCCCGGGGCCCCGGCGGCGGCTATCGTCTGGCCCGCCCGCCTGCCGATATCAGGATCATCGAGATCATGCGCGGCGCCGGCGAGCCGATTCGCACCACCCGCTGCAATCCGGGCGGCGAGCCCTGCATGAAGGTGCTTGCGGACGATTCGGACGGACGATGTCAGACGCATGATCTGTGGGCGGCGCTCGGACGCGAGATCGAGCGGTTCCTCGCTTCCGTGACGCTGGCGGACGTGCTCGGCCGGCGGCTTGGCGCGCAGGAAGAGGCGGCGGTGTGACCTATCTGGACGCCAACGCGGCCGAGCCGCTCCGCCCGGCCGCCCGCGACGCGGTCCTGGACGCGCTTGGACAGGTGGGCAACCCCTCCTCGGTCCACGCGCCCGGCCGTGCCGCTCGCCGCATCCTCGAGGAGGCCCGGGAAATTCTTTCCCACCTCTTCGGTGCCCGGCCCGCCGACCTCGTCTTCACCTCCGGCGGCACGGAGGCCGATGCGGCCGCCTTGCACACGCTTTCATCGGGCCGGCGGGTCATCATCGGCGCCACCGAGCACGACGCCGTCCGCGCCGCCGCGCCGGATGCGGCGATCCTGCCCGTCGATCGGTCGGGCGTTGCCGACCTTGCCGCCCTCGAGGCCATGCTCGCGGAGGGCCCGCCCGCGCTGGTGGCGCTCATGCTCGCCAACAACGAGACCGGCGTGCTCCACCCGATCGCCGAGGCGGCTCAGATCTGCCGGCGCTTCGGCGCTTTTCTCCATGTCGATGCCGTCCAGGCCGCCGGGCGGGAGAAAATCGATTTTTCCGCCCTTGGGGCGGCGAGCCTTGCCCTCTCCTCGCACAAGCTCGGCGGCCCGGCGGGCGCCGGGGCCCTCCTTCTCTCGCCCGAGGCCGCCGACCGGTTCCGGCCTCTGATCGAAGGCGGGGGACAGGAGCGCGGCCGGCGCGGCGGCACCCAGCCGGTCGCCGCCATCGCCGGCTTCGCCGCCGCCGCGCGCGCG
>JASHRV010000373.1 GCA_030037175.1 Acetobacteraceae bacterium
GAGCCCGGAGCAGCTCGATATCGGCTCGGTCCACCATGGGCCCGACCCGCGCGAAGCCATCCGCGTGACGACGAGGGATTTTCGGTGATTCGAAACTCGGTCCGCGCGGTAGCGGGATCGAAATAGATCAATGAAAGGGCCTTGCGGTCCCCCAAATTTTTCCGCTTTGGTAGTCGCGCGAAAACCGCACCATCTCGTCCGTCGGCCTTTGCCAGATGGTCCCAAACTCCCCTGGGTCCCCGTGACGAAGCATGTCCATGACCCGGGCGAGCATGTTGTGGGCGCGGGCGTTGTAAGTGGCTTGAAACTCCGCAGAGAGCTTGCGCCCGGGCTGGTTCCGCAATACCTGCCGCTCGAATGCCTCCCACATTTGCTTCACGGTTTGATTCGGACCCAGCTTAGGTTGAGACATGTCGTCTTGCCTCCTTGGTGTCGGACTGCGATAATGCTTTCGACTGCTGAAGGCAGATGCAGGCAGTTTTCGCTTTGTGCGACTGCACCGGCGTGCCAACGGCAGAAATCGCGAACGAGCGAAGGTCAATGAATAAGGGGCTGGCATAGCTAAGCCTAGCAAGGCAGATATGTCAGCCCCAAAAAGAAACTATCTACGTTCCGCTTTGTACGTCCGTGCGCCCTTTTTTAGGGCGCGCTGGAGCGCGACTCGAGCGGATAAACTTAGAGCCCGGGTTCCGGCCTCAAACTCGGAAATTGTCGCCGCTGGAAACCCGGACCGCATCGCCAACTCCTCCAACGACAAGCCAAGCATCGTACGTTGTGAAGCGCACTCAAACGGCTGCAAGCCGGTCGGAATCTTTCGAACTGGCAGCGAGACCGACGTCGCCTCGGGCATTCGCGGGAGACGGCAATCTTTATGCGCGACACTCCGCTGGCTCATCGTTTCCTCATTAATGCCGAACCGCAAGAGTCATAAATCCGGTTGCGATACCAAGCACCTTTGTTCTTGAGGCCCGCCGCACGGGAGTCGAACGATTTAGGTGGGCTCGCCGCCAACGAGCCAGCTCATATCGGGTGCGGGCCTATCCTCCAAGCCAAACCAAGCGCTGGCCCAAAAGCTTCCTCGCAGTTTGCGAGTGTAGTATGCACTACTTCTTTGGTCAGGTCAATGCGTTTGCTACCAACCAAGATAGCTTAAAGCTGGGTCGAATAGTTGGCCTAGCTAGAGGGTTCAAGATACACTTTGGGATCGCGACAAGATACACCACGGAATCCGGCTCAGACTTGTATGACCAGTTCTCACACGCAAGCTTCCCGAGCTGTTAGACAGCAACGGCAGAGCTCGAACAAGGACCTGTTCGCCGAGCGTTTGGCGGCTGCACGCAAGACATTATCGCCAGCAGCGCGACGGGTGGCTCGGTTTCTGGAGCAGAACCGGATTGAGGCTCTTACGAAGTCTGCAGCGGAACTCGGGAAGAGTACGGCTACGTCCGATGCGACCGTGATCCGAACCGTTCAGGCACTAGGATTCAAGAGTCTGGACGATCTTCGGCAAACGCTGGCGACGTCGTTAAACCGACGATCGACGCCCGCCGATCACATGCGCCGAACGTTGACCGATGTCGGGGAGAACGCGGTCCGCGCGATCGAAGTCGTATTGGAGACACATCAGGAAGCCATCGTGGCGATTCAATCAGGCCAGGCGCGGAACGATATGGCGGCAGCCGTGGTCGCGTTGCATCGTGCCGAGCGAATCTGGGTGTTTGGGATCGGTCCTTCTGCTGCACTTGCTCGATACACGGTCATTATGCTGAGGCGAGCAGGGCGTCATGCCCATGTTCTCGATGCGACTGGTATCGCACTAGCAGACCAGCTTCTTGGATTACACGAAGGCGATGCGGTTCTGGCACTGGCCTATACCCACCCTTATCGGGAAGTTGTGGCAACCTTCCGGGAGGCCCGGCGTCTCGATCTTCCGGTTGTCCTTATAACGGATCGTGCAGACAGTGGGCTGGGACGTTTCGGCAATGTCGTAATACCAATACCGCGGGGCCGAACCGAGCATGTCGCACTGCACGGCGCGACGCTTGTGGCGCTTGAGGCTTTGATCCTCGGGCTCGCAGTGTCTGATCAACGGAAGGCCGTGACCGCCCTGGAACAGCTGAACGAGCTCCGTGAAGCGGTTCTGGGCACGCGGGCAGAAATTTCGTGAGGACAACACCAACCTGACAAGACTCAATCCTTCACGCATTTCCGTTCTGCGTTTTACGGCGCTCCTCAGCCATTGCTTCCGGCGGTGGTTTCTGCGATAGAGTTAATCTTGGGAATGGAGTCTCCCTTGAAGCGCCATTGGCTAATGACTCCTGCTGCGACTGTGACTGTGCGACCGCGGTGGGAGGCATGATGAGCTCATGACGTAGGAATAGGTTTTCTAGTCACGCGGACAAGGTCGGCTGCCATCCTTAGGGATGGGGAAGAGGACGTTGCGGCCTTTTTCGGCGGAATAAAAAAGAGAAACCCGCCGTAAACTGTTTGGATACATGGACGCGTGCTTGGGTGCTCTCGTGTACGAGAGGGCGGTGGCGCGGGATGTGGACGATTTGCGGTACGGTTGCTCTTACGACAGACAGATGCTGCGAGGGCAGGGACACTGACAGATCCGTCGCCGCCCCCGAAGGGCTCGACGGGCTGCAAGTTGGCGCGAGCAAGCGCGACGCGGTCAATAGGGTCCCTGCCGTAGCGGTTGGTGAAGTCAGCGAGCAACTATTCCGCTAGTGGGCGGTGGACAATAGCTTTGAGTCGTCTGCGGATTTGCGCGAACCAAAGGAAAGGCGGAGCGCGTGGGAGCCTGCCAGGTGGCAGATGATCGCCAAAATATTCCGAGCTTGCAAAGGGAAACCGGTGGGAATGGGTTGAGGATTCCCGGCACGGCCACCCCGAATAACCCGATCGGTGCGGACCAAGGAAAACGCATCCCAGCCGGGCCAGTTTGGGAGCGTTGGCCGCGGATTGCATTGCGGGAACTTACTGCTGCGGGGCAGGCTAGATCTGTCGACAGGGACTTTTCTACGAATGAACTTCACGGTGACGATTTGGAGCGTGCGCTGCTCTGCGGCTGGGTGTATCATTTGATCAGGCCAAGAGGCCCTCCACACTTTTCTCCCTGCCGCCCCGTGCATCGACTTTACGCGGGGCGGCTTCTGTGTGGAGCAAGCGTTTAGCACCGGCTCAAGATAAGGCGAGCACGCAGTGAATGGCCGTGCGAATGCAGATTACGCATCGCCGTCGGTTGCTGACGGCCGCGCCAACTGCTCTGCAGATCCTGCCCGATCCTCGTGAGCCGACGGTTGCCACAAGTGATTCTCATGTCGCACGGCAGGGGATTATGACCGGCACTCTTGCCGAGTGGACTGTCGTCTTCCCCATGGGCTACGGCCACTATGGCGCCGTATAATTGCGTATCTTCCGGACAGCCTAGGAAGGAGCATTCTGCTGGGATGTCTGGAAATGCCACCAAACCAGTTAGACCCCGCCTGCCAAAGCTGCAGGTGCCGGAACGGCTGGACTTCGACCTTTTGGGATATGACGCGGCTGCGATCTCGGTGCTGCGCGGGCTCGATGCCGTGCGCAAGCGCCCGGGCATGTATATCGGCGATACCGACGATGGCTCGGGCCTGCACCACATGGCTTTCGAGATCATCGACAATGCGCTCGACGAGGCCCAGGCCGGATTCGCCCGGCACATCGCCGTCACTCTCAATGGCGACGGCAGCCTTTCGGTGCGCGACGACGGGCGCGGCATCCCGACCGACATCCACGCCGAGGAGGGCATCTCGGCGGCCGAGGTGGTGCTCACCCGCCTGCACGCCGGCGGCAAGTTCAACCAGAACGCCTACAAGGTCTCGGGCGGCCTGCACGGCCTCGGCGCCGCCGTCGTCAATGCGCTCTCCGAATGGATGGAGGTGCGCATCTGGCGTGAGGGCAAGGAGCATCGCATCCGCTTTCGCAACGGCGATGCCGAAGCCCCGCTCGCGATCGTCGGCCCGTCGGAGGAACCGTCCGGCACTGAGGTCACATTCAAGCCGAGCCCGGTGGTCTTCACCCGCACCGACTTCGATTTCGCCGTTCTCGAACGGCGGTTGCGCGAGCTCGCTTTCCTCAATTCCGGCGTCGCCGTCACGCTCCGCGACGAGCGCCATGCGCCGGCGCAGGAGGCTTCCTTCTGCTACGAGGGCGGGCTGATCGCCTTCGTGACCTGGCTCGACCGCGCCAAGAACGCCGCCTTCACCCCGCCGATCAGCATCGCCACCGAAGACCATGCCGCCGAAGACCAGGGCATCAAGGTCGAGCTCGCGCTCTCGTGGAACGACAGCTACCACGAAACGATGCTCTGCTTCACGAACAACATCCCCCAGCGCGACGGCGGCACCCATCTTGCCGGCTTCCGCAGCGCGCTCACGCGCGTCGTCAGCCGCTACGCCGAGGGCATGGGCAAGAAGGAAGGGCTCGGCCTGGTCGGCGAGGATATGCGCGAAGGGCTCACCGCCGTCCTCTCGGTCAAGGTGCCGGATCCGAAATTCTCCTCTCAAACCAAGGACAAGCTCGTCAGCTCCGAGGTTCAGCCCGTCGTCCAGGCCGCGGTCGCGGACGGGCTCGCGCACTGGTTCGAGACGCACCCGAAGGAGGCGCGGGCGATCATCCAGAAGGTGATGGACGCCGCCGCCGCCCGCGAGGCTGCCCGCAAGGCCCGCGAGCTCACCCGCCGCAAGGGCGTGCTCGATATCTCGACCCTGCCCGGCAAGCTCGCGGATTGCCAGGAGCGCGATCCGTCCCGGTGCGAGATCTTCATCGTCGAGGGCGATTCGGCCGGCGGTTCGGCCAAGCAGGCGCGCGACCGCCGATTTCAGGCGATTCTCCCGCTGCGCGGGAAAATCCTCAATGTCGAGCGGGCGCGCTTCGATCGCATGCTCGGCTCGGCGGAAATCGGCACGCTCGTCACGGCGCTCGGCACCGGCATCGGCCATGGCGAACCCGAGCAGGGCGGGTTCGATATCTCCAAGCTGCGCTACCACCGGATCGTCATCATGACGGACGCGGATGTGGACGGCTCGCACATCCGCACGCTCCTGCTCACCTTCTTCTTCCGCCAGATGCCGGCCCTGGTCGAGCGTGGCCATCTCTTCATCGCCCAGCCGCCCCTCTATCGCGCCAAGCGCGGGTCCGAGGAGCGCTATCTCAAGGATGATCGCGGCCTCGACGATTTTCTCCTTGCCAAGGCGCTCGCGGAGGCGAGCCTCGCTTATGCGGGCGGCTCCGCGCTCGCCGGCGCGGCGCTCATCGCGGAGGCGAGCTTCCTCCGCGAAGCCGCGCTCCGCCTCCGCCAGCTCGCGGCCGAGGCGCCGGTGCCCGTTCTCGAGCAGGCGGCGATCGCGGGCGCGCTGACCACGGATCCTGCCCGCGCCGAAACGGCGGCGGCGGCGCTCGCCGCCCGCCTCGATGCGCTCGCCCCGCCGAGCGAGCGCGGCTGGCGGGCTGCCTTCGAGTCCGGCCGCCTCACCATCGCCCGCACGGTGCGCGGCGTGACCGAGCAGTACACGCTGGATGCTGCGAGCCTCAGGAGCGCCGAGGCGCGTTGGCTCGCCGAACGTGTCCAGCCGCTCGCCGAAAAATTCGCCGAGCCGGCGACGCTCACGCTCGATGGCAACGCCGAGGCCGTGGCCGGCCCCGCCAGCACCTTCGAGCGCATCCTCGCCCAGGGCCGCAAGGGGCTTGCGATTCAGCGCTTCAAAGGATTGGGCGAGATGAATCCCGATCAGCTCTGGAAAACAACCCTCGACCCCGCGGTGCGCACGCTGCTCCAGGTGAAGGTCGGCGATGCCGAGGACGCCGCCCAGGTTTTTTCCACGTTGATGGGCGACGTGGTCGAGCCCCGGCGCGAATTCATCACCAGCAACGCGCTGAAAGTCGCCAATCTCGACGTGTGA
>JASHRV010000374.1 GCA_030037175.1 Acetobacteraceae bacterium
CCGCACGCCGGCTGGAGCTTTCGCTTCGAGATGCTGCGCGACGAGGGCAGCGATGCAATCGGGGTCCTGGTCCGCCACCAGCCGGCAGGTGAGCATCGCATGTGCGCTTGCGGGAATGATGGTCCGGATTCCGGCGCCAGTATGCCCGCCCCAGATGCCGTTCACCTCGATGGTCGGGCGCGCGCCGATGCGTTCGCGCACCGTATATCCCGCCTCGCCCGCAAGGGCGGGAACGCCAAGGCTCGCGCGGTAGGATTCTTCGCCGAAGGGAATCGCGGCGAGCTGAGACCGTTCCTCGGCCGTCAGCACGCGCACCTCGTCATAGAAACCAGGCACGAGAATGTGCCCGTTCGTGTCGCGCAGGCTGGCGAGAATCGCGGCGAGCGCGTGGATGGGATTTTCCACCGCACCGCCGTGCGAACCGGAGTGCAGATCGCGTGCCGGCCCCGTGACATCGACTTGCAGGGAGCAGATTCCTCGTAAAGCGACGCGCAGGTCGCCTTCCGTCTCGCTCCATTGCCAGCCATCGGCGCTGACGACGAAATCGCAAGCGAGGCGCTGCCGCTCCGCGGCGACAAAGGCAGGCATGTCGGGGCTAAGGATCTCTTCCTCTCCCTCGAAGAGAAATTTCACGTTGACCGGCAGCCGCCCCTCGGTCCCGAGCAGCGCCTCGGCGGCCAGGATCGGGATGAGCATGTTGCCCTTGTCGTCCGAGGCGCCGCGGGCATAGAGGCGGCCGTCCGCGAGCCGTGGCGCGAATGGCGGCGCCGTCCAGCCTTCGTCCTCGGCGGCCGGCTGAACATCGAAATGACCATAGATCAGCACCGTGGATGCTGCTTCCGCGTGCAGCCAGTCGGCATAGACGACCGGATGGCCGCCGGTTGCGAGGAGGGAGACGTGTTCGAGCCCCGCGCGCCTCAGCCGCTCGCACACCCATACGCCGGCGTGCTGGACATCTGCGGCGTGGTGGGGGTCGGCGGAAATGCTTGGAATACGAAGGAACTCGACGAGTTCAGCGATGGCAGCGTTCTGCCTTGCGTCGAACCAGGCTTCGCAGCCATCAGCCATCGGCGCCCAGCTGTCGCAGCAGAGCGAGGCTGTCACGCATCACCCAGCTTTCCTGAATCTGTCCGTCGCCGACCCGGTAAATGCCGATGCCCGGCACCGTCACGGCACGGCCGCTGGCCGTGATCCCCTGGAACGGTCCGCGATGCGTGCCGCGCATGGTGTAGCGGACGACAACCTTGTCCCCATCGACAAGCACGTCGTCGAGAGAGAAAGCGACGTCCGGGAAGGCGGCGCGGAGGGAGGAATAGTTCGCCTGGATGCCGGCTGGCCCCTTCAAGATGCCGCGTGAGCCGGCGTGATTGACGTAGTCCGGGGCGAAGAGCGCGGTCGCATCCTCCGGGCGGGCCTGGTCCCAGACACGTGCGTAATAATCGAGGACCACCGACTTGGCGTCACCGTCCATGATATCTCTTTCCGCTCCAAATTACTGTATGCAGCATGCCATCTAGGTTGAGGCTCGTCAATACGCGCCAGACGAAACAATATGTTGTTGTCTCAGAAGCATTTCTAGAGTATGCAGAATGCAGCTCAACCGGCAGGCCTCTTCTCCATGCCAGCGTCCGACCTCTTCACTGATCGGCGTCACCGCGCCGCCCGGCTGCTCAGGAATGCCGGGCTCGATCTGCTTCTCGTTGGCCCTTCGCCCTCCTTCCGCTACTTCACCGGGTGCCATTCAGTGGCAAGCGAACGGTTCGCCGCCTTTCTCCTCGACTCGTCCGAGCAGGCCTCGCTTTTCGTGCCGCGCTTGCAGGCTCCCCTCTACGAAAACGCGGGCCTGGAGATCCGCACCTGGAACGAGGAGGAGGCACCGCTCGCCCGCCTCGCCGGCGAGTTCAGCGCGCGCGATATCCACCGTGTTGCGGTCAATGACGAGTTCTGGGCAGGTTTTCTGGTCGGGCTCACCGCGGCCGCGCCGCGATGGGAGTTCGTTTCGGATGGGGCGGTCACCGCCCGGCTGCGGATGTGCAAGGAACCGGACGAGATCGCGGGGCTACGCGCCGCCGCCCGGCGCATCGATGCCGTCTGGGCGCGGGTCTGCGCCGCGCCGGAAGGCATCGCCGGAGAGACAGAGTTGACCCTTCGCTCCCGGATCGAAACCTTCATGCGCGACGAGGGCTTCACCGAGATCCCCTGGATCGATGTCGGCGCCGGCGCCAATGGGGCTTCGCCGCTCCATCACGGCAGCACCCATGTGATCGTCCGCGGCGAGCCAGTCGTGTGTGATTTTGCCGGGCTCCATAACGGGTGGTTTGCCGATATCTGCCGCGTCGCCGTCGCCGGGCCGCCCGATCCTGAGTATCTCCGCGTCTATGAAACGGTCCGCGCCGCGCAGGAGGCCGCCTTCCGGGCAGTGCGCCCAGGTGTACCGGCAGAGGAGATCGACCGTGTCGGGCGCGCGTTGATCAACGGGCGCGGCTATGGCGCCTTCTTTACCCACCGCATCGGCCACGGCATCGGGCTCGCGCCGCATGAGGAGCCGTATATCGTCGAAGGGAACACCACTGCGCTTCGGCCCGGCATGGTCTTTTCCAACGAGCCCGGGATCTATGTCCCAGGCCGCTGGGGCGCGCGGATCGAGGACATCATCGCCGTCACCGAAGACGGTGCCGAGCGTCTGAACACCGCCTCTCGCGATCTCGCCTCACTGAATTGACATTACAGTGGAACGAAGCCATGCGCCTTGCAGAACCGGACTCGCTCGTGGATAGCCGGTCGGCACTCACCTTTCCCATAGAGGAGTACGAGGCCCGTGTCACCGTGCTCCGGCACCGCATGGCGACGGCGCAGCTCGACCTGCTCCTGATCGATCAGTTCGAGCATCTCGCCTACTATACTGGCTATCTGCCGACGGCAGCGATGTACCAGGCGTGCCTCATGCCGCTCGAGGGCGAGCCGATGATGCTCTCGCGCGGTCTCGATGAGCCGATGCTGCGCGAACAGAGCTGGGTCTGCGAAGCGACCTGCTACTTGGATACCAAGGATCCGCTTGCCCTTCTCGCCGCAATCATCGAACGGCGGGGATGGTCGCGAGCCCGGATTGGCGTCGAGCGCGACTCTCATTTCCTGTTCGTCGAGCGGTTGGCGAAACTCGAGAGTCTGCTGCCGGACGCGACATTCGTCGGCTTCGAGCGTGTCATGTGGGAGTTGCGTTTGCGCAAATCACCCCGCGAGATCGCGCTTCTGCGCCGCGCCGCTTCGATTGCCGACATCGCCTGTGTGGCCGGCATCGAGGTCGCGGCCGAAGGAGTGGCGGAACGCGAAGTCGCGGCGGCCATCTATTCCGCCGGCATTCGCGCGGGTGCTGACAATACGCGTATGGTCCTCATGGCCTCTGGTCCGCGCTCCGACAATCTGCATGGCAGCCTCGGCCATCGGATTCTGGGCCCGGGCGATATCCTGCATCTCGAGCTCGTGCCGCACTACAAGGTCTACACCGCGCGCCTCATGCGTCCGACCGTGATCGGCACCCCCGATTCCGCGCAAGCTGGTACGGCACGGCAAATGGTCGCGTTGCAGAATGCGCAATATGAAGCCATGAAACCCGGAGTAGTGGCGCGAGACATCGACCGTATCCTTCGGCAGGGCATCCTCGACGCGGGCTTGAGGGAAAGCTACACGAACATTACCGGCTACACCCTCGGTCTCGTCTGCATCCCTCGAACCAGCGATTTTACGCGCATCTTCCTGCCCGATTCTGATTGGGTTTTGGAAGAGGGAATGGTCTTTCATATGTATTGCTGGGCACAAGGAATGGCATTTAGCGACACGATCCTCATCACCGCCCACGGTGCAGAGCAACTGACGCGGACGGATCGGCATCTCTTCGTTCGTTGAAGCGGAATTCTCCTTTTCAGGGGGTTCGTATCGAATGAGCAGCGACATTGACTTTGTTCCGGCCAGGACCCGCGAGCCGGTCGTGAAACATGTCTATCGGGAGGTCCGGCGCGCTATCCTGCAGGGGCGGCTGGAGCCGCACGCACGATTGGTCGAGACCGCGCTCGCTGAAATGCTGGATGTAAGTCGCACACCCATCCGGGAGGCGATTTCCCGCCTGGAAAGCGAAGGATTGGTGACGAGGTTGAAGGGTGGCGGCGTCGTGGTCGGCGACGTGACCGCGAAACTCTCGGAGAGTCTCGTTATCCGGCAATGTCTCGAGGGCGCCTCTGCCAGGCTTGCATGTCAGCGAGCGACAGACGAGGAGCTCAGGTCTATCCGCGCCGCCTGCGATGCGGCTGCTTCGGTGCTCGGCACGACGACCCTAGAGCAGCGCTCGAGTGTTGACCGCGACTTCCATATGGGCATTGCCAAGGCAGCGAACAGCACCCGGCTCGTGACCTTGATTGAGGAGTTCTACGAGTACTCGTTCAGCGAAATGATGCTGGACATTACCCCTCCGGAAGTTGCGCGCCTCCAGCAGCAGCATGCCGAAATCGCGGACGCCCTGCTCGCGCGTGACGACGACACCGCAGAATTCTCGATGAGAAAACATCTTACAAGCGTTCTCGCAATCATTCGCTCGTACCGACCGTCGAATTCGCCTGCGGTTGCGGATAAGCCTGGGACGTTCAACAGTTCCTAGTTTTGTTTGTGCACGAGCGAGATCGCCGACATTACAGGGGCGGCAACGTGACAGACGTGGGGCGTGGAGTCGCCACGTGGCCGCTATTTTGGCCTCGTGAGCAGTCCCTATCGCCTTCACTTTTGGTGAAGTGAAATCTGGGATTGATGTCCAGATAGCTCTCACTTTTGCGCATTCCCAGGTTCGGTCGCCGACGAAACAGCCATGCCGGAGGCATTGTGGGACAAGTTCTGTTCTTAATCGCCGAATCTCTGTTGAGGAAAATCTTCAGCTCCGGCGTGCTGTACGCCGAGGGTGGACTGCCGCAATGCGCCTCGAGGTCCGAGAGAAGAAAAGGTTGTGCCGCCATCGAAGCCCGCGGCGTCGGTTTCAG
>JASHRV010000375.1 GCA_030037175.1 Acetobacteraceae bacterium
GTTTCGGGGTTGCAATTGACCATGATGGTCTCGAACCCCGCCTCCTTGAGCGCGTATGCGGCATGCACGCAGCAATAATCGAACTCGATGCCCTGTCCGATGCGGTTCGGCCCTCCGCCGAGAATGACGATCTTGTCCCGCTCGGTCGGATCGGCCTCGCAGTGCGGCTCGCCGAAGCCGCCGTCGTAGGTCGAGTACATGTAGGGCGTGCTCGAGGCGAACTCGCCCGCGCAGGTGTCGATCCGCTTGTAGGCAGGCGTCACGCCGAGCCGCGTACGCAAGGAACGCACCATCGTATCCGTGAGCCCCGCAAGCTCGGCAAGCCTGCGGTCGGAGAAGCCGAGCGCCTTGAGCCGGCGCATCCCCGCCGCGTCCTGCGGCAATCCCGCTTCCGCAACCTCGCGCTCGGCCGCGACGATGCGAAGAATCTCGCGCAGGAACCAGGGATCGAAACGCGTGGCTTCATGGATCTCTTCCACGGAAAGCCCCGCGCGCAGCGCCTCGGCCGCCATCAGAAGCCGATCCGGCCTTGGCGCGGAAAGCGCGGCGCGGAAGGCATCCGCCCCGCCATCGCCCGGCCGCGGCAGCGTATCGAGGCCGGAAAGCCCCGTCTCCATGCTGCGCAGCCCCTTCTGCAGCGCCTCGCAGAAGCTGCCGCCGATCGCCATCGCCTCGCCCACCGATTTCATGCTGGTGCTGAGAAGCGGCGGCGTGCCCGGGAATTTCTCGAAGGTGAAGCGCGGCAGCTTGACGACGACATAATCGATCGTCGGTTCGAAGCTCGCCGGCGTGGTCTCGGTGATGTCGTTGGCGAGCTCGTCGAGCGTGTAGCCCACCGCGAGCTTGGCCGCGATCTTCGCGATCGGAAATCCGGTCGCCTTCGAGGCGAGCGCCGAGGAGCGCGAGACGCGCGGATTCATCTCGATGATCACCATGCGCCCGTCCGCGGGATCGATCGCGAACTGGACGTTGGAGCCGCCGGTATCGACCCCGATCGCGCGCAGGCACGCGATCGAGGCATCGCGCATCCGCTGATATTCCTTGTCGGTGAGCGTGAGCGCCGGCGCGACAGTCACCGAATCGCCCGTATGCACGCCCATCGGATCGACATTCTCGATCGAGCAGACGATGATGCAGTTGTCGGCCCGGTCGCGCACGACCTCCATCTCGAACTCTTTCCACCCCAGCACGCTTTCCTCGATCAGCACCTCGCCGACCGGCGAAGCGTCGAGCCCGCCCTGAACGATCGCGTCGAACTCCTCGCGGTTGTAGGCGATGCCCCCGCCGGTGCCGCCGAGCGTGAAGCTCGGCCGGATCACCGCCGGCAGGCCGATCGCGGAGAGCGCCCCGCGCGCCTCCTCGACCGAATGGGCGATCGCGCTCCTCGGCGATTCGAGCCCGATCGCCGTCATCGCCTCGCGGAATTTCTGCCTGTCCTCGGCCCGCTCGATCACCTCCGCCCGCGCCCCGATCAGCTCGACCCCGTATCGTTCGAGCGTGCCGTCGCGGGCGAGCGCCATCGCGGCATTGAGCGCGGTCTGCCCGCCCATGGTCGGCAAAAGTGCCGCCGGCCTCTCGCGGGCGATGATCCGGGTGATGATCTCGGGCGTGATCGGCTCGATATAGGTCGCATCCGCGAGCCCCGGATCGGTCATGATCGTCGCGGGATTGGAATTGACGAGGACGACGCGGAAACCCTCCTCGCGTAGCGCCTTGCAGGCCTGGGCGCCGGAATAATCGAACTCGCAGGCCTGGCCGATGATGATCGGCCCGGCCCCGATGATCAGAATGCTCTCGATGTCATCGCGCTTCGGCATCGTTTCGCCCGCTCATCGTTTGTGGAGTGTTAGGCGCCCCGATGAAGTATTAAAAAAGGAAGGAAAAAACTTCTTTTTCTGAAGAAAAAGAAGCAAAAAGACTTTTTTCCGTTTTCGGGACCTTGCACCGTCTCGGGCCTGCGAACGGACGGTCGGAATCCCCAGCCGGCGCCTGGTCCCGAAAACGGATAAAAGTTTTCTGGTTCTCTTTTTCAAAAGAGAACAACCTTCATCGTCCTCTTCATCGCCCCTCCATCATCGCAACGAACCGGCGGAAAAGATAATGCGAATCCGTCGGCCCCGGGCTCGCCTCGGGGTGGTATTGAACGGCGAAGGCCGGGCGGTCGGTGCAGGCGATGCCCTCGTTCGTCCCGTCGAACAGGCTCACATGCGTCACCTCCACGTTCGCGGGCAGGCTCGCGGGATCGACGGCGAAGCCGTGATTCTGGCTCGTGATCTCGACCTTGCCGGTGGCGAGCTCCTTGACCGGCTGGTTCGCCCCGCGATGGCCGCGCGCGAGCTTGAAGGTGCGCGCGCCGAGCGCCCGGGCGAGCAGCTGATGGCCGAGGCAGATGCCGAAGATCGGCACGCCCGCCGCCAGCACGCCCTGGATCGCCGGCACGGCATATGCGCCCGTCGCCGCCGGGTCCCCCGGCCCGTTGGACAGGAAAACCCCGGCCGGGCGATAGGCGAGGATCTCCTCGGCGGTCGCGCTCGCCGGCACCACCGCCACCCGGCAGCCGGCGGAGGCGAGCGAGCGGAGGATGTTGCGCTTGGCCCCGTAATCGACCGCGACGACGAGATGCCGCGCCTCGGTGCCGCTCCCCCCTTGCCGCCCGTACCCGGCGGGCCACGCCCAGCGCGTCTCGTCCCAGGAATAGCTCTGGGTGCAGGAGACCTCGCGGGCAAGGTCCATGCCTTCGAGCCCCGGCCAGGCCGCCGCCGCCGCGGCAAGGGCGCGGATGTCGAAATGCCCGTCCTCGGGAAAGGCGATCACGCCCGTGGGCGCGCCGCCGTCGCGGATGCGGATCGTGAGCGCCCTGGTATCGACCCCGGCGATCCCCGGTATGCCATGGGAAAGCAGCCACGCATCGAGCGTCTGCCGCGCGCGCCAATTGGAGGGCTCGGTGATCGGCTGGCGCACCACGAGCCCGCGCGCGGCGGGCGTCGTCGCCTCGATATCCTCGGCATTGGCGCCGACATTGCCGATATGGGGGAAGGTGAAGGTGATGATCTGCCCGGCATAGGAGGGATCGGTCAGCGTCTCCTGGTAGCCGGTCATCCCGGTGTTGAAGCAGACTTCCCCCACCTGGCCCGCGCCCCCGGCCGTATGCGCGCCGAATCCCTGGCCCCAGAAGAGGCTGCCGTCGGCAAGCACGAGGGCGGCGCTCGCCCCCGGCGGCGGCTCCTCCGCCGCAACCTCGCCGCGCCGCTGCGGCAGCGCCGCCGGCCCCGGCAGATCCTCGAGCGCGAGGCCGGTCGCGGCGATCAGGCGCGGCCAGTGGCGGGTCGGGATGGCGCGCGCCTGGCGCCATTTGCGCACGGCCTCGGTGCTCACGCCGGTGAGCCCTGCCGCGGCTTCGAGTCCGCCGAGCCGCTGGAGGATGTCGTCCACGGAGACGGTCATGAGGTTCCCTTGTGGGGGCTCCCTTATGGGGCGCTCCATTACGGGAAATTTTTTCCCAATACAAGCGCTGCCGCGGGTTACGGAAATTTGTTCCCAAGAGCCCTGCCGGAGTGTCCGCGCCCTTGCTATAGGGTAGAGGGGAAAAAGGGGAAAAGCATGAGCTTGCGCGAGTCCTTCAACGAGGCGCTGAAGGCGGCGATGAAGGCCGGCAACGCGCCGCGCACCTCGAGCCTCCGCATGATCCTCGCCCGGCTCAAGGAGACCGACATCGCCGCCCGCCCGAACGGGCCCGTGGACGAGGCCGGGATCCAGGCCATGCTCCGCGCCATGATCAAGCCGCGCCAGGAATCCGTCGCCCTCTACCGCCAGGGCAACCGCCCCGATCTCGTCGCCAAGGAGGAGGCCGAGATCGCCGTCATCGGGGAATTCCTTCCCCCCGCGCTCGAAGGCGAAGCGCTCGCCGCCGCCATCGACGCCGCCATCCGCGAAACGGGCGCCGCCCAGCTCAAGGACATGGGCAAGGTGATGGCGGCCCTGAAGGCGGCCCATGGTGCGGCCATCGACATGGGCGAGGCCGGCCCGCTCGTCCGCGCCCGGCTCTCCGGCTGATGGCGCTGCCCGCCCCCTTCCTCGAGGATCTGAGGGCGCGCTCGCCGCTGCCCGAGCTCATCGGCCGCCGCGTCCGCCTCTCCCGCTCGGGGCGGCAATGGAAGGGCTGCTGCCCGTTCCACGACGAGAAGACGCCGAGCTTCTACGTCTACGACGATCATTTCCACTGCTTCGGCTGCGGCGCGCATGGGGATGCCATCAGCTTCGTCATGCAGAGCCAGGGGCTCGGCTTCATGGAGGCGGTCGCGCAGCTCGCCGCCGCCTGCGGCCTCGCCGTGCCCCAGCCGAGCCCCGAGGCCGCCGCGGCCGAGCAGACCCGCCAGGATCTTTTTTCCGTCCTCGATGCGGCGGCGAAAGCCTTCACCCGGAAGCTTTTTCTTCCCGAGGGGAAGAAGGCGCTCGACTATCTCACGGGCCGCGGCCTCACGCTCGAGACGATCCGCGCATTCGGCCTCGGCTGGTCGGGCGAGGGCCGCGGGGCGCTGATGGCGGAGCTTGGACGCTCTGGTGTCTCGCCTGTCCAGGCTGTCCAAGCCGGCCTGCTCAGAGAAGCCGGAGAATCAAAGTATTCCGAGTTCTTCTTCAACCGCGTGATGTTCCCGATCAGTGACCAACGCGCCCGCATCGTCAGCTTCGGCGGCCGCACCCTCGGCGACGGCCAGCCCAAATATCTCAACGGCCCGGAAACGGAGATCTTCTCCAAGCGCCGCGCCCTCTACGGCCTCGACCGCGCCCGCGCACAGCTCAAGGCCCATCCCCCGATCGTGGTCGAGGGCTATATGGACGTGATCGCGCTCCATCAGGCCGGCTTCCCGACCGCCGTCGCCCCGCTCGGCACCGCGCTCACCGAGGAGCAGCTCGCCCTCCTCTGGCGCCATGCTGAAGCGCCGGTGATCTGCTTCGACGGCGACGCGGCCGGCGCGCGGGCCGCAGAGCGCGCGATCGAGCTTGCCCTGCCGCTGATCGGACCCGGCCGCACGCTCGCCTTCGCCGCGCTCCCGGAAGGCGAGGACCCGGACAGCCTGATCGCAAACGGCGGCGCGGACGCGTTCCGCCGCGCGATCGCCGCGCCCGAGCCGCTCTTTCGCGCGCTCTTCCGCCTCGTTCGCAGCCGCTACAGCGAAGCCACACCCGAGCAGCGGGCGGGGCTCCGGGCCGAGCTCGAGGCGGCGGCGCGCCGCATCGGCGATCCGGGCCTCGCGCGCGAGTACCGCCGCGCCCTGCTCGATCTCTCCTTCACGCGCCGCGCCGCCCGGCCGGCGCCCCCGGCGCTGCGCCAGAACCCTGCGGCGATCGCCGCCGACCGGCCTCGCCAGCTCGTTGCGGTGCTGATCCATCAGCCGCTTCTCCTCCACGAGATCGAGGAGGAGCTCGCAACGCTCGACCTGGCCCCGTGGCTCGATGGGCTCAGGGCGGCGATTTTGCAATGGTCGGAGGGGCTTCCGGCGCTTGACTCGGCCGCGCTCATCGCCCACCTGCACGCGGTCGGTTTGGCGGCGGAGGTTTCCCGGGCGCTGGGTCGGGTGCCCTTGCCGGTTTGTCCGGCCGGCGCCGACCTGGCGGATGCCCGTGCGCGATGGCGGGAGATTCACGGCATGCTGGTCGCGGAGCCGCGCCTCAAGGAGGACGTGGACGCTGCCCGCCGGGCGTTCGAAAAGACGGAGAGCCCCGAGCTGCAACGCCGCGTGATCGCGCTCGCGTTCGCGCGGCGCGGCGCGGGCCGCGGCGAGGCGGAAGAGGCGCCCGAAGGACTGACCCAGGGACAGGCGGCCACGGACAGGTGATGGGTGCCCGCGATGTCCCCGGTGGAGAAATTTGACGGAGCGAACGAAGCAATGGCGACCAAGCCGGCCGTGAACACCGAGACCACGCCTGCCGATGCGGACGCGGATACGACGCTGCTCGACACCCAGTCGGCGGCGGTGAAGCGCCTGATCGCGCGCGGCAAGGAGCGCGGCTACATCACCTTCGACGAGCTCAACGCGGTCCTTCCGCCGGACCAGAACAGCTCCGAGCAGATCGAGGACGTGATGGCGATGCTCAACGAGATGGGCATCCAGGTCGTCGAGAGCGAGGAGAGCGAGGAGGCGGAGGCACCGCCCCCGCCGGCCGAGAAGACCGAGGAGGCCGAAGAGGAGCCCGCGGGCAATCTCGACGAGGAGAGCCTCGGCCGCACCGACGATCCGGTGCGCATGTACCTGCGCGAGATGGGCAGCGTGGAGCTGCTTTCGCGCGAGGGCGAGATCGCGATCGCCAAGCGCATCGAGGCCGGGCGCGAGATGATGATCGGCGGCCTCTGCGAGAGCCCGCTCACGTTCCGCGCGATCATCGCCTGGCACGACGCGCTCAATGCCGGGCGGATGCTGCTGCGCGATATCGTCGATCTCGAGGCGACCCAGGGCGCCGGCGTGCCCACGGGCGACGGCCCCGTCGAAGGGGCGGGGGAGGGCGCGGTCGCGCCCGCCGCCGAGCCTTCCTTCGAGGCTTCGGACGAGGGCGAGGAGGGCGAGGAGGGCGACGGCTCGGCGATGTCGCTCTCCGCGCTCGAGGAGAAGCTCAAGCCGGAAGTGCTCGCGACCTTCGAGGAGATCGCCGGCCTCTACAAGAAGCTCTCGAAGATGCAGAGCCGGCGGCTGGAAAGCATCACCAGCGGCGAGGAGCTGCGCGCCCGCTCCGAGAAGACCTATGAGCGCCAGCGCGAGGAGCTGGTGCGCAAGGTCGAGCAGGTGCGGCTGCACAACAACCGCATCGAGGAGCTGGTGGAGCAGCTCAAGGCGCTCAACCACCGCCTCACCGCGCTCGAGGGAAGGCTTCTCCGCCTCGCCGAATCCTGCAAGGTGAGCCGCGAGGAGTTTCTCTCCCAGTATCGCGGCCATGAGCTCGATCCGGGCTGGATCGAGCGGGTCGCCTCGCTTCCCGGCAAGGGGTGGAAGAACTTCATCTCCCGCTACTTCGCCGAGGTCACCCAGATCCGCAGCGACATCTCCGCCGTCGCCACCGATGCCGGCCTGCCGATCGGCGAGTTCCGCCGCGTCTACGCGACGGTAAGCCGCGGCGAGCGCGATTCGGCCCGCGCCAAGAAGGAGATGATCGAGGCCAATCTCCGCCTCGTGATCTCGATCGCCAAGAAATACACCAACCGCGGCCTGCAGTTCCTCGATCTGATCCAGGAAGGCAATATCGGGCTGATGAAGGCGGTCGATAAGTTCGAGTACCGCCGCGGCTACAAGTTCAGCACCTACGCCACCTGGTGGATTCGCCAGGCGATCACCCGCTCGATCGCCGATCAGGCGCGCACCATCCGCATCCCCGTGCACATGATCGAGACGATCAACAAGCTCGTCCGCACCTCGCGCCAGATGCTGCACGAGATCGGGCGCGAGCCGCAGCCGGAGGAGCTTGCGGAGAAGCTCGGCATGCCGCTCGAGAAGGTGCGCAAGGTGCTGAAGATCGCGAAGGAGCCGATCAGCCTCGAGACGCCGATCGGCGACGAGGAGGACAGCCATCTCGGCGACTTCATCGAGGACAAGACGGCGATCATCCCGCTCGATGCCGCGATCCACGCCAACCTGCGCGACGCGACCACGCGCGTGCTCTCCACGCTCACGCCGCGCGAGGAGCGCGTGCTCCGCATGCGGTTCGGGATCGGCATGAACACCGACCACACGCTCGAGGAGGTCGGCCAGCAGTTCAACGTGACGCGCGAGCGCATCCGCCAGATCGAGGCCAAGGCGCTGCGCAAGCTCAAGCACCCGAGCCGCAGCCGCAAGCTGCGCAGCTTCCTCGACGACTGATCTTTTCCTATGGAGCACGTGGTCCGGGTCGGGGTGACGGTCACCTTCCTCCGGATGACAGCCCCGCCCGCCGAGCCCGCGCCCGCCCTGCCGCCGGGCGCCAACGTGGTGCGCCTGGCTCGGCCGACGGTTCCCTTCTACCGCTACCTCTACGACACGGTCGGCGGCGCCTATCTCTGGTGGCTGCGGCGCGCGATCCCCGAAAACGAGCTCGCATCGATCCTCCGGCACCCTCGGCTCGGCATCCACGTGCTCTACCAGGGCGGCGAGCCGGCCGGCTTCTTCGAGCTCGATGCGCGCCCGGCGCCGGACATCAATCTCGGCTATTTCGGGCTGATGCCGCACGCGGTCGGCCACGGCCTCGGCCACGCCTTCCTCCGCGCGGCCGTGGACGAGGCCTGG
>JASHRV010000047.1 GCA_030037175.1 Acetobacteraceae bacterium
AGCGGCGGCCTCGGGACCGGGCACCAGGCGCGCGGCAAGCACGGGCAGGGCTGAGGGAAGAAGGGCGCGGGTGCCGTGGTGATCCGGCCCGATCAGGATCGCGGCGGCAGCCCGGGCGGCGGCGGCGGCGATGGGCTCGCGCAAGGGGCCGGCTGGGAAGACGCGGCCGTTGCCGAAGCCGCCGCCACCATCGATCACGATGAAGGAAAGGGTCTTCTTCAGGGTCGGGTTCTGCAGCCCGTCATCCATGACGAGCGCCGTGGCACCGGCGGCGAAGGCCGAGCGGGCGGTCGCGGCGCGGTCGGCGCCGATCCAGGTGGGGGCGGCTTGCGCGAGCAAAAGCGCCTCGTCGCCGATAAGGGCGGCATCGTGCTCCGGGCGGACGAGGAGCGGGCCGCGTGCCCTTCCGCCATAGCCGCGGGCGAGGATATGGACCGCGATCCCGGCCGCGCGGAGGCGGTGCGCGAGATCAAGCGCGAGCGTGGTCTTGCCCGCGCCGCCAAGGGTCGCGTTGCCGCAGCAGATCACCGGCACAGGGACAGCGAAGCCGGGCCGGGCAATGCGCGCAGCGGTGAGGCGTGCCGAGAGGGCGGCGAGCGGGCAAAGGAGGGTCGGTAGCACGGTGCTGCCGCTGGACCAGAAGCGCGGCGGACGGAGCACGGACTCAGGACCTCATGAGACCGAGCAGCGCCGTGGCGAGCCGGTCGGGCAGCCCGGCATCGGCCCCGCAAGCGGTGCGGGCGGCCTCGCCCATTTGCCGCGCCTGCTCCGGCGCGCGCAGCATGGCGGCAACCCATTCCGCGAGCGACGCGCTGTCGGCGACACGGGCGAGGCCACCGGCCCGCTCGAGGCGCGAGACCGCCTGGGAGAAATTTTCGGTGTGTGGCCCGACCGCGATCGCGCAGCCGAGGCGGGCGGGCTCGAGCGGATTCTGCCCGCCATGGCCGGCGAGACTGCGGCCGACGAAGGTGATCGGGGCGAGGCGATAGAAGAGGCCGAGCTCGCCGAGCGTGTCCGCGATGTAGAGGCCGCCGGCGGGCGGGTCCGCCGCGGCGGATCGGCGGGCAGGGGCGAGATCGGCGAGGGCGGCGGCGATCTCCTTTCCGCGCTCGGGGTGGCGAGGGACGATGATCGTGGTGAGGGCCGGGAAATCGGCGCGCAGACGGCGATGAACATCGGCGGCGATCGCCTCCTCACCCGGATGGGTGCTGGCGGCGAGCCAGCGCGGCCGCTTGCCGAGCAGAGCAGCGAGGCGAGCACGCTCGGCCTCGTCCACGGGCAAGGTTTCCGCGGCGAGCTTGAGATCGCCCTCGGCCGTGGCGTTGGCGGCGCCGAGGCGGGCGAGCCGCAGGGCATCCTCCCCGGAGCGCGCGGCGACGAGGCTGAAGGCGCCGAGGATGCGGTGGGCGAAGCCGGGGGCGAGGCACCAACGGGAAAAGCTGCGCTCGGAGAGGCGCGCGTTGAGAAGGGCGAGCGGGATGCGGCGCGCCGCGGCGGCGGCGATGAGGTTGGGCCAGAGCTCGCTTTCGACGAAGGCGGCGGCGTCCGGGCGCCAATGGTCGAGGAAGCGGGCGACCCAGGAGGGCACGTCGAGCGGGACGAAGCGGTGGCGGACGCGGGTGCCGAGGCCGAGCCCGGGCAGGCGTTCGACGAGGAGCGCGGCCGAGGTGACCGTGCCGGTGGTGATCAGGAGGTTGAGGCCTGGGTCCTGTAGGCCGACCGCCTTGATGAGCGGGAGCACGGAGACGGTTTCTCCGACGCTCGCGGCGTGAAGCCAAAGGAGACGCCCTGGGGGGCGCGGCGTGGGGTCGATGCCGCGGCGTTCGGGGAGCCGGCCGGGATGTTCTTTGCCGGCGGCAAGGCGGCGACGGAGCCAGAGCCGAAGGGTCGGCGCAGCGAGGCGCATGCTGCCCGCCCAAAGGGACGCCGACAGCGCACCGCTCATGAGATACAAAGCCGGTCGGCGGCGTCGGCGGCCGCCGTCATGGCCGCGGCGATGCGCGGCAGCGCCTCCTCCCAGCCTTCGGGGCTGACGGCGATCGTCGGCTCGCAGACGACCACGCCGCGGGCGAAGGGCAGCGGAACGATGAAGCGGTCCCAGGTGCGGAGCACGGTGTGGCGGGTCGATTGCGCCGCGCAGGGGAGAACGCAGACGCCCGCGAGGCCGGCAAGCTGGGCGACGCCGGGCGCCGCCTCGCGGCGCGGGCCGCGCGGACCGTCCGGCGTGATGGCGACGTGATCGCCGGCGGCGAGCAGGCCCGCGAGCGTGCGCAGGCTTGCCGGCCCGCCGCGCGAGGAGGAGCCGTGCACGGCATCAAGCCGGAACCAGCGCACGACTTGGCCGATGAGCCTTCCATCCCGATGGCGGCTGACGAGCACGTGCGCGCGGACCCGCGCGCCGTTGCGCCGGGCAAGCACCCAGAGCATCGGCATCATGGCCTGGCGCTCATGCCAGAAGGCGACGATCACAGGCGCGCCTGCGATGTGGGGAGCGGCGTGGTCGGCGCCATGGAAGCGCCAGCGCGTGGTGCCGAGGGCGAAGCGAAGATAGAGGCCGGCGAGGCCGGCGATCAGCCCTTGCATGAACCCAGCCTTCGCCAGGCGCTTCAGCACGGTCCGGCCCCGCGATGTCTGCGCATGGGGGGCGGGTAGCACGGGCCCCGCGTGATGGGCCAGCGGTCCGGCTGACAGGCGGGCGTGGCACGCCTATCGTCCGAGCCGGAATGAGCACGCGCGGCGGCATCTACCACCCGGATTTCAAGCCCCTGCCCTATTGGTGGGAGGCATGGAAGCCCGAGGCGGAGGAGCCTCAGCCCCTGCCGCGGCGGGCGCGGGTCGCGATCATCGGGGCCGGTTACGCGGGGCTTTCGACGGCGCTGGAGCTTGCTCGCGCAGGGATCGACTCGGTCGTGCTCGAGGCGGGCGCGCCGGGCAGCGGGGCGAGCACGCGCAACGGCGGAGCCGTGAGTGGCGGGGTGAATGTCGGGAAAAGCTTTACCGGCCGGTCGCTTGCGATGGGTCCCGACCGAACACGGGAACTTCTTTCCGGCGCGGCCGAAGCCTTCACGCTGATCGATGCGCTGATCGGCCGCGAAGATATCGACTGCTTCTGGGAGAAGCGGGGCCGCTTCGTCGGCGCCTGGACGCCGGAACATTACCGGCGGCTCGCAGCGCGAATGGGCGGGCTCAACGAAGCAGCGCAGTCCGGGGCACGGATGGTGCCGCGGGCGCGCCAGCGCGAGGAGATCGCGAGCGATTATTACTATGGCGGGATGGTGGTGGAGCGGGCCGGAAAGCTCCATCCGGCGCTCTACTACCGAGGGCTGCTCGAAGCCTGCAGGCGCCAGGGGGTGACCATCGCGGCAATGACCGCAGTGCGGCGCATCGCCCATGACGCAGCCCTGTCTGCCGATCGTGCGTGGCGGGTGCAGACGACGCGGGGGGACGTTGAAGCGGCCGAGGTGGTGGTGGCGACCAACGGCTATACCGGCGACGCGACGCCGGCGCTCAAGCGGAAAGTTCTGCCGATTGCGAGCCATATCATCGCGACCGAGGAACTGCCCGAAGATCTTGCGCGCGCACTCATTCCGAACGGGCGGACGCTTTCGGACACGCGGCGCGTGCTGACCTACTACCGGATGTCGCCAGATGGGCGGCGGCTGATCTTCGGCGGGCGCGCGCGCTTCACCAATGTCGATGCCGCCGTCAGCGCGCCGATCCTGCACCGCTTCATGACCGCGCGCTTTCCAGAGCTTCGTGATGCGCGGGTGGCGCATGCCTGGGCGGGGAATGTGGCCTTCACCTTCGATGCGCTGCCGCATATGGGCCGCGAGGCGGGGCTGCACTACTGCCTCGGCTGCAACGGCAGCGGCGTCGCGATGATGACCTATCTCGGCTGGCAGACGGCGCGGAAGATCGCCAACGGCGCCAACCGGGCTTCGGCCTTCGACCGGGACGAGCTTCCCGGATTCCCCCTCTATCGCGGCAATCCCTGGTTCCTGCCGGCCGTCGGTGGCTGGTTCCGGCTGCGCGACGAGATCGACCGGCGGTTTGCCCGAATGCGGGAGGGGGGAGCGTGAGCGCGAAGAGAAAGATTTTCGGCTGGGGATTCGAAGGCGAGGGCTTCACCGCGGAGGAAGAGCGGCTCGCGCTTGCAACCTATGCGCGGCTCTTCGGGGTTGATTCGTTCGACGAGAAGCACGTGCCGGGGCTCGGCGAAATCGCGCTGCCGGCGTCGCGCGTGAGCCCGCCGGCCGGGCTTGCCGAGATCTGCTCCACGTCACCCCATGACCGTGCGCTGCACAGCTTCGGCAAGTCCTATCCGGACACGGTGCGCGGGATGCTCGGCGATTATGAGGCGGCCCCCGATCTTGTCGCCTATCCGCGTGAGGAGGCCGACATCGGCCGGGTAATCGCGTGGGCGGGCGGGATTCCGGCGACGATCACGCCGTTTGGCGGCGGGAGCTCGGTGGTGGGCGGCGTCGAGCCGGCGCTCGGGAGAGGCGGGGCGAAGGCGGCCGTCACGCTCGATCTCTCGCGGATGGACCAGCTGCTGGAGGTCGATCCGGTTTCGCGCGCAGGACGGTTCGCGGGTGGGATCTTCGGCCCAGCGCTCGAGGCGGCGCTCAGGCCGCATGGGCTGACGCTGAGGCATTTCCCCCAGAGCTTCGCGCATTCCACGCTCGGCGGCTGGATCGCGACGCGCTCGGCGGGGCACTATGCCTCGCTCCGCACCCATATTGACGATTTCGTCGAGAGCCTGCGCGTGGTCACGCCACGCGGGACGCTGGAGACGCGGCGGCTGCCGGGCTCAGGAGCGGGGCCGAGCCCCGATCGGCTCTTCATCGGCTCGGAAGGCACCCTCGGCGTGATCAGCGAAGCCTGGGTGCGGCTCACGCCGCGGCCGCGCTTTCGCGCCGGAAGCTCGGTCTGGTTCGCGGATTTCTTTGCCGCAGCGCGGGCTGTGCGTGCGATCATCCAGGCCGGCATCTTTCCTGCGAACTGCCGCATCCTCGACCCGGACGAAGCGCGCAATACGGGCGCGGGCGATGGCAGTGCCGCGCTGATGGTGCTCGGCTTCGAAGGCTGGGACGGTCCGCTCGATGATCCTCATGCGCGGGCGCTCGCGGTTGCCGCCGATCATGGCGGGCACCCGGAGCCGGAGACGGAAGGCCCGAGCGCTGCGGAGAAATGGCGCACCGCCTTCATCCGCATGCCCTATGCGCGCGAGCGGATGGTGCCGCGCGCGATCATCGCCGACACGTTCGAAACGGCGATCACCTGGGAGCGGTTTGAGACGCTGCACGAAGCGGTGACGAAGGCCACACTTGCCGCCATCCGTGAAGCAACGGGCCGGCCGGGGCAGATCACCTGCCGGTTCACGCATGTCTATCCCGACGGTCCGGCGCCCTATTTCTCATTCCACGCGCTCGGCCGGCACGGAACGCTGCTGGAACAATGGCGGACGATCAAGAAGGCGGCGGGCGAGGCGCTGATCGCCGCCGGCGGGACCATCACCCATCACCACGCGGTGGGGCGTGATCACCGGCCATGGTACGACCGCCAACGGCCGGATCTTTTTGGCGACGTGCTCCGCGCGGCCAAGGCGGCGCTCGATCCGGGCGGACTCTTCAATCCGGGAGTCTTGGTCGATCCTTGAAGGATGCCGAAGGCTGGAGAGGAACGGTTCGGGGCTTCGCCTCCGGTCAGGGGCTCTGCCCCCGACACCGACACCCCACCCCCGGCAAAGGCGGAGCCTTTGCTGTCCCTTACTTTCTTAAAGGCGGATGGGGGTCTGAGGCCTCAAGGCCCCCGTGGGGGTGCAGGGGGCAAAGTCCCCTGCGAGGGGCGGAGCCCGTGGACTTCGGGAAATCAGCCTTTCTGATCGCGGGTCCACCTTCTAACCGGACGGGCTCCAGCCCGGCGGGGCGAGCACGAATCCTTCGAATGAGAAGGCCGGAGCGACGATGCAGGAAACGAGCGTCCAGGGACCAAGGGGCCAGGCGCGCTGCCAAACACCGGCAGGGACAATCCCTTGAAGCGTCTGGCCAGCGGTGAGGTTTGCGCCGAGCTGAAGCGTGGTGCGCGGCGGGGAGATTTGGAGGGCGAGCGGTGCGCCCGCGTGCCAGAGCCAGATCTCGGCCGCGTCCACCTTGTGCCAGGCGCTTTCTTCGCCTGCTGCCAGCAGAAAAAGAATGGCGCTCGCAGCGCCCCGGCTGCCATCCGACGAGTATTCGCGCCAGGTTTCGCGGTAGTGCCCACCTTCCGGATGAGGGGCGAGCGCGAGTGCCGCGATGACGGCATCGGAAGAGAGATTGGGCGAAGCGAGATCGATCATGGCGCATCCCGAATGCAGCGTTGCGCGGTAGGGCAAAAAATCAGAACATGTTGGAAGTCCGGGATGTGCATGGCCGCACGAAGCGGACCAAGCGCGCATCGGCAGGGTGCACTCGTTTCGATAAAGGAAAGGTCTTGACCCCATGCAAAGACCCTATTCCCTCATCGACCCGCTCCGCCGGCAGCTTGGCCCAATCGAGAACCATCTCGTCGATGAGTTTCTGGCCGGCCGCCTCAGCCGCCGCTTCTTCCTCCGCCGCGCCAGCGTGATCGGCCTTGGCGGGCCGGTGCTGGGCGCAATCGCCGCAGCGTTCGGCCCCTGGTCCGCGCCCCTCGTCCAGGCGGCCACGGGAAAGCCGGGCACCACCATACGCGTCGGCACCACCGTGCCGGCGGGCGCAATCGATCCTGTCACGGTGGGCGATACCGGCGGGCTTCTGATGCTGCAGCAGGTGGGCGAGTTCCTCGTCTTCGATCAGCAGGACCTCCGCCTCGCACCGATGCTGGCGACGTCCTGGAAGCCGAACCAAGACGGCAGCGTCTGGACTTTCACGCTGCGGCAGGGCGTGAAATTCCATAGCGGCAAGACACTGACGGCCGACGACGTGGTGGCGACGATCGACCGTCTCGCCGATCCCAAGAACGCGTCCAACGCGCTCTCGGTCTTCAAGGGCGTGCTCTCGAAGGGGAACACGAGGAAGATCGACGATCATACGGTTGCTTTCCATCTCGATGCGCCGAACGGAAATTTTCCGTACCACATCTCGTCCGACAACTACAATGCGATCATCCTGCCGGCCGACTATCAGGGCGACTTCGAGAAGACGTGGGACGGCACAGGTCCGTTCCGTATCGAGAAATACACCCCAAAGGTCGGCGCGAGCTTCGTGCCGAATCCCGATTGGTGGGGCGGCAGGGTTTTGCCGGCGCGCACGGAGTTCAGCTTTTATACCGACCAGCAGCCGCAAGTGTTGGCCTTGCAGGGCGGGCAGATCGACATCGTCTCGCAGATCGTGGTGCAGGGCGCGCAGGGGCTGCTCGGCGATCCCGACATTTCGATTATCAAGATCGAGGCGGCGACGCACCGGCAGGTGCATATGCGCTGCGACATTCCACCCTTCAACGACAAACGCATCCGCCGCGCGATGGCGCTCACGCTCGATCGGCCGGCGATCGTCACCGGTCTGTTCCGCGGCCTTTCCGATCTCGGCAACGACAGCCCCTTCGCCCCGGTCTATCCCTCGACCAACAAAAGCGTAGCTCAGCGGCGCGAGAATATTGCTGAAGCGAAGGCGCTGATGGCAGCGGTGGGATCAAAGGGATTCTCCGTCACTCTCACCACCGAGCAGTATCAGGAGATGCCGGATTATGCCGTTCTGATCCAGAACGCAGCCAAGGAGATCGGCATCGAAGTCAGGCTGAAGATCGAGCCCCAAGATGCCTATTACGGCTCGGCCGTGTTCGGCAAGTCGGACTGGCTGGACAGTCCCTTCGGTATGACGGACTACGGCCATCGCGGGACGCCGGATGTGCTGCTGGCCGCGCCCCTGATGAGCGGGGGAAGCTGGAACGCTGCGCATTTCCGAAACCCGGCCTACGACAAGCTGGTGGCGGAGTTCGTCGCCGCGGTCGATCTTTCCTCGCAGCGCGCGATTGCCGGCAAGATCGAGACGCTGCTGCTCGAAGAGACGCCCATCATCTTCGCCTATTTCTACGACTTTCTCACTGCGACGCGGAAGGGCGTGACCGGCGCGGAGCCGACCGCGATCGCTCAGCTCTTCCTGCAATCGGCATCGGCCGGATAAGCATATTCATGAGGAGCGGCTGGGGAGCCTGGTTCGCGCGCCGGATTTCGCTCAGCCTCCTCACGCTTTTCCTCCTCAGCCTCGTCGTTTTTGCCGGCGGGCAGCTCCTGCCCGGCAATGTCGGGCGGACGATCCTCGGCCCGCTCGCCGATGCGCGCGCGGTCGCGGCACTCAATCACCAGCTCGGAGTCGATCGCCCCGCCATCGTGCAATATCTCGGTTGGATTGGCGGACTTCTCCACGGAAACATGGGCGAGTCGCTGGAGTTCCGTTCGCCCGTCGCGCCCTTCATCGGAGCGGCCCTCGTCAAGTCGCTCAAGCTCGCCGCGGTTGCTTTCATGATCGTCGTGCCGCTCTCGATCGGCGGCGGCGTGGTCGCGGCGCTCAAGGCCGGCACCGCCATCGATCGGACGATCTCGCTCGCCGGCCTTTCGCTCACCATCATTCCGGAGTTCGTTTCCTCCATCGTCGTCATTCTTCTGTTCGGCATCTGGCTGCGTATCCTGCCGATCTCGGCCTCCTGGCCGGAAGGCGCCGGACCGCTCGATCAGCTCCGCCATCTTATCCCGCCGGCGATACCGCTCGTCGTCATTCAGTTCGGCTATATCGCGCGCATGGCCCGGGCCGGCACGATCGAGGCGCTTGAGGCGGATTATACGCGCACGGCGATCCTGAAAGGCCTGCCGCGCGCGCTCGTGGTGCAACGGCACGTGCTTCGGAACGCGCTCCTGCCGACGATCACCGTGATCGCCACGCAGACGGCCTATCTTGTGGGCGGGCTGGTCGTGGTCGAGACGCTGTTCCGCTACCAAGGCATCGGCAGCCTTATCCTCACCGCCGCGCGCGGCAAGGATTTTCCGATGCTGGAGGGCGGGATTCTCACGGTCGGCGCGGTCTATATCGGCGCGACGCTGATCGCCGACGCGCTCGCCGTTCTCGTCAATCCGCGCCTCGCTCCGGAGATGACGGGATGAGTGCCGGCACAACGACATCGGACGCAGGGCCTCTCGCCGAGCTGACGGGAGACATGCCAGCGGAGGCAGAGGAGCCGACGCGCTGGGCGGTGCTGCGCCGCTCGGGCACGTTCTGGAGCGGAACCACGATCATCGGGTTCTGGGCGCTCGCCGCGATCTTCGGGCCGCGCGTGGTGCCGTGGGACCCCTATGCCACCGATCTTCTGCACGAGCTCGCCCCCCCCTCGGCCGTACACTGGTTCGGCACCGACCAGCTCGGGCGCGATATCTTCTCGCGCGTCATCGTGGGCTCGCGCGACATCCTCACGATCGCGCCGCTCGCCACCCTGCTCGGCACGATCGTCGGCACCACGCTCGGGCTTGCCGGCGGCTATCTCGGCGGCCTCGTCGACACCCTGCTCGGACGGATCATCGAGGTGCTCATCTCGCTGCCGTTGATCATCGTCGCGCTGCTCGCGCTCGTCGCCCTCGGGCTCTCCTCGGTGACAGTGGTGATCGTGATCGGGCTCGTGTTCGCGCCGCTGATCGCGCGCACGGTGCGCGCGGCCGTGCTCGGCGAGCGCGCGCTCGATTACGTGGCGGCGGCCGAGCTGCGTGGGGAAAGCGCCCTTGCCATCATGTTCATCGAGATCATGCCGAACGTCATGGGGCCGATCCTGGTTGAGACCACCGTGCGGCTCGGCTATGCGATCTTCACCGTCGCCTCGCTCTCCTTCCTCGGCTTCGGCATTCAGCCACCTTCGCCCGACTGGGGTCTTGCCATTGCGGAGAATTACGGCGTGATCGCGGGCGGCTACTGGTGGACGGTTGCATTTGATGCGGCCGCGACTGCCTCCCTCGTCGTCGGCGTCAATCTGTTTGCCGACGGGCTGCACGAGGCGCTGGCCGCGTGAACGCGGCACTTTCGATTGAAGGACTCGAGGTCGCCTATCGCGCGCGCGGGAGGGAGCAGCGCGTGCTGGGCGGGGTCAGCTTCACGATTCCCCCCGGCGGCTCCTATGGCCTCGTCGGCGAATCGGGCTGCGGGAAATCGACGCTGGCGCTGGCCGCGCTCGGCATCCTGCCGCGCGCCGGCAGGATCACCGCCGGCAATATTCGCATCGCCGGAGAGGATCTTCTCGCGCTCGATGCGGGCGCGCTCCGGCGGCTGCGCGCGCGGCAGGTCTCGATGGTCTTTCAGGAGCCTGCCCGCGCGCTCAACCCGACGCTCACGATCGGGCGACAGATGGCGGAGACCTACGAGATTCTGGGCGTGCCGCGCGCGGAAGGTGAGGCGCATGCTGCGGCGATGCTCGGGCGCGTGCATATCGCCGCAGCCAGCCGCGTGATGGCGAGCTATCCGCACCAGCTTTCGGGCGGGCAGCAGCAGCGCGTTTTGATTGCGATGGCACTGGCCAAGGAGCCCGCGCTCCTCGTGCTCGATGAGCCGACGAGCGGGCTCGACGCGACGGTGGAAGCCGAGGTGCTCGATGTCATCGCAACATTGCGCCGCGAGCTCGGAACGGCGCTGTTGCTGATCAGCCACAATCTCGGCGTTGTCGAGCGCATGTGCGAAAGGGTCGGCGTGCTCTATGCCGGCATGCTCGTCGAGGAAGGGCCGACGGAGGCGCTGTTCGCCGACCCGCGTCACCCTTACACGCACGGGCTGCTGCGCTGCCTGCCGGCGGCCGGGCGGCGCAAGGCGCAGGGAAGGCTCGAGACGATTCCTGGGTTTCTGCCGGCGCCAGGCCGGCGGATCACGGGTTGCGTCTTTGCCAAGCGCTGCCGGCTGGCGGATGCACGCTGCCATAAAGAGGCACCGCTCGCCCGGGATGTCGGCGAACATGGCGGTGGGCATTTTTCTCTCTGTCATTATGCCGAGCGCGTTGCGGACCTTTCGCGCGAGACATCGGTCGAGCCATCCCCGGCCAGCGATTCGCCTGCACCGGCAAAGACCGAGCTTGAGATCGAGAATCTTTCAAAGACATATGTGACAGGCGGCGCCCATGTGCGCGCGCTGTCGGGCGTGTCGATCGTGCTCGGCACCGGGGAGACGCTCGGGCTCGTCGGCGAATCAGGCAGCGGCAAGACGACGCTCGCGCGGCTTCTGCTTGGGCTCACGGCACCCGATGCCGGAGGCTCCATCCGTCTCGACGGCACCCGGCTCGAAGGGGCGGCGAGCGGCCGCAGCCAGGCTGCACGCAAGGCGCTGCAGATCGTCTTTCAGAATCCGGATTCGGCGCTCAACCGCGCCCATACCGTGCGATATCTGATCAGCCGCGCGCTCGGTCGGCTAGGCGGCTTCCGGGGTGTCAGGCGCGAGCAGAGACTTCGTGAGCTTCTGGCCGCGGTACGGCTCGAGCCGCAGTATCTCGACCGACGGCCGCGCCAGCTTTCGGGTGGGCTCAAGCAAAGGGTCGCGATCGCGCGTGCCTTTGCGGGCGAGCCGCGCATCGTCGTCTGCGATGAGCCGACGAGCGCGCTCGATGTCTCAGTGCAGGCCGCGATCCTCAATCTGCTCGCCGAGCTGCAACGCGAGCGGCGCACCAGCTACGTGTTCATTTCTCACGATCTCGGCGTGGTGCGCTATCTCGCCGATCGGATCGCCGTGCTCTATCTCGGCCGGCTGATGGAGTTCGGCCCGGCCGAGAGGGTGTTTCGCGGTCCGCACCATCCTTATACGGAGGCGCTGCTCTCGGCCGTGCCGGCGCTCCGGGCCGAGCACGCACGCATCCGGCTCGCGGGCGAGATCCCAAGCCCCGTCGATCCGCCTTCAGGCTGCGTGTTTCATACGCGCTGCCCGCGCAAGCTCGGCCGGATCTGCGAACGCGAGGAGCCGCCGCTCGAGCGCATGGCGGATCATGCAATCCGCTGCCATATCCCGCGGGCGGAGCTTCCAGCGGCCTAGAGGATGTCGCGCACTCTGATAAAGTATTGAAAAGGAGGAGCCTTCTTTTTCTGAAGAAAAAGAAGCAAAAAGACTTTCCCCCATTATCCCGGACCTCGCGACACCTCGGGAATCCGAACGAAGGAATCAATCAATGGCGGTGAGCGGGCTTCCCCCTTATGACGAGAGCAACGTCTTTGCGCGCATTCTGCGCGGGGAGATTCCCTGCCGGAAGATATACGAGGACGAGCACGCGCTCGCCTTCCACGACATCCACCCGCAGGCGCCGGTGCATGTGCTGGTGATCCCGAAAGGACCTTATGTGTCGTTTACCGATTTTTCCGCTCACGCCACGAATGCCGAGATCGCAGGCTTCTTTCGTGCTGTGGGTACGGTGACGCGGAACCTCGGGCTCGAGGCCAAGGGGTATCGGCTGCTCGCCAACATGGGCGCGGATTCGCACCAGGAAGTGCCGCACTTCCATGTGCATATCTTCGCGGGCCGGCCGCTCGGGAGGATGCTGCCGGCGGCATGAGGCGCTGCCTACTGGTTCATCAGGCGGTTGCGCCGGAAGCAGGACCTGACGAGCAGGACACGCTTGCCGCGGCAAGTTCCGTCGCGGCAGCACTGGCAGAGAAAGGCTGGGTGGTGGAGCGGCTCGCAATCGGGCTCGATCTCCGCCCGCTGGCGCGCCGGCTTGGCGCCGACCCGCCCACGCTGGTGTTCAATCTGGTCGAGAGCCTGGCGGCAAACGGACCGGCCGGGCTCGCGGCTGCGGCACTGCTCGAAGGCGCCGGGGTGAGGTTCACCGGCAGCGGGCTCGCCGCGCAGGCACTTTCGGGCGACAAGCCGGCGGCGAAGCGGGTGCTGAGAGAAGCGGGCCTGCGCGTGGCGCCGGGGCCGGAGGATGGTTTTCCCGGGCCCTTCATCATCAAGCACCGGACCGAGCATGGCTCGTTCGGGCTCGGGGCATGCTCGGTGGTCGAGCGCCTGCCGGAAAAGATACCGGACGGTTGGTTCGCCGAGGCTTTCCTGCCGGGGCGGGAATTCAATCTCTCGCTGATGGAAGAAGCGGAGGGCGTACGAGTCCTGGCAGCGGCGGAGCTCGTTTACGCGGCGGACTGGCCGGCGGGAATGCCTCGCATCCTCGATTACGCGGGCAAGTGGCGCGTCGACGACCCGATCCATGCGCAGACCGAGCGGCAGTTCGAGACCGTCGAGCCGGAGCTCGAGGCTCTGATGGAGGCAATGGCGCGGAAGGCCTGGGCGGCGCTCGGGCTTCGCGGCTATGGGCGGGTCGATCTGCGGCTGGACGGGACGGGCGTGCCGCATGTGCTCGAGGTGAATGCCAATCCCGCGCTCGCGCACGATGCGGGCTTTGCGGCGGCGGCGCGGGAGGCCGGGATCGGGTTTTCCGACATGATCGAGCGGATTGCCGCTGCGGCGCTTGCGGCGGAGCTGCGGGTTGCGGTGCATGGCCCAGCGATGCGATGCCCGCCGGTGGCGCTGCGGCGGCGGCTCGTTCCTGCGGATGACGCGGCTATCGGCGGACTTTGCCGGCTCACGGGATTCTTCAACGGCGCTGAGGTGGCGGTGGCGGAAGAGCTGGCGCGCGAGGCGCTCAGCGGGGGCGAGGCGAGCGGGTACCGCTTCCTGCTCGCGGAGCAGCCGCACGGGCTCCTGCTCGGCTATGCCTGTTTCGGACCGGTACCGGGAAGCGCTGGCGCGTGGGACCTCTATTGGATTGTGGTGCATCCGGCGGCGCAGGGCGCGGGGCTCGGGCAGAGGCTGGTGGCGGAGGTTGCGGCGGAGGTGCTGCGGGAAGGCGGACGGCTTCTTTATGCCGAGACGGCCGGCCGGGCGCTCTATGCTCCGACGCGCGCTTTCTACCGGGCGGCAGGCTTCTCGCTCGAGGCGGTGCTGGCGGATTTCTATGCGCCAGGTGATGCGAAGCAGATCTGGGTGCTTCGGCTGGCGGGATGAGTGGACCGGCGGGCATGGCCCCGATAGGGTCCAGAGAGGAAGAAGGAGGGAGCTGGGGCTGGTGCCAGGCCGGCGGGGAGTGCTCGCGGCAATGGCTGGCGCATTGGCGGGGTGGGCGGCTTCGGCCGAAGCACGCGATCTCGCCTGGCCGGTGGCGCTGACCATGGGCACGGGCAGCGCGGGCGGCACCTATGCCGGCTATGGCGAGGCCTGGGGTGCGGCGGTCGCAGCCGCAACGAACGTGCACATGTTCTATCGGGCGACCGAAGGGCCGAATGAGAATATCATGCTGCTCGATCGCGGTGCGATCGATCTCGCGATGACGACGCTCGGCATCGCCCACGAAGCCTGGACAGGCGGTGGCGCCTGGACGGACGGTGTCAAATTCCGCACCATCCGGGCCGTGTTTCCGATGTACGAGACCGCCTTTCACGGCATCGCACGAGCCGGGAGCGGAATTACGACGGCGGACGGGCTGGCCGGAAAGCGGGTCGGTGTCGGGCCCGAATCCGGGACGGGCGGAACCTATCTGCCGCGGATGCTGCGGCTGCTCGGGATCGAGGTTGCGGGATTCCGCTTCGGCAGCTTCATCGATCTCGTGGATGCCGTCGCGGCGGGCGATCTCGATGCGTGCGTGCTCGCCGCCGGGCCGCCAGTGCCGGCGTTCCAGGAGATCGCGCGGCGGACGAGCATGCGCTTCTTCGGCTTCACCGCACGCGAGGTGGCCCTTCTCGTGCGCGAGCTACCACAGCTTTCAGCGACGACGATTCCGGCCGGCACCTATCCGGGGCAGCTGACGCTGGCTTGTCCGGGGATGTTCAATTTCGCGATCTGCCGCCAGGTGCTGCCGGATAGCCTCATCTATGCCGTAACCGGGGCGGCGCTCGCTGCCGCTCCCACGCTCGCAAGGCGGTTCCCGGTGGCGGCGGAGACGGTGGCGGGCAATATCGGCCAGGACCGTTTCCTGCCGTTCCACCCCGGGGCGGCGCGATATTACCGGAGCCACGGCTTTGCGGTGCCGGACCGGCTCGTGATGGAGTGAGCGGATGACAGCGCGATGAGCAAGACGGGGACGAACGGAAGTGCCGGGGCGGCGATCCAGCTCGAGCACGTGGAGAAATGGTACGGCGCGCATCACGTGCTGCGGGACATCTCGCTCACCGTGGCGGGCGGCGAGCGGGTGGTGGTGTGCGGGCCGTCGGGCTCGGGCAAATCGACGATGATCCGCTGCATCAACCGCCTCGAGACGCATCAGAAAGGACGCATCGTCGTCGACGGCACCGAGCTTTCAGACGACACCCGCGCGCTCAACACCGTGCGCCGCGAGGTCGGCATGGTGTTCCAGTCCTTCAATCTCTTCCCGCACCTGACGATCCTCGAGAACTGCACGCTCGCGCCGATTCATGTGCGCAGGATGAAGAAGGCGGAGGCCGAGGCGCTGGCGATGGAATTCCTCCGCCGGGTGCGGATTCCGGAGCAGGCGGGGAAATATCCGACCCAGCTCTCGGGTGGGCAGCAGCAGCGGGTGGCGATCGCGCGGGCGCTCTGCATGCGGCCGAAGATCATGCTGTTCGACGAGCCGACCTCGGCGCTCGACCCCGAGATGATCAAGGAAGTGCTCGACGTGATGGTTGAGCTCGCCGAGACCGGCATGACGATGGTCTGCGTCACGCACGAGATGGGCTTCGCGCGGCAGGTGGCGAACCGCGTGGTGTTCATGGATCGCGGCGAGGTGGTGGAAAGCGGCACACCGCAACAGATGTTCGAGACCCCGCAAACCGACCGGCTGAAAACCTTTCTCAGCCAGATCCTGCGCGGGCACTGAGCGCGGCGGTCACATCGGGCTGTAATTGCCGTTGTGCCAGACGTACCAGACGTATTTCACGTTCGCCGGGTCGCCCTTCGCGTCGAACGAGAGCGACCCCAGCATGGTCGGCCACGGCCCGGTTGCCTTCAGCACGTCGGCC
>JASHRV010000376.1 GCA_030037175.1 Acetobacteraceae bacterium
GCGCGCGGTCCGCGGCGCGAGGGGAACGGGCGAGGGTGGGATTGCCGGTGGGACCGCCGGTGCGGCGCGGCCCGCGGCCGCTTCGGGGCCGCGGCCCGAGCGCAGGCCGGCATCGAGCCGGTCGGCCATCCGCTCCGCCCGCTCGATAAGGAAGCCGAGATCGTCTTTGAGCGCGGCGGCGGTGGCGGTGTGGCGGGCGAGATCATGGCCGGTCGTGTCGGCGGCCGTGCGCAGCCGCTCGATGCCCGCCTCGGCCTCGCGCGTGCTGGCGTTGAAGTCCTTCACCAGCGCTTCGAGCTGGGCGCGGTCGCGCTTGAGAACGCCGAGCGCCCGCTCGAGCCGGAGCGCATGAAAGAGCGTCGCGGCAAGAAGTGCCATGAGCGCGATCTCGAGCAGCCACTGCATTCCGTCCATGCCGCCCGCCCCCGCCTTCTCAGCGTGCCGCCTGGCGCAGGATCGCGCGCGAGATTTCCACCGCGAGCGCATTCTTGTGCCGGCCGAGCCGCGCCTCGAACAGGGTGAGATTGCCGCAGCGGAGCGCGATCGGGGCATCGGGCGCGATATCGAGCTCGAGGCGGGTGCCGGGCACGAGCGCCATCACCTCCGAGAGCCGCATCGTCCGTTCGTCGAGCACCGCGTCGAGCGTGATCTCGGTGTTCCAGAGCTCCTCGGCGAGATGCGTCTCCCAGATCGAATCGCGGCCGAACTTCTCGCCCATGAATTTCTGCAGCAGCAGCTCGCGAACGGGCTCGAGCGTGGCGTAGGGCAGCAGGAGCTCGATCTTCCCGCCGCGATCGTCCATGTCGACACGCAGGCGCGCGAGCACCGCGGCATTGGAGAGGCGCGAGATCGCGGCGAAACGGGGATTGACCTCCAGCCGCTCGAACCGGAAGGCGACCGGGGTCAGCGGATCGAAGGCTGCGGAGAGATCCGCGAGCACGACATCGATGAGGCGCTCGACCAGCACGCGCTCGATGGTGGTGAAGGAACGGCCCTCCAGGCGCATCGCGGCGGTGCCGCGCCGCCCGCCGAGCAGAACATCGACGATCGCGTAGATCATCGGCGAATCGAAGACGATCAGGCCTTGATTGTCCCATTCCTCGGCCTTGATGACCGCGAGCATCGCCGGCATGGGAATGGCGTTGAGATAGCTGCCGAAGCGCAGGCTCGTGATGCTCTCGATGCTGACCTCGACATTGTCGCCGGTGAAGTTGCGCAGGCTCGTCGACATGATGCGCACCAGCCGGTCGAAGACGATCTCGAGCATCGGCAGGCGCTCGTAGGAGACGAGGCCGGAATTGATGATCCTCTGCACGCCGGTCGGGCCGTCCTCCGGCAGGCCGGCGCTGCCGCCGAGCAGGCTGTCGATCTCGGCCTGGTTGAGCCTGGCGGCGGCCGCAGCGGCATCGCCGCCGAGGGCCTCGTCCCAGCCGTCCGGATCCGCTTCCCCGGGCTCGCTCATTGAATCTCGCTCATTGGATCAGGAGATTGGTGAAGAGGATGTCGGTGACCCGGCCGGGGCCGACCGCGATCGCCGCGCGCGAGAGGAGCTCTTCGCGCAGGCGCCAGGTGCCGATCGAGCTCTGCAGCTCGGAGGCGTGCATGTCGCGCAGATAGGTGAGGAAGAGGTCCTGAAGCTCGGGCAGGCGCGCCTGCACCGCCCTGAGTGCCGCCGGGTTCGCGACGACGAGGCGGATATCGACCTTGACGTAACGATCGACATCGTCGCCGGCGAGGTTGGCCACCATCTCGGGCATGGCGAAGGTGATGGGCGGGGCGCTCTCCGTTCCCGCCGCGCTCTTGCGGCCGAGCCCGAGCCGGCGCGGCAGCACACCGGAAAACCACAGCCCTGCGCCGGCAAGTCCGAGCAGGATGGGGGCCGCGATCAGGATCAGCCGCCGCCGGCGCGCCGGGACCGGCGCCGCCGCTTCCCCTTCCTCAGCCTCCGGCTCCGGCCGAAGGGAAGCGGCCCCGACCGCCATTCGCCCTCTCCTGATGCGGCGTACCGGCCGATGATCGCGGCAACCGATTAAGGAAGTTTTGCGGCTGGCCGGAGCGTGATGACCGGAGGTCTGAATCACGCGATCGGATGAAGAGCGAGAGCGGGATGGGTGAGCGCGAGCGATCCCATCCCGCTCGAGAGCGTTCGGCAGGGACGGACTGCCCGGCAGAAATGGCCGCGGGCGGCAGGGCTTGCCCGCTTGAAGCGACGCCGGATGGCGGAAAACGGCCGCGCGGCGCCGGCCCAAGGGCTGCCGCCAGGCTGGCACGGCGCTTGCCTCAAGGTCAGGCGCAGACGACGAGAGTGAGAAAATGCAGATCGCGAGCCTGATCGCCGCTTCCCGCCTGATCGCCGAGCAGGACGCGATGGCAATGATCGCCGACAATCTCGCCAACGCGAACACGCCCGCCTACGAAGCCGAGCGGATGCAGTTCACCGACTGGCTCGGCCCGAGCCATCCTACGTTCAGGGCGGCGGGCGTTCTGGGCAGCATCGCCTTCGTCGAGGATCGCGGCACCTGGCGCGACCGCATGAGCGGGGCCTTCCGCCGCACCGGCAACCCCTTCGACCTTGCCGTCGGCAACCCCGATGCCTGGTTCACCGTGCGCACGCCGCGCGGGGTGCGGCTGACGCGCGCGGGCGATTTCAGCCTTTCCGCGAATGGCACCGTTGTGGACCGCAATGGCGATCCGCTGCTCGACATCAACGGCCGGCCGATCACCCTCCAGACCACCGACACCGGCATTTCCATTGCCGCGGACGGCACTCTTTCCAGCATCGAGAGCGGCGTCGTCGCCCAGATCGGGCTGGTCCGGCCGACCAACCCGAACGCGATGACGGCCGAGGGCGGCTGGCTCTTCAACCCGGGCGGGGCCACGACCAAGGTCACGGCGCCCGAGCTCGAGCAGGGGATGATCGAGGATTCGAACGTGCAGCCGATCCTCGAGATCACCCGCATGATCGATGCCGAGCGCCAGTTCTCGTTCCTTGCCGATTTCATCCAGGCGGAATCGGATCGCAGGCAGAACGCGACGACGAAGATCACCAGCACCAGCTCGTAGGCGGCGCGCACGCGGCGAGCCACGGCGAAAAGACAGGCCGGATCAAAGACAGGCGAGAACAGGGAGAGATCGATGCGCGCGCTCGATATCGCGGCCACCGGCATGCAGGCCCAGCAGACCAATGTCGAGGTGATCTCGAACAACATCGCCAACATGACGACCACCGGCTACAAGCGCCAGCGCGCCGAGTTCCAGGATCTGATCTATCAGAGCCTGCGCGTCGTCGGCTCCAACAGCAGCGACCAGAACACGATCGTGCCGGCGGGCGCGGAGATCGGGCTCGGCGTGAAGACCGCCGGCGTCTACCCGATCGACGATCAGGGAACACTGACGCAGACCGGCAACAGCCTCGACCTCGCCATTCAGGGCAACGGCTATTTCCAGGTCACGCTGCCCTCGGGAGAGACCGCCTACACCCGCGACGGCAGCTTCAACCTCGCCCCCGACGGAACGATCGTCACCGCCGACGGCTATGTCGTGCAGCCCGGCATCCAGATCCCTTCGAACGCGACCGCGATCACCATCAATGCCTCCGGCCAGGTGCAGGTGACGCTCGACGGACAGACCGCACCCCAGACGCTCGGCCAGCTCCAGCTCGCGGTCTTCCCGAACGATGCGGGGCTCGCCCCGCAGGGGGACAATCTCTTCCTGCAGACCGCCGCCTCCGGCGATCCGGTCACGGGCACGCCCGAATCGCCCGGGTTCGGAACGACGGAGCAGGGATTCCTCGAATCCTCGAACGTCAACGTCGTCACCGAGATCACCAACCTGATCACCGCCCAGCGCGCCTACGAGATGAACAGCCAGGTGATCACGGCCGCCGACCAGATGCTGACGACGCTCGTCAACCTGCATTGAGGCCGCCGATGCGCCCTGCATTCCTCGCTCCCTTGGCGCTGCTCATGCTCGCCGGGCCGGCGCTCCGCGCCGGAGAGGCGGCGACGCTCCGCAGCTTCGGCATTCTCGTCGGGCCGGAGGTGCGGCTCGGGGACCTTTTCGACGGCATCGGCGCCGCGGGCGCGCAGGTTCTCGGGCCCGGCCCGGAGCCCGGCCAGAGCATCACCGTGCCGGCGGCGCAGGCGGCGGCGATCGCGGCGCAGTTCGGCATCGATTGGCACCCGCGCTCGCCCGAGGACGAGGCGGTGCTCGAGCGGCCGGGCCGGCCGCTCAGGCGCGCCGAGGTCGAGGGCCCGCTTCACGCCGCACTTGCGGCGGCGGGCGCGCCCGGCCGCTTCCGCATCGTCCTGCCCGATTTCAGCCCGCCCGAGGTGCCGCCGGGCGTGGCCGTGGATGCGCGTGTGAAGGAGCTCGATTACGACCCGGGCTCGGGGCAGTTCTCCTCCGTGATCCAGGTTCTGGCGAGCGGGATGGACCCGCTGGAGCTGCCGCTCGCGGGCCGCGCGGAGGAGACGCTGCGGGTGCTCGTCGCCTCGCATGTGCTGATGCCGGGAACCGTGATCGTGCCCGGCGATCTCGGCGCGATGGACGTGCCGGCGAGCGCGATCGTCGAGGCCGTGGCGACCAGCCCCGCCCAAGCCGACGGGATGGAGGCGCACAACGTGATCGCCGCGGGCGACCCGATCCCATTGGCCGATCTCGTGCCCCCGCCGCTGGTCGAGCGCGGCCAGCCGGTCATGGTCGCGCTCACGATGCCCGGCCTCGCGCTTTCCGAGCAGGGGCGCGCGCTGGATACCGGCACCGCGGGCGAGGAGATCCGCGTGCTCAATCCCGTCTCGCGCGCGGTGCTGGAGGGGACGGTGAGCGGTCCCGGCCAGGTGCGCGTCGCCGTGGGCAGCCTGCCGCTCGCGATGCCCGCGCGGGGGCGCGCGCCCGGCTATTCGGAGTACGCAGTGCAATGAGACGGCGTGATCTGATGCTGGTGCTGCCGGCGTTTCTCCTTGCCGGGTGCGGGCAGCTGACGCGGCTTTCCGAGGTCGGCCAGCCGCCGGCGATGACGCCCACCGCCAATCCGACCCTCGACCCCGCCTGGCGCCCGGTCACCATGCCGATGCCCAATCCCCAGCCCGCGCCCACCGAGCCCGCAAGCCTCTGGCGCTCCGGCTCGCGGGCCTTCTTCAAGGACACGCGCGCCTCGCGCGTGGGTGACATCCTCACCATCATCGTCACCATGAACGACAGCGGCACGCTCAAGAACGCGACCACGGCGAGCAGCAACGGCTCGGAATCCATGGGCATCCCCAACCTCTTCGGTCTCGAGAACGCGATCCCGACGATGCTGAGCGGCGTGAGCTCGAGCGCCCTGGTCAACACCAACAGCACCGGCGCCTCCGGCGGCACCGGGCAGATCCAGCGCAGCGAGGCGGTGACGCTGAACCTCGCCGGCGTGGTGACGCAGGTGCTGCCCAACGGCAATCTCGTCATCGTCGCCCATGACGAGGTCAGGGTGAACAGCGAGCTCTTGGTGCTCACCCTGAGCGGGGTGGTCCGCCCGGAAGACATCACGAGCGAGAACACGATCAACGACGACCAGATCGCCGAGGAGCGCGTCTCCTATGGCGGGCGCGGCCAGCTCACCGATGTCCAGACTCCGCGCTGGGGCCAGCAGCTGCTCAACATCCTGCTGCCGTTCTGATGCTCATTCCGCGGGCGACAGCTTCCCTCCATCGATATGCAACGGGAGCGTATCTTGTAATTATTGCATGCAATTAGCGCATATCGGCTGGCAGAATTCGTTCATACTAAACCGTTCAGTCTCGTCCCAACTCTGCGCTGTCAACGAAGCCCGGAAACGGACTCGCCGACGAACAGGACGAGGAGTTCTTCCGATGAAAACGATTTTTGGCGCCACTCTTGCCGCACTGGTTCTTTCGGGTTCGGCCATGGCCGCGACCGTGAACCAGCTGGGCAATGCCGGGCCGCAGGGGATTGAGTTCGCCAGCACGATCTCGACCCCGTACACCTACGGCAACGGCGACTCGCAGCAGGCCCCTGTCTTCAACTATCAGGGCAGCGTGCCGGTGAATGCGAGCGTCGGCGGCGTCGGCCACGCTCCCGCGCTGCGCGACAGCACGTGGAACCTGGTCAACCGGACCGGCAGCGGCCGCTGAGCGCGCGAAGCTGAAGGTCGGCGATCCGGCCTGAGGGCCGGGTTTCCTCCAAGGGCGCGGGGCGGGAGCAATCCCGTGCCCGCGCCTTTGTTTTTGGGCCGGGGGCAGAGCCCCTGACCTTGTCAGTCCCAGCGCAGGATCCCTGCTCTCACGGAGCGCCAGCGCACATAGCCGAGCCAGGCGAGCTGGGGGATGATCGGCAGCACCGAGATGACCGGCTTCAGCGCCGAGCCGGCGCGGAGGAAGGCGAGGATGCAGGCCCCCCCGAAGAGGACGAAGCCCCAGTAGGTCGCCGCGATCGCGAGGTCCGGCATGCCGGACCGCTGGGCGAGTTGGAAGATGAAGCCGCGATGCGGCCGCGTTATCGGAAGCCCCGCGATCAAGCGGCGCGCGAGCGTGAAGGCGACGTCGAAGAGGGGGCCGGCGAGCAGCATCGGCACCATCATGAAGGAGAGCTCGACCGTCTCGAATCGCGCCGCCACGACGCCGAGCATCGCGAGGACGAAGCCGCAGAACTGGCTGCCGACATCGCCCATGAAGATGCGCGCAGGCGGCAGGTTGAAGGGTAGAAAACCGATCAGGCCCGATGCGAGCAGCAGCGAGGCGAAATAGGCGAACCACGCCCCTTGCGCGGCGGCGATGCCGGAGAAGAAGCAGCACGCAAGCAGCGTCACGCCGCCGGCGAGGCCGTCGAGCCCGTCGATGAAGTTCATCGCGTTGGTCGCGAAGACGATCCAGAGCAGGGTGGCGAGCGGCCCGAGCCAGCCGATATCGACCGGGCCGACATAGGGGATGCGCGGCCGGTCGAGATAAAGTCCGCTCGCGACCGCCGCGGTGGCGGCAGCGATCTGTGCCGCCAGCTTCACGACGAACGGCCAGTCATAGACATCGTCGAGGAAGGAGACGACCGCGATCAGCGCCGAGGCGAGAATGACGCCGCGGAAATAGGGATCGGCCAGCCGCGTGAACTCGGCGAAGCGGTAGAGGACGGCGATGCCGACGAGGAAGGCGACCGCGATGCCGACGCCGCCGCATTTCGGCGTCGGGGCCGGGTGACCTTTGCGCTCGTCCGGGTGGTCGATCGGACCGAAGCGCATCATCAGCAGCACGCAGGTGGCCGAGATCACCGCGAGCGCCGCCGCGAACGCCAGATGACGGGCGATCGCGAGGTTCGTCATCCTGCGGAGCGGAGGATCAGGCGCCCGCCATCGTCATGCCTTCGATCCGCACGCTCGGCGAATCGATGCCGCGGCGGAAGCGGAGGTCGCTGGCCGGGGTGAGGGCGGCGAACATCTGGACGAGGTTGCCCGCGATCGTGATCTCCGCCACCGGCTCGGCGATCGCGCCGCCCCGGATCATGAAGCCGGCAGCCCCCCGGCTGTAATCGCCGGTGATGCCGTTCACGCCCGAGCCGATCAGCTCGGTGACCAGCAGCCCCTCCCCGATATCCGCCATCAGCGCCTCGGGCGGGATCGTGCCCGGCGCGAGATAGAGGTTGCTCGGCGCCGGCTGCGGCGGGCCCGAGGTTCCGCGCACGGCGTGCCCGGTGGAGGCGAGGCCGAGCTGGTGCGCGCTCGCGAGATCGAGGATCCAGCTTTTGAGCGTGCCGCCGGCCACCAGCGTGCGCGAGGCGGTCGGCATCCCCTCGCCGTCGAACGGGCGCGAGCGCAGGCCGCGATGGCGGACCGGGTCGTCATGGATGGTGATGCCCGAGGCGAAGACCGCGCTTTCCATCCGGTCCTTGAGAAAGCTCGTGCCCCGGGCGACCGCGGCGCCGTTGATGGCGGCGGCGAAATGGCCGAGCAGGCTGCCGGCGACACGGGCCTCGAAGATGACGGGCAGGCGGGCGGTGGGCGGCCGGCTTGGATTGAGGCGCGCGACGGCGCGCTTGCCCGCGCTGGTGCCGAGAGCGGCCGGGTCCTCGAGATCGGCGAGGTGGACCGCGCTCGTGTAGTCGTAATCGCGCTGCATGTCCGTGCCGGCCCCGGCGAGCGCGGTGGCGCTCAGGGAATGGCCGGTGCGGGCATAGCTGCCGGCGAAGCCGGCGGAGGTGGCGAGAGCGACCTCGGTGCGGCCCCAGCCTGCTTCCGCGCCTTCGCTGTTCGTCACGCCGGGGACGGCAAGGGCGGCTTCCTCCGCGGCGGCGGCGCGCGCGATCAGGACGGCGACCTCCGGTTCATCGGGATCGACGAGATCGAGAGGGGCGGCATCGGGCGGGGCGGCGGGCGGGCCGAGCCCGATATGGGGGTCTTCCGGCACGACGCGCGCCATCGCCACCGCCCGTTCGGCGAGGGCGGCGAATTCTCCGGGCTCGACGCGGCCGGAGGCGACGATGGCGGCGCGCTTTCCGACGAAGACGCGCAGCCCAAGATCGCGGCTTTCCGCCCGCTCGAGATGCTCGATCCGGCCGAGGCGGCGCGTGAGGGAAAGCGAGGTGCCCGAGACGAGCACCGCATCGGCCTGGTCCGCTCCGGCGGCCCGCGCCTTGGCCAGAAGATCGGCCAGAAGATCGGCGGCAAGCGCGGGCGGTGCCGGCTCGCTCATGCGGCGAGCCGCTCGGCGATCACCGAGAGCTCCGGCACCCGCGCTTCGGGCCCGAGCACGGCGAGCGTGGGCGGGGCGCGGAAGATCCGGCCGGCGGCGCGAAGAATGTCCGGCAGCGTCACGGCGTTGATCCTGGCGACCGTCTCGGCGACCGGGATGACGCGGCCGAAGACCTGCCATTGCCGGGCGAGCTGCTCGCAGCGGCTGCCGGTGCTCTCGAGCGACATCAGGAGGGAGGCCTTCACCTGGGCGCGCGCGCGGGCGAGCTCGGCCTCGGCGACGTCCTTCTGGACCTTGCGCAGCTCCTCCAGCACGACCGGCATCAGCTCCTCGACCTCACGCTCGCCGGTGCCGGCATAGATGCCGAAGAGGCCGCCATCCCGGTAGGGCTCGGTGAAGCTGTAGACCGAGTAGACGAGGCCGCGCTTCTCCCGAACCTCCTGGAAGAGGCGCGAGGACATGCCGCCGCCGAGCAGCGTGGTGAGCAGAAGGACGGGATAGAAATCGGGATCGTTGTAGGCGACCGAGGGGAAGCCGAGGACGACATGCACCTGATCGAGATCGCGGGTTTCGCGGTACTCCCCGCCGCGGTAGGCCGCGGGCTCGGCGGAGGGCGGCACACGGCCGGCGAGGTCGGAGAAATGCCTGCCGGCAAGCTCCACCACGGCCTCGTGCGTGAGCGCGCCCGCCGCCGCGAGCACCACGTTCCCGGCCGCGTAGTGCGCCTGCATGTAGGAAAGGAGGCTGCCGCGCTTGAGCCGCTCGATGACGCCGGAGGTGCCGAGCACCGGCCGGCCGATCGGCTGGCCCGGAAAGGCCGCCTCGTGGAAATGATCGAAGATGATGTCGTCCGGCGTGTCGTTCGCCTGGCCGATCTCCTGGAGGATGACGGCCCGCTCGCGCTCCAGCTCCTCCGGCTCGAAGGTGCTGTGGGCGAGGATGTCGCCGATGATGTCGGCGCCAAGGGCGAGGTCTTCCTTGAGGAGCTTGACGTAGTAGGCGGTCTGCTCGCGGGCGGTGTAGGCGTTGATGTGGCCGCCGACGGATTCGATCTCCTCGGCGATCGCCGCCGCCGTGCGCCGTTCCGTGCCCTTGAAGGCCATGTGCTCGAGGAAGTGCGAGACCCCGTTCTCCTCGGCGGTTTCGAAGCGGGCGCCGGCCGCGACATAGGCGCCGAGCGAGACGGTTTCCACCCGCGGCATCTGCTCGGTGATCACGGTAAGGCCTGAGGCAAGGTGGCTCACGCGGATGGCTTCATCGTTCATGCGGCGATTCCTACACGGGTGGCGCGCTCGGCAACGGCAGCGACCAGCGCCTCGACCGCGGGAAGCGAATTCTCGGCCACGGTGCAGCGCTCGGGCCGTTGATATAGGTCGGCAAGGCGTGCGGGAAGAGCCGGGCTGACCCCGCTTGCGTGCGCAACGGCGGGGGCGAACTTCGCGGGGTGCGCAGTGGCGGCGGCGATCATCGGCACGGCCCGGTCGACCGAGGCGGCGAGCATCGCCTCCCGGGCGGCGGCGATGCCGATCGCGGAGTGGGGGTCGGCGAGATAGCCCGAGACGCGATGGAGGCGGGCGATCTCCGCCTCCGTGCCGGCATCGTCGAGGGAAAAGCCCTGGAAGAGGGCACGCATCCGCGTCCAGGCGGCCTCCGGCACCGCCATGCGGCCGTCGCGGCGGAAGCCGGTGACGATGGGCGCGACGGCCGCCGGGTCGCGGTCGAGGAGCTCGAACAGCAGACGCTCGAAGTTGGAGCTCACCTGGATGTCCATCGAGGGCGAGAGGGACGGCTCGACAGGGCGGATCGACATGTCGTTCGCGGCAAGGAAGCGGGCGAGGATGTCGTTGCGGTTGCAGGCGACGACGAGGCGGGCGACGGGCAGGCCCATGCGGGCGGCGGCCCAGGCGGCGAGGATATTGCCGAAATTGCCGGTGGGCACGCTGAACGCGACCTCCCGGTCGGGCGCGCCCAGGCTCAGGGCGGCGGCGAAGTAGTAGGGGATCTGGGCCGCGATGCGCGCCCAATTGATGGAATTGACGGCCGAGAGGCGCATCGCGTGGCGGAACTCTGCATCGGCGAACATCGATTTCACGAGGTCCTGGCAGTCATCGAAGCTGCCGCGGACGGCGATGTTCTCGACGTTGGGGGCGAGGACCGTGGTCATCTGCCGCCGCTGCACCTCGCTCACGCGGCCCTCGGGATGGAGGATCGCGATCGCAATGCCGCTGCGGCCCTTGAGCGCCTCGATGGCGGCAGCGCCGGTGTCTCCGGAGGTGGCGCCGACGATGGTGAGGCGCTCGGCCCCGAGGACGCGCTCGAAGAGCCGGCCGACGAGCTGCAGGGCGAGGTCCTTGAAGGCGAGCGTGGGGCCGTGGAACAGCTCCTGCACGAAAAGCCCGGTCTCGAGCTGAACGAGCGGGACGACGGCCGGATGGTCGAAGCCGGCATAGGCGTCCGCGCAGAGCCGGCGGAAATCGGGGATCGCGTCGCCCACGAAGGGCGCCATGATTGCGGCAACGAGCTCAGGATAGGGCAGCCCCCGCAGCGCGCGGATCTCGGCCGGGGAAAAAGACGGCCAGGATTCAGGAACGTAGAGCCCGCCATCCTCGGCAAGCCCGGCGAGGAGAACACCCGCGAAATCGAACACGGGCGCCTGCCCGCGCGTGGAGACGTAGCGCATGAGAGCTCCCGCCCTGATGAAGCATTGAAAAGGACACGCCTTCTTTTTCTGAAGAAAAAGAAGCAAAAAGACTTTTTTCCGTTTTCCGGACCCGGCGCCGGGCGGGGACTCCGAACGAAGGGATCAATGAACGGAAAGAAGTTTTCTGGTTCTCTTTTTCAAAAGAGAACACTCTTCGTTGTTCCTCGCACGAGGAGGCCCCAGACGCCCTTCCGTCAGGCCACTCCGTAGCTCTTCGCGAGGCCCGCGCCGGGATCGTTGCCCGTGCTGTAGGGGAGGATGGGATAGCGCAGCCCGGCTTTGTCGAGGCCGCGGAGGCCGGCAATGCCGGTCTCGAACTCCGCAGGCGGCAGGGCCATCGCGAGCTCGTCGTCCGCCACACCGCCATAGCGGCGCTCGGCATAGCAGGGGATGGAAAGGCTGATTTCGCCCGAGGCAAGCGCGCGGCCCCAGGAATCCGCGCAGGCGGTCTCCCCGGTCACGGAAAAGCCGATGCGGCGGTAATTGCGCCATTGCAGCCCGTTGATGAAGAGAATCATCTGCGCGGGATTGGCGTAGAAAAGCACGACATCGGGCGGATCGAGCCGCCCGGTGCGGAGCGGCGAGGCGGCGAGCCCCTGCCAGCGCCCGGGTGCGACGCGGGGCATCTCCTCCTGATGGGCGCGGGCGGCTTCCTGATTCTCGAACCACACGCCCGTCATCGTCTCGCCCGAGTCAAGGCGCGGATCGGGCTCCTTGAGACCGATCACCGAGGCGCAGCCGGTGAAGGGAAGGACGCTCTCCGCGACGATGCCGATGGTCTGCCCGCCGAGCCGCGCATTGGTGACGAGCTGGCAGGTGGTGAAGCGCCGGCCATCCTGGGTCAGGCGTATCCCCGGCACCGCGAGCAGCGCCTCGCGCTCCGCGAACAGCTTCATCCCGATCGGCAGGCTGCGGAGCTTGAGCAGGCCCGCGAGCTCGGCGGCAAGCGCGCGCAGATGTTCGGCATCGGTCATCGCGCGAAGGCCCGGCGCAGCTCGACGAGGCCGAAAAGGAGGAAAAAAGCGCCGGCAATGCGGTCGATCACGCGCCGCGCGCGCTCTCCGATCGCGGCGCGGAAGCCCGAGATCACGGCAACAAGGCCGCACCACCAGAGCAGCGAGCCCGCGAACACACCGCCCACGGTGAGCCCGGCCGTGCCGGGATCGAACCCGGTGCGCGGAGCGAGGACGGAAAAGAAGGCGGCGAAGGTGATGATCGTCGGCGGGTTGGTGAGCGTGAGCAGAACCGAGCCGAGATAAGTGCCGCGGCTGGGCGCGGGCACGGCGGAAGCCTCGGCGGGACGGGCGCGGAACGTGGCGATGCCGAAATAGAGGAGTGCTAGGGCGGCGGCGAAATGGAGCGGCCGGGCATGCAGGAGGAGGAAATGCGAGAGCCCGGTGAGGCCGGCGGCGGCGATCAGCGCGTAGGTGCCATCGGCGGTCGCGATGCCGAGCCCGGTCGCGAGCCCGCGCCGCCACCCGAGTGCCAAGCTGCGGCGCATGCAGAGCAGCGCCATCGGCCCCACCGGGGCCGCAACCGCCAGCCCGACGCCGGCCGCTTTGAGGAACAGAACGATCGAATGCATCTCTACCCCCTTGGGCCACCCGCCAGGCTCCGCCGGAAATCTGCGCGTCCGGCAGGCAGGCGCCAAGGGGTGCGGCGTCTATCGGCTGCGGGCGAAGGAGAGCCGGCCCTGCATCACGCCCACGCAGCGCCCGCCGATCTCCGCCTTCCCCACTTTCCCCGCCCGCTTGACCGCGCGCGCCGAGAGCCGGCTCGGCCGGCCCATCTCCACGCCCTGCACGATCTCGAGCGCGAGATCCGCATCCGGCTCGGGCGCCAGATCGGCCAAGAGCGCGGCGAGCGCGACGTTGGCGCTGCCGGTCGCCGGGTCCTCGACGATCATGCCGTGATCGGCGAACACGCGGGCATGGACGTTCGTTCCTTCGCGGGCGGAGACATGGATCGCGCCTGCGCCCTCGA
>JASHRV010000377.1 GCA_030037175.1 Acetobacteraceae bacterium
ACCATCAAGGCCGGGAACTCCTCTACCTCCAAGCCGATCAGACCAGAATTTCCCAACAAAAATCCCACCCGCGCACAGGTCTCCTAATGAAATCCACAGGTTTCGGGCCACAAAGGGAAACCTGGGTTAGCGGTGATCGAGCATATCGCGCACTAGGTCGCCGTCGTGTATCTCGGAAAAATAGTTGAGTTCGCGGAGAAGCGAGCGCTGTTCTCCTCGCCGCTCCATCCTTACACCGAAGCGCTCCTCGCCGCCGTGCCAGTCCCGCGCCCCGAAAAGAAATTGGTCCGTGCGGTCCTGCGTGGAGACGTGCCGAGTCCGGTTAATCTTCCGGCAGGCTGCGCTTTCCATACGGGGTGTTCGATCGTCCAGCCCATCTGCCGCGAAGCCGCCCCCCCCCGATCCGGATGCTCGTCATCAATCACCAAGTTGCCTGCCATTCGCGGCCGGCCGCCCCCGCTGCCGCGAGCGTCTCTGCCCTTACTAAAGCCACGCCCCGCAAATGATAAGAAGTCAAATCGCACATCATCGCGCGAATGTCGGCCGGCGGGTCGCGACGCCAAGAACGGATTCAAGCGCGGTTCCAAAGTTGCAGAGCCGTCCTTCGTCGAACAGCCGCCCCCACAGAGAAATTCCATGCGGCACCTCAAAGCGCTGGTCGCGCTGAATAGCCGCGCCGATGTCGAGCCGGCCGTAGGCAAGGGATGGATCGGATCGGATACCAGTTCTGAGGAAACCTGCACGCAGGTGCAGGCATGGGTGCCCAGTGAAGTTACTGGCGACGAGCATCGGGCCCGTCACGAAAGGTCCGATCAAGACGTCAACTTCGCGGAACAGGTCGTCAAGTGCTTGCATGACGCGGTACCGCAGGCGATCCGCCTGCACATGGTCGACCGCAGAAAGAAACCGTGCCTTTCGGAAAGCGTTTGGCCACGCCCCCTTGTCCTGCCGGACAAGCTCGTCATCACGGTCCGTCAGCGTAAGTTCCTCAAAGGCCGCCGCAGCTTCCGCATAAAGTATCGCCATAAGGGACGCATAAGGAAGATCCGCTAGGCGAACCTCCTTCACTCCATATGCAAGCGATTTCGCGGCTCTCAGCGCTGCATGATCCACCTCCGTTGCATCACGATCCTCAAACGCCTCGGGAATGTAGCCGAGGCGCAATCCTTCTAGGCTCGCCGAGGCATTAAAGCTGAAGGGCGCGCCGATCGAGCCGCGGTCGGACGAATCCTCGCCGTTGATTGCGGCCAGGACAAGCGCGCAATCTTCGACGGATCGACAGATCGGGCCGATCTTGTCGAGGGACCAACAGAGCGCCATCGCCCCTGTGCGGCTGACGCGGCCGTAGGTGGGTCGAAGGCCTGTCGTGCCACAGCGGTGTGACGGCGAAGTGATGGATCCCAGCGTTTCGGTTCCAATCGCAAAGCCGCACAGTCCGGCCGCGACGGCGGAGGCCGACCCAGCGCTCGAACCGCTCGAGCCCTCGTTGAGGTTCCAAGGATTTCGAGTTTTGCCGCCAAACCAAACGTCGCCGTAGGCAAGCGCACCGAGGGTCGTTTTGCCTAGCAATACGGCGCCAGCGGCGCGCAGTAACGTCACCACTCGGGCGTCGCTGTCTGGTACACGATCCTTGTACGGCGTGGCACCCCAGCTCGAGCGGATTCCGTTCGTATCGAATAGATCCTTTAAACCATAGGGAATTCCATGCAGTGGACCGAGCCACGTACCGGCCCTTAGTCGCACATCTGCTGCGTCCGCTTGGGCACGAGCATGATCCTCCGTGACGGTCACAAAGCACTCCAGCGCACCTGCATGCTGCGCGATACGTGCCAGATAAATCTCGGTCAACCTTCGGCTCGTGAGTGTGCCGCGTGCGATCCATTGTGAAAGAAGGGTGACCGGAGCGAAGGCTATGTCATCGTCGTCATCTGGAAGCGGGCCTGGGTCCGCGTTCGATGGGAGAAATAAGGAATGCGCCGGCAGCTTCGAGAAGCTCGGCAGGCGAGGATCAAAGCGAGTTGCCATGGGCGTGGCATTCGAGAGGAGGAGCTCCCGGCGTGCCTGCGCTGCAGCGATTTGCCCCTCCAGATTGTCAAGCATCAGCTCACGTTCCGTCCGTGAATACTCAACGCCCATGCGCTTTTCACCAGCGGCAATAGTTTCAAGGGCTATACTGGAGTCAGTCATATCCCTCTCGCTTTCAGTGTCATATTCGGATGCTTCGGGTTGGCTTTGTTAGCTTAAGGAAGGTCTGAATAAGTGTCTCTCGGTCGAAAAATCGTGAGTCCTTTCATTGGCCCTGTCGGTCCGCGGAGGACTTATTCACACCTTCCTTATCTCGGGCCAACTGCCGCTTTAGCAATTCCTTGTCTATCGTCGGTTGGTCTGGGACACGGAGGCGCGCTGTTAACGGAGGGTATGGCTCCTCCGGGTTGAGGGTTAAGCGGCCCCATAGAGGTGGAGCAAGCATCGCTACCAGCAAACAGACCGATTCCGCACACGGTGAGCCGCTTCCCGTCCACAGCTTCCGCACTTTGCTCGCGGATCTCGCCGTCATGACACGCAATACCGTCCGCCTCGGCCGGGATCGCGTCGACATCTTGCTGGCCGTACCAACCAAATTGCAGCGCACAGCCTTCGATCTGCTCAACATCCTACTCGTTGCATAGACAGCCTGCAAAGACCCGCACGCAGCCTTATCAACAACTTGCGCTCAACGCAGGCAAAAGTTCGGTCTAAGGCCTTCGGCTCTTCCGCCGGCTAGGCTCGTGTATTGGCGATCGCCCTTCAGTCGCACCTTCAACGCGAAGCTGCCCTCTCTGCGAGATTGCTTATCTCGCCATAGACATCCTGACGCCGGTCGGCGAAGAGGTGGTTACGGGCGTTAAGCTGGCGCCGGCGCACCGCCTCGGCGAGGTCCGCGCGCGCGAGCAGGACCTCCTCACCGTCGGCAGAGGCCGGCCCCGCGAGCGGCCAGCCGGCCGGGCCGACGATGACGCTGCGCCCGAGGAAGGGTTGCCCGCGCTCAACGCCAACCCGATCGGCAGCCGCAATGAACACGCCGTTGGCGTGCGCCCCGCCCATCAACAGCGTGTTCGCCATCACCTCCCGCTCCGGCGGCTGGTCCGGCATCGGCACCCAGTTCGTCGGAACGCAAATCACATCCGCGCCGCGAAGCGCGCACATCCGGTAGCTTTCGGGGAACCATCCGTCATAACAGATGAAGACGCCGAGCCGGCCGAACGGCAGCTCGAACAGCGGAAAGCCGAGATCGCCGCGGGCAAAGAAGCGGTTCTCCGTGTCCCAGAGATGGATCTTGCGGAAGAGACCGAGAACGCCCTCCGGTCCGATCACGACCGCCGAATTATAGATGCGCCCACACGCAAGCTCGTTCAGACCCGCCACGAGCCACACCCGTCGATTTGCGGCAAGCGCAGCCCAGGCACGGACGGAAGGGCCGGTCCGTGCATCCTCGGCAAGGCTCCTCGCTTCCTCGGCGCTTTCGAACATATAGCCGGAATTGCAGAGCTCCGGCAGTACGATGAGCTCCGCGCCGCGCTCGGCGGCCTCGGTCGCCATCGCAACCGACCTCGCGATGTTCTCCACGACCGCGCCGATCCTAGGTTCCATCTGGACCGCGGCGAGACCGATCTCGGTCGTTACCTCCGGCATTGGCGACTTACTCCCCTCAGATCGGCGGACGCTGGTCTTTCCAATCGTGGCAGGCTTCATAGGCAGCGGCGGCGCGCAGCACAGCGGCCTCATCAAAGGGCTTTGCGGCGATCTGCAGGCCGATGGGTAGCCCATCCGCGTCGAACCCGCAGGGCAACGTTATCGCCGGCAAACCTGTCAGGTTATAGGGATAGGTGAGCCGCCAAGTGGCGGCCAACGCGCTTTCGCAATGCGGGCCGAGCGCAACCGTCTCGGCGCCGATCGGGGGCGCCGTCACCGGCTCAGTCGGGCCCAGCACCACATCCGCCGTCTCGAAGACGCGGGCATAGTCCTGCATCAGCACATGGCGGAACTGCTCGGCCTTGAGATAGTCCGCACCACTGACGAAGCGGCCGAACCGCACGAGATGGCGAACGTCCGGGGCGAAGTCCGCAACCCGGCCAGCGCGGAGCGAGGCGTCGTGATAGGTGGTCGAGGAAGAGAGTTCGATCGCAAAGATCGCGCCGAGCCCATATTCGAGGTT
>JASHRV010000378.1 GCA_030037175.1 Acetobacteraceae bacterium
GGCTTCTGGAATTTGCGGCCGATGCCGAGGCGGGCGATCGCCGCCTCGTCGAGGCGGGTGAGGTCGGTGTCGGCGCCGAAGACGGCGCGCCCGGAATCGGGCCGCGTCTTGCCGGTGATGACATCCATCATCGTCGTCTTGCCGGCGCCGTTGGGGCCGATCACGGCGCGCATCTCGCCCGCGGCAAGCGTGAGGGAAAGATCGTTGAGCGCGCGAAAACCGTCGAAGCTGACGGTCACGTTCTCGAGGCGAAGGATCGGCTCCGCGACGGTGGCGCTCATGGCACCGGCTCGGGCTCGGCCGAGGGCTCCTTGGCGAGGAGCTGATCGCGGACCGCGGGCTTGCGGCGGCGGTCGAAATAGGCCGCGATCGTGCCGACGATGCCGCGGGGAAGGAAGAGCGTCACGAAGATGAAAAGCCCGCCGAGCGCGAACAGCCAGATGCCGGGAAGCGCGCTGGTGAGCCAGGTTTTCGCGTAATTGACGAGGACCGCGCCGAGAATCGCGCCGGAGAGCGTGCCGCGGCCGCCGAGCGCCACCCAGATCACCGCCTCGATGGAGTTGCCCGGGGAGAATTCGCTCGGGTTGATGATGCCGACCTGCGGAACATAGAGCGCGCCGCCGATCCCGGCCATGATCGCCGAGAGCACGAAGACGAAGAGCTTGTAGGATTCGGGGCGGTAGCCGAGGAAGCGGGTGCGGCTTTCGGCATCGCGCACGGCGACCAGCACCTTGCCGAAGCGCGAGCGCACGAGGAAGCGGGCGAGCAGGAACTCGGCCGCGAGCACGAGCGCCGAGAGCAGCATCAGCCCGACCTCGGTCGCGCGGGCATCGATGGAAAAGCCCGCGATGTCCTTGAAGTCGGTCATTCCGTTGTTGCCGCCGAAGCCCATGTCGTTGCGGAAGAAGGCGAGCATGAGCGCGTAGGTGAGCGCTTGGGTGATGATCGAGAGATAGACGCCCGAGACGCGCGAACGGAAGGTGAGGAAGCCGAAGACGAAGGCGAGCAGCCCGGGCACCAGCGCCACCAGGATCAGCGCGAACCAGAGATGGTTGGAGCCGTACCAGTACCAGGGAAGCTGCTTCCAGCCGATGAAGACCATGAAGTCCGGCAGGATCGGATTGGCATAGACGCCGCGCGCGCCGATCTCGCGCATCAGGTACATGCCCATCGCGTAGCCGCCGAGGGCGAAGAAGGCGGCATGGCCGAGGGTGAGGATGCCGGCATAGCCCCAGACGAGATCGACCGCGAGGGCGAGCATCGCGTAGCAGAGATATTTTCCGACCAGGCTGATGACGAAGTCGGGCACATGCACGGGCGAATTCGCCGCGGTGCCGACATCGAGAAAGGCGATCAGCAGGGCGATGCCGAGCACCAGCGCAATCGTGATCGCGGCGTGGGTGTCGCCCAGGCGGCTTATACGTCGGCTCATGCCTCGACCGCCCTGCCCTTGACCGGGAAGAGGCCGCGCGGGCGACGCTGGATGAAGAGGATGAGGAGCACGAGCACGGCGATCTTGGCGACAACCGCGCCGGAAACCGGTTCGAGGACCATGTTGACGATGCCGAGGATGAGTGCTGCGACGACCGCGCCCCAGAGATTGCCGACGCCGCCGAAGACGACGACCATGAAGCTGTCGATGATGTAGTTCTGGCCGAGATTGGGGCTCACATTGTCGATCTGCGAGAGGGCGACGCCGGCGATGCCGGCGATGCCGCAGCCGAGCCCGAAGGTGAGCGCATCGACGATCGGCGTGCGGATGCCCATCGCGGCGGCCATGCGGCGGTTCTGCGTCACGGCGCGCATGGCGAGCCCGAGCCGGGTGACGCGCATGGCGAGCATCAGAAGCCCGACCACGGCGGCGGTGAAGGCGATGATCCAGAGCCGGTTGAGGGTGAGCGTGAGGCCGCCGAGCTGAATCGCGCCGCTCATCCAGCTGGGCGAGGTGACATCCACGTTGGTGGGGCCGAAGAGCGAGCGCACCGCCTGCTGCAGGATGAGGCTGAGGCCCCAGGTGGCGAGCAGCGTCTCGAGCGGGCGGCCGTAGAGGAAGCGGATCAGCGTCTGCTCGATGATGATGCCGAGGATGCCGGCGACGACGAAGGCGGCCGGAATCGCGAGCAGCAGGCTCCAATCGTTCAAGGCGGGGAAGACGGCGGCGACGAATTGCTGGACGACGAGCGTGGTGTAGGCGCCGACCATGACGATCTCGCCATGCGCCATGTTGATCACGCCCATCACGCCGAAGGTGATGGCAAGGCCGGCGGCGGCGAGGAGAAGAACCGAGCCGAGGCTCACGCCGTAATAGACCGTCTCGAGGATGTTCCAGAGCGCCAGCACGCGGTCGATGTGCCTGACCGCGGCGGCGGCGGCCGCGGCGACAGGGGGGGCCGCGCCGGAGAGCGAGGCGAGGAGCGAGCGCGCGGCGAGATCGTCGCGCGCGCCGATGACGCGAATGGCGGCGAGCTTCTCCGGAACCGGCGTGGCCGCCGATTTCAGGCGCGCGGCGGCCTCCGCCTCGGCGAGCAGCGCGTGCACGCCGGGGTTCGTCTCATGGGCAAGCGCGCGCGTGATGAGCGGAAGCGAATCCGGATCGGCGGCCTCGAACAATGCCTCGGCCGCCTGATGGCGGACCGTGACATTGCGCGAGAAGAGATCGAGCATGCCCTTGGCCGCATCGATCGCGCTCCGCACCATGTCGTTGACGATGACGGGGCGGATGATCGGGAAGGGCGGGGTCGCGATCGGCTTGCCGGTGCGCGCATCGACGAACCGGCCGTCCGGATCCTTGATGAAGAGGCCGTTGTCGGGGCGCGGCCAGCGCCAGGTGTAGAGACGGTTGTCGGCGAGGGCGGCGATGACGGGCCGGGCGCGCGGATTGCCGGAGGCGGCGAGCTCGGTGACCGCGTTCTGGATGTTGTCGAAATTGGGCGAGGCGAGGCCGGCGAACGGATCGGTCCCGCCCGCCGCCCGCGCCGGCGAGAAGACGGCGAACACGAGGACGAACCCGGGGACGAGCAGCAGAGCCGCAAGCCAGGCAAGGCGCTGCTTTCCCCGGGTCCGTCGCATCGTTCGGCCGCTCAGCTCTTCTGCGACTTGCCGAGGCACTTGCCCGCGACGACGTCGTAGTTGCCGCAGGACATCGGCGGCAGCCAGTCGCCGATCAGGTTCTTCGATTCCGGCAGATAAGGCGACCAGGGCTGCGCAACGACCAGGCCCGGCGTCTGATAGACGACGTTGAACTGCCCGTTCGCCTGCACTTCGCCGATCAGCACCGGCTTGGTGAGGTGATGGTTGGGCATCATCGTCGCGTAGTCGCCGGTGAGGTTGGGATGAGCAACGCCGATCATGGCGTCGATCACCGCGTTGGAATCGGTGGTGCCGGCCTTCTCCACCGCCTTCACCCACATGTTGAAGCCGATGTAATGGGCTTCCATCGGGTCGTTGGTGACACGCTTGTCGTTCTTCACGAACGCCTTGAAGTCGGAAATGAATTTCTGATTGAGCGGCGTGTCGACGCTCTCGAAATAGTTCCATGCGGCGAGCTGCCCGACGAGCGGGGCGGTATCGATGCCGGCCAGCTCCTGCTCGCCGACACTGAAGGCGACCACGGGAATATCGGTCGCCTTGATGCCCTGATTGCCGAGCTCCTTGTAGAAAGGCACGTTGGCATCGCCGTTGATGGTGGAGACCACAGCGGTCTTCTTGCCCGCGGAGCCGAAGCTCTTGATCTGCGCGATGATGCTCTGCCAGTTCGAGTAGCCGAACGGCGTGTAGTTGACCATGATGTCGGAGGCGGCGACGCCCTTCTGCTGCAGATAGGCCAGCAGGATCTTGTTGGTCGTGCGGGGATAGACATAGTCCGTGCCGGCCAGGACCCAGCGCTTCACCCCCACCGTGTCCATCAGGTAGTCGACCGCCGGAATCGCCTGCTGGTTCGGCGCCGCACCGGTGTAGAAGACGTTGCGGCTGCACTCCTGCCCTTCGTACTGGACGGGATAGTACAGAATTCCGTTGAGCTGCTCGAAGACCGGCAGAACGGACTTGCGCGACACGCTGGTCCAGCAGCCGAAGACCGCCGCGACCTTGTCCACGGCAAGAAGCTCGCGCGCCTTTTCGGCGAAGAGCGGCCAGTTCGATGCCGGATCGACGACCACGGGCACGATCTGTTTGCCCATCACGCCGCCCATCGTCTTGTTCTGCTGATCGATCAGCATCAGCATCACGTCTTTGAGCGGGGCCTCGCTGATGGCCATGGTGCCTGAGAGCGAGTGCAGGATGCCGACCTTGACCGTGTTGTCATCCGCGGCGCGCGCGGCGCGGCTGACGAGCGCTGCCGTGCCCAAGGTCGCTCCCACGGTCGCCGCAGCGGCGGCCGCCATTCCGAGGCCGCCCAATTCCCGGCGGCTCAGGCTCGGACCATCAACTGCCATCAAAAGCCTCCTTCCCGATTGTATTGGAGTGGTTGCACCCGCTCTCGAGTCGGGAACGAGCCAACGGGAAGGAGCGAAGCAAGAAGGGTGCCAGATGCTTTTCGCGGATGTATTTGGCGAAAAGAGAGTCGATTTGCCTAGGAATTCAGCAAAAGCCTTATCTGGCGGCGCTTATGATCGCATCAGCGAAAGCAGGGGATCAGCGGCCGAATTGGCCGGCTGCTATTCAAGGTTGAAGAAACGCGCCCTCAGCCCTCGGCGGGGGCCAGCGCCGCCTCCCGCCGGCCGCCGCCGCCGATGCCCACGGGCGAGATGAACGTCACCATCAGCGAGGCGACGAGGCAGAGCCCGCCCGCGAGCAGGAACGCCTGGAGGTAGGTGCCGTAATCCGCGCGCAGCAGGCCCGCGAGGAAGGCGACACTCGCCGCGCCGAGCTGATGCGCGGCGGCGATCCAGCCGAACATGATCGGCGCGTTCTCGCGGCCGAAGGCGTTGGTGGCGAGCCGCACCGTCGGCGGCACGGTCGCGACCCAGTCGAGCCCGTAGAAAACGGCAAAGACCGAAAGTCCCCAGAAGGAGAAGCGGAAAGCGAAAGGGAGGAAGAGCAGCGAGAGCCCGCGCAGCCCATAGTACCAGGCGAGAAGGGCGCGGCTGTCCACACGGTCCGTGAGCCAGCCCGAGCCGGTGGTGCCGAAGAGATCGAAGACGCCGATCGCGGCAAGCAGCGATGCGCCCGTCACCTCGGGAATTCCGTGATCCACGCAGGCCGGAATGAGATGGGTGCCGATCAGCCCGTTGGTCGAGGCGCCGCAGACAAAGAAGCTGCCGGCAAGCAGCCAGAAATCGCGCGAGCGCAGCCCGCTCGCGAGAGCGGCGAGCGCGCGGCCGGCAGCGTTCGGCGGCGCCGGCGCGGCCGGGAGCACGGCGCTCTCCCCATAGGGCGGAAGGCCGATCTGCTGCGGCCGGTCGCGCATCAGGATCAGAACGACCGGCACCAGCGCGGCGGCGGCGAGCGCCGAGACAAGGGCGGTCGCGCGCCAGCCATGGTGCACGGCAAGGCTCGCGAGCGGCGGCAGGAACACGAGCTGGCCGGTGGCGGAGCTCGCGGTCAGCACGCCCATCACCACGCCGCGGCGGGCGGTGAACCAGCGCGTCGCGATCATCGCGCCGAGCGTCATCGCGACCACCCCGCTGCCGGTGCCGACCACAACGCCCCAGAGCAGGACAAGCTGCCAGGCGGTGCGCATGAACGGCGTGAGCCCGACGCCGATTGCGATCAGCGCCAGCGCGCCCGCCACGCCGCGGCGGATTCCGATGCGCTCGAGCAGCGCCGCGCCGAACGGTCCGGCAAGGCCATAGAGGAAAAGATTGATCGCGATGGCAAAGGAGATCGTCGCCGCGGACCAGTGAAACTCCGCCTCCAGCGGCACGATGAGCACGCCGGGAACGGAACGAATGCCGGCGCCGCACACCATCACCAGGAAGGTGACGCCGGCGACGACGAAGCCGTAATGCAGGCGGCGGAGACCGCGGATCATGCCCCCACTCTGCTGAGCGCATGCGGCGGCGGTCAATCAGGGGCCGGGGCGGGGGCGGAGCCCCCGGCGCTTACCGCGCCTGGGGCACGATCTCCACGGTCTGCCGTTCCGTCCCGCGCAGGAAGCTGAGCGGCGCCGGCTTGCCCGCGCGCTCCTCCGTCAGCAGCCGGTGCAGGTCATCGACCGAGCCCACCGCGACCCCGTCGAACGCCACGATCACGTCGCCCGTCTTCAGCCCTGCCGCCGCGGCCGCGCCCTCCGGCGTCAGCCCCTCCACCCGCACGCCGCCTTCGCCGGCGAGCCCATGGAAGCGGACGAACCGCCGCGGCACCGTGATATCGTGCCCGGAAAGCCCGATCGCCGAACGCTTCACCCGTCCTTCGCGGATCAGCCGCGAGGCGACGAACGAGGCCGTGTCCGCCGAAATCGCGAAGCAGAGGCCCTGCGCCCCGGCGATGATCGCGGTGTTGATCCCCACCACGTCCCCGGAGGCGTTGACGAGCGGCCCGCCCGAATTGCCCGGGTTCAGCGCCGCGTCGGTCTGGATCACCCCGTCGATCAGCCGCCCGGAGCGCGCGCGCAGGCTGCGCCCGAGCGCGCTCACCACGCCGGCCGTCACCGTCGCCTGAAACCCGAACGGATTGCCGATCGCGATCACGAGCTGGCCCACCGCGAGCCGCCGCGCCTCGCCCAGCCGCGCATGGGAAGGCGCCTCGCCCTCGAGCCGCAGCACGGCCAGGTCCGTCTCCGGGTCGTCGCCCACCACCCGCGCGCCCATCGCGCGCCCGTCGGGAAATGCCGTCGAAACCCGTCCCGTGCCGCCCGCGGCGGCCACCACATGGCTGTTGGTCAGCACATACCCATCCGGCGTGAAGACCACGCCCGATCCCGTTCCCTTGCCGGCCGCGATATGCAGAACCGCCGGCCCGACCGCCTCGACCGCGCCGATCACCGCACGCGAGTAGGCGTCCCTTATCTCCCCTTCGGCACTGGCCGAAAGGGCGATATCCATTCCGTCCATTCAATGCCTCGTCATGCCTCGCGGGAGCGGCCCATCCTGGCGCCTCTGCCGCGGCTCGCCCGATATCGGAACGCGCCCTTCCCCGCGCAAGCACCGCGCCCCGCACCCCAGCCCGGCCGCCCCCTCAACCCGATGATGCCGCCCGCTCGCTCCCGCCCTCGGCCACGAGTGCGGCGAACAGCCGCGCCGCCGAGGGCGCGCTCGCAAGCCGCCGCACCGTCGCCGCATCGCTCATCCGCCGCGAGATCGCCGCCAGCGCCGCCAGATGCTCGTTGCCCGCATTCTCCGGGCTCAGCAGCAGGAAGACGAGCGAAACCGGCTGATCGTCGATCGCGTCGAACGCGATCGGCCGCACCAGGCGCACGAACATCCCGAAGAACCGCGCGAGCCCCGCGATCCGCGCATGCGGCAGCGCGAACCCGCGCCCGAGCCCCGTCGATCCCATCTGCTCGCGGCTTTCGAGCGCCGCCGTGATCTCGGCCCCCGGCATCCTGAGCATCGCCCCCGCCCGCCGCCCGAGCTCGATCAGCAGCGCCCGCTTGTCCGGAACCGCGAGATCCACAACCACCCGCTCCGGCGTCAGAAGCTCCTCCAGGGTCATGCCGGCCCCGCCGCCTCCGCCTCGTCCGCCGCGCGCAGCCGGTAGCCCACGCCGGTCTCGGTCAGCAGAAGCCGCGGCCGCTCCGGGTCCTCCTCGATCTTCTGCCTGAGCGCCCGCACATAGATCCTGAGATATTGCACGTCCGTCTCTCCGCCCCAGACCTCGCGCAGAAGGAAACGGTGCGTCAGCACCTTGCCCGCGTGCGCAACGAGAAGGCGCAGCAGCTCCCATTCCCGCGGCGAAAGCTTCACCTCCTCCCCGCGCACGCTGACGGTCCGCCGCACGAGATCGACCGCGAGCCCGCCGCTGCGGAATATCGGCAGCTCGCCCTGCCGCGCCAGCCTGTGCCGCGCCGCCGCGCGGATGCGCGCGAGCAGCTCCTCCATCCCGAACGGCTTGGTGACGTAATCGTCCGCGCCGCCATCGAGCGCGGCCACCTTCGCCCGCTCGTCGCCGCGGCTCGAAAGCACGATGATCGGCACCGCCGCATCCGCGGCGCGCAGCGCCGGAATGAGTTCGAGCCCGTCACGATCAGGCAGCCCGAGATCGAGCACGACGAGATCCGCCGCCTTCCTCCTGACCGCGGCCAGCGCCTCTTCCGCCGTCTTCGCCTCTATCACGCCATAGCCCTGGCTGCCCAGCCCCGCCCTCAGGAAGCGCAGGATCGCGGGCTCGTCATCCACCACCAGCACCCGCATCGCGTTCGCGCCCGGCAGGCTCATGCGCCCGCCGGCTCCGGGAACGTCACCGTGAACACGGCCCCGGAACGGTCGGCCCGGTTCGCCGCGACGATCGTCCCGCCCATCGCCTCGACGAAGCCGCGGCAGATCGCAAGCCCGAGCCCGGTGCCCGCCGGCCGCCGGTCCGCCCGCCGCACGCGATAGAATTTCTCGAAGATCCGCTCGAGATCTTCCGCGGGAATGCCCGGCCCCTCGTCGCGCACGGCGATCCGCACCATCCCGCCCTCGCGCCCCGCGGCGATCCCGATCCTCGATCCCGCCGGCGCATATTTCGCCGCATTGTCGAGCAGATTGAGCAGCACCTGCTCGAGCAGCACGCCATCCAGCTTCAGAAGCGGCAGATCGGGCTCGATCGAAACCTCCACCCTGTGCCGCGCCAGGATCCGTTCCGCCCGCCGAAGCGCGGTGCCGATCGCATCGGCGATATCGATCGGCACCCGGCTCGGCTCGAGCGAGCCGGCCTCGAGCCGCGTCATGTCGAGCAGATTGCCGATGAAACGGTTGAGCCGCTCCGCCTCGTCGCGGATCAGGCCCAGAAGCTCCGCCTGCATGCGCGGATCGAGCTTCGCCCCCTCCGCCGTCAGGCTCGTCGCCGATCCCAGAATGGTCGCAAGCGGCGTGCGCAGATCGTGCGAGATCGAGGTCAGCAGCGCCGTGCGCAGCCGCTCGCTCTCCGCCGCGAGCCGCGCCCGGTCGAGATCGGAGGCAAGCATGATCCGCTCGATCGCCAGCGCCGCCTGCCCGCTGAGCGAGTCGAAAAGCCGCCGCTCATCCGGCCCGAGCAGCACCCCCGGCGCATCGCGGTCGAGCCCGACCACGCCCAGCACGCCCCGCCCGGTCTCGATCGGCAGGAACAGCCGCCGCGCTCCCGGCAGCGTGTCCGCCCCGCGCCCCGCCTCGCGATTATGCTTCCAGCTCCATGTCGCCGCCGCAACGTCCGCATCGTCGAGCCGATCCTCCGGCGGATAGCCCGCCCGCAGCGCCAGCCTCTCCCCCTCGGGCATCAGCAGCACCACGCGCACCTTGAGCATCCGCGCGATCTGATGGCACGTCGCCCAGAGCAGATCATCCAGGGACACCGCCACCGCGAGCTTGCGGCTGAAGGAATAAAGCTCCTCCGTCGTGCGCGCCCGCCCGCGCGCCACCACGGCCTGCGCGCGCACCCTCGCGGCAAGCTGGCTCGCGATCAGCGCCACCGCCGCGAAGAAGAAAAGCGAAACGATGTTCGCCGGATCGGAAATCGTGAACGTGTAGAGCGGAGGCAGGAAGAAGAAGTTGAACGCGAGCACGCTCGCGAAGCACGCGAGCAGGGAGGGCCAGAGCCCATAGGTCACCGCCGTCGCCAGCACCGCGGCAAGGAACACCTCCGCCACGTCGGCAATCCCCACCACGTCGTGCAGCAGCAGAGAAATCCCGAGTGCGGCGGCAACGAACCCGAGGCTCCCCGCCCATGCCGCCGGCCGCACCGCCTCGCCCGGCTCGAGCCAGCTTCCCGCCGGCTTCTTCTCCTCGTCGTCCTTCGCCGCGATCACATGCACGCTGATCTCGCCGGCATTGCGCAGCAGATGATCGGTCACCGAGCTCCAGATCGCGGCAAGCCAGCGGAACCGTCTTGGCTGCGCAATGATGATGTGCGTGAAATTGTTGGCCCGCGCATATTCCAGCAGCGTCTCGGCGACGTTCTGGCCCGGAATCGTCACCGCCTCCGCGCCCAGCCGCTCGGCCAGCCCCAGCGCCTCCGTGATCCGCGCCCGCTCGGTCGCGCCCATGCGCAGGCTTCGCGCCGTCTCGATATGGATCGCCGCCCACGGCGCGCGCAACCGGTCCGCCATCCGCCGCGCGTGCCGCACCAGCACCGCGCTGCCCGGCTCGCCGCTCACCGCGACCAGCACCCGCTCCCCGGCCGCCCATGGGCCGGCAATCGCGTGCCGGCGCATGTAATTCACCATCTGATCATCGACGCGCTCGGCCGTGCGCCTCAGCGCAAGCTCGCGCAGCGCGGTCAGATTCCCGGGCGAGAAATAATGGTTGATCGCGCGCTCCGCCTGGTGCGGCACATAAACCTTGCCGTCCTTGAGCCGCTGAATCAGATCCTCGGGCGTCAGATCGACGAGCTCGATCTCGTCCGCCCGGTCGAGGATCGAATCCGGCACCGTCTCGCGCACGCGAATGCGCGTGATGCTGGCAACGACGTCGTTCAGGCTCTCCACATGCTGAATGTTGAGCGTCGTGAAAACATCGACGCCCGCGGCCAGCAATTCCTCGACATCGAGATAACGCTTCGGATGCCGGCTGCCCGGCGCGTTCGCATGCGCAAGCTCGTCCACCAGAACCAGACGCGGCCGCCGCAGCAGAATCGCATCGAGGTCCATCTCCTTGAGCGCCCGCCCCTTGTACTCCACGGTCCGCCGCGGAATGACCTCCAGCCCCTCGAGCAAGGTCTCGGTCTCGGCCCGCCCATGCGTCTCAACGATGCCGACAACAACATCCACACCCTCGCGCAACCTGGCCTGCGCCACGGCCAGCATCGAATAGGTCTTGCCAACACCGGGCGCGGCCCCAAGAAACACCTTGAGCCGCCCCTCACGCCGCCGCGCCTCCGCTTCAAGCAAGGCATCCGCCGACGGCCGCCGCTCTCCCGGATCACTCATCGCTTGGCACCATAGCAAGACCAAGGGGGGCTCTGCCCCCCTTGGAACCCCCCGCCAAGGGCTGAGCCCTTGGAACCCTTTCGTTGGCGGC
>JASHRV010000379.1 GCA_030037175.1 Acetobacteraceae bacterium
GCGCGGCCTGGACTTCGGCGCGGGTGGTCACGGGACCGGGGATCAGAAGCTTCATGCGGGATGCCGTGATGCGAAGGGTGTTGCTGTGCGGCCGGGGAGGATCGGCGTCAGGATTGGCATGGGTGTTTCGCGAAATCCAGCCGCCCCGATGTGTCTTTCTGGGCCCCGATTTCGACGGCTTCGCGGCTGCTCCGCGGCGCTGCTATAAGGGCCGGCAATGACACTCCCCTTCTCTTTGCCCGACTGGGTGCCCTGGTGGCTGCCCTTTGTCGTCCTTGTTCCCGGCGTTCTCTACCTGCTCGCCTTCGTGCTGATGCCCTTCAGCGTATTCGGGCTGAAGGGGAGGCTCGAGGGCGTGGAGGCGCGGCTCGACGAGATCCAGGCCGAGATCCGCCAGCTCGCGCTCCGCCTGCCCGAGCCGCTCGCAAGCGGCGGCTATGGCGAGGACCTTCCACATCCCGGCGTGCCCATGAACGCGTCTCCCGACCGTCATATCGAGATGCCGTCGCGGCCGCCGATCCCGCCCGCCCCGCATGCTCCGGTGCTTGCTCCGGACCCGCGGGCCTTCATCGAGCCGGGCCAGAAGCGCGGGCGCGAGCAGCTCGCCCGTCAGGCACGGACCGAGCCCCGGCTCGACTGGCCGGGCTGACCGCTCCGCCTTGAAGCGCTGTTGCCGCCAGGTCACGTGACAAGCGCCGGCGCTCTCGATTACCGTTTGCTCCGGACCGACAAGGACGGAACCCGGCATGCGGCGTGTGCGGCAGGGACCTCTGTCTCGGCTGCGGCGGATGGGTGGGCGCCTCTCAGACGTCCGCGCCGGCGGACGGGAGCGATAGGTGCCACCGGAAGACGGGCTTGCGGCCGATGCGGCCGGCACGAGCTTGCGCAGGGCGCCGAAACCCCCTCCGGTTGCGCCGTCTCCGGCGCCGCGCGGGAGCACGCGCCGGCGCCGGTTCGATCCGGTGGTCGGCATCGTGCGTCAGGTCGATGCCGCGCTCCGCCGCTATTACGGCATCCGCGAATTCACGGACGACCCGCTCTGCATTCTCCGGCTTTCGCGCGAGAGGGCCTGGCGCGGGCTCCTGCTCTCCGACGGCACGCCGATCGCTGCCGGAGAGCCGGTGGGAGAGCTCCATTTCTGGAGCGAGCACATGCCCGTCTTTCCGGCGACCGGACCCAATCTCGGCTGGGCCGTGGAGACCTGCCGCCGTCTCCGGCGCTCCTTCGTCCTGCTTGCCGGCGCCCTCGGAAATGACCCCGGCTGGCAGGGCCTGCGCGCGGTCTTCGCCCGCTGGGCTTTCGCCGGCGCCTTCGACGCCACCCACCAGCGGCGGCTGATCGAGGAGTTCGGGCTCGATATCTTCGCCCCGGACCGCACGGTTGCCCACCGGGTGCACGACCTGATGCAGGATTTCCTTCTCTGGGGCATGCTGCGCGCCTTCAATCCCGGCGCGCTGCACAGCCACGGCTTCTTCCGCTCCCGCCAGGAGCTCTGGATCTCCCGCCCCGCCGTGCTGGCGCGCTTCGGCGGTGCCGTGCGGCACCTTGCGCCGGTCCCCGAGCGGGGTATTGATGCCCTGTCCGAACAAGCGGAGGAGTGGCGATGCGCGTGAGCGTGCTGCAGATGAATCCCGGCCACGACAAGGCCGCGAACATTGCGCAGGCGGCCCGTCTGGTGGACGGCGCGGTGGCCTCCGACCGGCCCGACATGCTCGGCCTGCCTGAGATCTGGACCTGCCTTGGCGGGGATCGCAGAGCGAAGTTCGACCAGGCCGAGACCCTGCCGCCGCCGGGCTCGAACGAGCCGGGCGGACCGGCCTACGAATTCCTCCGCGGCGTGGCGCGCGAGAAGCGCATCCATGTCCATGGCGGCTCGATCGGCGAGAAGGCCGGCGACAAGCTCTTCAACACCACCGTCGTCTTCAGCCCGGATGGAAGCGAAATCGCGCGCTACCGCAAGATCCACCTCTTCGACATCGTGACCCCGGACGGCACCGGCTATCGCGAGAGCGCCACCTTCGGTGCCGGCGATCAGGTCGTCACCTGCGAGGCGAACGGCGTGAAGGTGGGGCTCGCGATCTGCTACGACCTCCGCTTCCCCGAGCTTTTTTTGGCGCTTCGCCGCGCCGGCGCGGAGCTGATCTTCCTCCCCGCGGCCTTCACCCGCGAGACCGGCAAGGACCACTGGGAAGTGCTGCTGCGCGCCCGCGCGATCGAGACGCAGTGCTGGTTTGCCGCCCCCGCCTGCCAGGGCATGCACAAGGACGCGAACGGCGAGCCGCGCTGGACCTACGGCCACTCGCTGCTGTGCGACCCCTGGGGCCTCGTCGTCGCCATGGCCTCGGACGGAATCGGCTGGGCAAGCGCGCGCATCGACACCAACCTCACCGAACGGGTGCGCCGGGACATGCCGGTGCTCGCCCACCGCAGGTTGATCTGAACGGCTTTTCCGCGCCGCGCGCAGGCGAGGACACGGCGCCCAAGCTGCAGGCGGCGGTGCGCCGTATCGCCATCTTCGCTGCGCCGACGCCCTTGGCGCAGGAGAGCGGTGCCCGCCTCTCCACCCGCTACGGGACCTGTACCGTCGATGAGGCCGAAGTCGTCGTGGCCCTGGGCGGGGACGGGTTCATGCTCGAGACCCTGCACGCCATGCTGAGCCGGGGCCTGCCCGTCTACGGCATGAATTGCGGCTCGGTCGGGTTCCTGATGAACGCCTACGCCGAGGAGGGCCTTCCCGAACGCCTCGCGGCCGCACAGAAAACGGTCCTCTATCCGCTGCGGATGCATGCCGTGACGATCGACGGGGAGAAGGCCGAGGCGCTTGCCTTCAACGAGGTGAGCCTGCTCCGTCAGCTGCGCCAGGGCGCCAAGATCCGCATCTCCGTGGACGGAAGAGTGCGGCTCCCCGAGCTGATGTGCGACGGCGTTCTGGTTTCGACGCCGGCCGGATCGACCGCCTACAATCTTTCCGCGCACGGGCCGATCGTGCCGCTCTCGGCCAACCTGCTCCCGCTCACGCCGATCAGCGCCTTCCGCCCGCGGCGCTGGCGCGGCGCGCTCCTGCCGAGCAACGCCGAGGTGCTCTTCGAGGTGCTCGAAGCGGAAAAACGTCCGGTCTCGGCCGTCGCGGACTTCACCGAGGTGCGCAATGTGGTCCGCGTCTCAGTCCGCGAGGACCGCTCGCTCTCCGTCACGGTGCTTTTCGACCCCGACCAGGCGCTCTCGGAACGCATCGTCGCGGAGCAGTTCACGAGTTGACCAGGGGCTTTGCCCCTGGACCCCAGTCGGGGGCTCTGTCCCCGACGCCGGGTCCCCATCGCGCAAGCGCGATTGGAGCCCCACCCCCCCAAAAGTTTTAGACAAATGGATTGCAAAGGCTCCGCCTTTGCCGGGGTCCAGGGGCGGAGCCCCTGGCCTTAAGCCATCATCGGCTTGTCTTGCGACAGGTCCGCGCTCGGCGCGCGTTCGGCTGCCGTGATGTAATCGCGCGTGAGCGGCACGGCGCTCTGCGAGCGTGCGAGCTGGATCTGGAACACCATGTGGCCTTCGCGCCGGAACGCGAGTTCGGAGCCCACGAGATAGAACTCCCACATCCGGCAGAATCGCTCGTCGGTGATCGAGGCGATCGTGTCGCGGTTGGCGAGGAATCGCCGGCGCCAGCGCGCCAGCGTTTCTGCGTAGTGCAGGCGCAGGATTTCGATGTCGGTCGCCCAGAGGCCGGCGCGTTCGACCGCCGGCAGCACCTCCGACAACGCCGGCGAATAGCCGCCGGGGAAAATATATTTGGCGATCCAGCGATTCGTTGCTCCCGGTCCGTCGCTGCGGCCGATCGCGTGCAGGAGGGCGACGCCATCGGGCGTGAGGCAGCGCTTGAGCGCGGCGAAGAAGGCGCCGTAATGGCCGATGCCGACATGCTCGAACATGCCGACCGAGACGATCCGGTCGAAGCGCTGGTCGAGCGCGCGGTAGTCGAGCAGCTCGAAGCGGACGCGGTCGGCGAGCCCCGCCGCGCTGGCACGCGCGCGCGCTTCGGCGAGCTGCTCCGACGAAAGCGTTATGCCGAGCACTCGCGCGCCATGGTCGCGGGCCAGCGTGAGCGCGAGCCCACCCCAGCCGCAGCCGATGTCGAGCACGGAGAGATCGGGCCGGTCGAGCAGGAGCTTGGCCGCGATGTGGCGCTTCTTGGCGATCTGCGCCTCGTCGATCGTTTCGTCGCCGCGCGGAAAGTAGGCGCAGGAATATTGCCGGTCGCGATCGAGGAAGAGGCTGTAGAGCCTTCCGTTGAGATCGTAGTGATGGGCGGCGTTGCGGCGGGCGCGCGATGCCGGGTTGTGCTGCGCGAGGCGCCGGATCACCCGGCCGAGCCGGGCGCGCACGCGCATGATGCGCGTTCCGCCGCCGGCCGCGGCCGCATTGGCGACGAGCAGATCAAGAAGATCGTAGAGGCTGCAATCGAGCGGGACGAGAGCGCCCGCCATGTAGGCTTCGCCGAGCGCGAGCGAGGGGTTGAACACCAGCCGCCGCACCGTCGCGGCATCCTTGATCGCAACCCCGGCGCTGCCGCTCGCAGAGCCCTTGGCGGATCCTTCGTAGGTGGTGGCGTGGCCGTCGGGCCAGCGCACCATCAGCCGGCCTTCGGTGATCAGGCGCCTGAGGAGCGAATCCAACACGCGCTGCATGGGCATTCCGGCTGCTGACCTCGTCTTTCCTGCAACGAAGCAGTTTGGCGAAACCCGCTCCCGCCGTCAAAGCCGCCGACAGTTTTCTCGGCTCAGGCGGTGGGCTGCTCGGCTGCCGGGAATCCGGCCTCCTCGTCCGTTTCCGCTTCCCGGGCCGGGCCTCTTTCCCCACGCGACTGGCGCTCCGCCTCCTCGGGCGAGCGGGCGACATTGACGATGACGCCGATCGAAACTTCCGGGTGCAGGATGATGCGCACCTCGGTGAGGCCGAGCGTCTTGATCGGATGCTCGAGCGCCACCTGCGGGCGGCCGATCGAGAGCCCCGCCGCGGTGCACGCCTCTGCGATGTCGCGCGCGCTCACCGAGCCATAGAGGTTCCCGGCCTCGCCCGCCTGGCGGATCACCACCACCGAGAGCCCGGCGACACGTTCCGCAACCCGCTGCGCCTCTTCGCGCCGCTTCAGGTTCTGCGCCTCGAGCTCGACGCGTTGATGCTCGAATCTCTCCCGGTTCTCCTTGGTGGCGCGCAGAGCCTTCTTCTGCGGCAGCAGGTAGTTGCGGGCGAAGCCCGGCCGCACCTTCACCACCTCGCCCATCTGTCCGAGCTTCTCGACCCGTTGGAGCAGGATCACCTCGACGCTGGCCATCCCCGTTCTCCGTCAGGACACGACATAGGGCAGCAGGGCAAGGAAGCGCGCCCGCTTGATCGCCAGCGCCAGCTCGCGCTGCCGCTTGGCCGAAACCGCGGTAATGCGGCTCGGCACGATCTTGCCCCGCTCCGAGAGGAAGCGGGAAAGAAGGCGCACGTCCTTGTAGTCGATCTTCGGCGCGTTGGGTCCGGAGAACGGGCAGGACTTGCGGCGCCGGTAGAAGGGGCGGCGGGCGCCGACCGCGGGGCGGCGGGCGGCCGGATTGATCTCGGTGGATTCGGACATGCTCTACTCCTCCACGCCGGCGGGTTCGCCCGGGCGGAACTCTTCCTCGCGCTCGGGGCGGGCGCGGAACTCCTCACGATCGTCATAGCGCCGGCGCCCGGAATCGAAGCGTCCGGCCGGCTTCGGGCCGCGGAAGCTCCGCTCCCGATCATCCGAGCGGCGGGCGAGAACGGCGGAGGGTCCTTCCTCGATCTCAGCCACGCGCAGGGTGAGGAATCTCAGCACGTCCTCATTGATGCGGAGCTGCCGTTCCATCTCGGTGATGGCAGGCGGGGGCGCCTCGAGGCCGAGCAGCAGATAATGGCCCTTGCGGTTCTTCTTGATCCGGTAGGCAAGGGTGCGCAGGCCCCAATATTCGCGCTTCTTGACCGATCCGCCGGCTTCTTCCATGCCGGCGGCGATGTGGTCGGCGAGCGCATCGACCTGCTGCTGAGTCGCATCGTTGCGCGCGATCAGCACGCATTCGTAAAGCGGCATGAAGGATCTCCCTCTGGCTGGGTCGGCCCTGAAGCGGGCATAGCGAAGAGCGATGCCGCCGCTCTGCGCAGGGAAGGGCGGGGGATTAGCCGAGGGGCGGGGAGAATGCAACCTCCGCCGGCGCGGGCTGGAGCAGCGCCGGCGCCATGGCCTCGACATCCTCCCCTGCCGCGGCGCCGGGATGGCGGGTGAGCAGCAGGCATTGCCGGCGGATCGCCTCGCGCACCTTGGCGTCCTGCCGCACCACGCCGGCAAGCGCCGGTGCGGCGCCCAGAAACTGCCGGCAGGCGCGGGCGAGCGTCGCATAGGTGCGCTCCCCCGCGGCGCGAGACGTGGCCTGGTTCACCACCACCCGCGCATCCGTGCTCCCGCCATCGGCCGCGTTCACCTTGAGCACCGCATAGGCATCGGTGAGGCTCGCGGGCTCCTCGGTCGCGACCACGAGGAGCGTGTCCGAGGCTGCCGTGAGCCGCCTTGTGCCGCGGTCCAGCCCGGCGCCGAGATCGAGCAGCACCGCCTCGTACCGGGCGCCGAGCGCGCCGAGGCCGTCCAGCACGCGCTCGAGCATCGCGGCCGGCAAGGAGGCGAGCGCGCCGGAGCCCGAGCGCCCCGGGAGAATGTCGAAGCCGCCCGGCTCGCAGGCGCGGATCGCCTCGCCGATCCCCATCGCCCCCGAAACGACCGCGGAGAGGTCGGGGCCCGGGAGCAGGCCGAGCTGGATATCGACATTGGCGAGCCCGAGATCGCCGTCGAAGAGAAGAACGCGCCGCCCGGCCCGCGCGAGCGCGTGGGCAAGCGTGATCGCGAGCCAGGTCTTGCCGACACCCCCTTTGCCGGAGGCGACGGCGATCAGGCGCGGAGCGGTCGGCGGACCGTCGCTGGCTCGGGTCATCATCGGTTCATTCTCCATGGCGAGCAGCCCGGCAGAGGCGCTCGGCGAGGAAGGCCGGGGTGATCGGGGCGAGTCCGTCCGCGGCGCCCGGCCCGATGCCGGCTTCCGCCAGCGAGAGCGCTGCGGCGTGGGCGGCGGCGAGCACGCCGCCCAGCCGCCGCGCGACATCGAGCCGCGTCGGCAGCAGCAGCGAGGCGCCGATGGCCGCGAAAGCGCGAGCGAGATCGGCTGCCTCGGCCGGATCGAGCCCGGCGGGCAGCACGAGCCCGACTGCCGCGCCCGCGGTCGCGGCGAGCGCGGCCATGGCCTCGCGCTCGCTCTCATCGAACGGATCGGCGCCGGCCGTGTCGATCAGCACCGGCGCGCCGCCTCGCCGTCCGGCAAGCGCGCGGCCGAGCCGCAGCGGATCGCAGGCGGACACCAGCGTGAGGCCGAGCAGCCGCGTCAGCGCCGCAAGCTGCTCCGTAGCGCCGGCGCGCCGCGTATCCGCGGTGATGACGAGCGGCTCGGTTCCGCCCATCACCAGGCGCGTCGCGAGCCGCGCGACCGTCAGAGTCTTGCCCGCGCCGGGCGGGCCCACCAGCAGCAGCGGATCATCCCCGGACGCCAGCGCCAGCGGGGCGAAGGCGAGGTTTTCGGCGAGCGCTGCCTCGAGCGGCCCCTCGGCGAGCAGCCCGTCGAGCGGCGGGGGCACGCCGTGCCAGGCGAGCGCAGCCTCGCAACCGGCGGATTCGGATGCGGCCGCCTCCTCGGCCGGTTCGAGGGCGGCGGAGACCTCGATCAAGCTGCCGACGCGCCGGCTGCCGAGAATCAGCGCCTCGGGCCCGAGCTCGGCACGGATCGCCGCCATCGCCTCCCGCATGCCGGCGGCACGATAAAGCTTCAGCCGCATCTCAGACGGTGCCCACCGTTCGGATCCGGGCGCGGGGGAAAATTTCTCCCTGCGCCAGCACGGGCGTCGCCGGCCTGAGCCGCTCGATCACCGCCCGGACATGGGCGCGAATGCCGCCCGAGGTCAGCAGCACCGGCGTCTCGCCGGCATTCGCCGCGAGGTCGAACGCGGTACGCACCTTCTGCATGAACTCCGCGAGCCGCGCCGGCGGGATCGCGAGCTGGCGGTCCTCCGGCGGGCCGGTAAGCGCCTGGGCAAAGGCCTCCTCCCATTCGGGCGAAAGGGTGACCAGGGGCAGATAGCCGGCCGAGCCGGTATGGCTGTCGCAGAGCTGTCGGGCGAGCCGCATCCGCACGTGCTGAACCAGCAACGGCAATGAGCGGGCGCCACCGCTCGCCGCCTCGTGGATGCCCTCGAGAATGGTCGGGAGATCGCGGATCGAAACCCGCTCGGCGAGCAGCGCCTGGAGCACGCGCTGCACGCCACCGACCGAAATCTGGCTCGGGATCAGGTCGGCGACGAGCTTCTGCTGCTCGCGCGGCAGCTCGTCGAGCAGCTTCTGCGTCTCGCTGTAGGAGAGGAGCTCGGCCATGGTCTGTTTCACCACCTCGGTGAGGTGGGTGGTGAGCACGCTCGCGGGATCGACCACGGTCGCGCCGCGAAAGAGCGCCTCCTCCTTGCGCCCCGGCTCGATCCAGAGCGCCGGCAGGCCGAAGGCGGGCTCGTTTGCCCGCTCCCCCGGCAGGTCTGGCACGCCCCCCTTGGGGTCCATCGCCAGCAGCATGGTCGGGCGCAATTCGCCGCGCCCGGCTTCGATCTCCTTGATGCGGATCACGTAAATGTCCGGCGGGAGCTGCATATTGTCCTGGATGCGCACCGGCGGCAGGACGAAGCCCATCTCGCCGGCGATGCTGCGGCGCAGCCCCTTGATCTGCTCGGTCAGCCGCGCCTGATCGCCGCCGGCGAGCGCGAGCAGCCCGTAGCCGAGCTCGAGCCGGATGAGGTCGATGCGCAGGCTCTCGCTGATCGGCGGCTCGCTCGGCCGCACGGGCGCGGGCAGGGCAGGCGGAGCGTCGCCCGGCGGTGGGTTGCGATGGCGGAAATAGGCGCCCGTGCCGGCAAGTCCCGCCAGAGCGAGGAAGGGCAGGGCGGGCAGGCCCGGCATCAGCGCAAGAATCGTCGCGGCTCCGGCGGCGAGCGCGAGCGGCTTCGGGCTGCCGCCAAGCTGGCGGACGAGGGCGCGATCCGCCGTGCCCTCGGTGCTGCCCTTGGTGATGACGATGCCGGCGGCGACCGAGACGAGCAGGGCGGGGATCTGCGAGACGAGCCCTTCGCCCACGGTCAGGCGCGTGAACGTGTGTGCGGCCTCGGCGAACGGCATCCCGTGCTGGATGATGCCGATCGCAAGCCCGCCCACGATGTTGATGCCGGTGATGATGACCGCCGCGATGGCATCGCCGCGGACGAATTTCGACGCCCCGTCCATGGCGCCGAAGAAGCCGCTTTCCTGCTCGAGCTCGGTGCGTCGGCGGCGGGCGGCCTTCTCATCGATGTGACCGGCCGAGAGCTCGGCATCGATCGCCATCTGCTTGCCTGGGATCGCATCGAGGCTGAAGCGCGCCGCGACCTCGGCGATGCGGCCCGAGCCCTTGGTGATGACCATGAAGTTCACGACCAGCAGGATCGCGAACACGATCAGGCCGATCACCACGTCACCGCCCATCAGGAAGCCGCCGAAGGCCGCCACGACCTGGCCGGCGGCGTCGGTGCCCTCGTTGCCGCGCGAGAGGATCAGGCGGGTCGCGGCGATGTCGAGCGAGAGCCGGAGCAGCGTGGTGAGCAGCAGCAGCGTCGGGAAGCTCGTGAAATCGAGGGGACGGCGGAGGAAGAGCGCCACCATCAGCACCAGCACCGAGGCGGTGATCGAAAGCGCGAGCCCGAGATCGATGAGGAAGGTGGGCAGCGGCAGGATCAGCACCGCGAGCAGGGCGACGACGCCGATCGCAAGCCCGACATCCGAGCCCGGCGCGTAGCGGCGGATTTTCTCCCGGACAGCGGGCGGGATCAGCCCGGTCGGCAGGCTGAGCGCGGCC
>JASHRV010000380.1 GCA_030037175.1 Acetobacteraceae bacterium
CGCGACCGCGCAGGCCGCGCTTCAGGCGATGCCCGAGCACAACCACATGCATTTCATGGCGCACGGGATGGGGATGATCAGCCACGAGGCGCCGCGGCTGCCGACCAACGGGCAGATGCCCTATCCGGCGATGGATGCGGAGCGGCCGCTGGAGCCGGGGATGGTGCTTTCGGTCGAGACGACGCTCGAGCATCCGCGGCGCGGGTTCATCAAGCTCGAGGATACGGTCGCGGTGATGCCGGGCGGGCACGAGATCGGGCACGAGATTCTGGGCGTGCGGGCGCGGGGGTGGAATCGCGGCGGTGGTGGTTGAGGGAGCATGAGCGCCTGTTTGAGAATGCGGCTTCCGGCGAGTCGGAGGCGCCGCAGGCGCCGGCCGGCGTGGCTTTCGAGAACCGGAGCGGAGCGGCCTTACAAGATCAATATGGCTTCTGGCGGGGACGGGGCACCCCAGCGGACTTGTCCGCTGGGGACCCCGGATGCGAAGCGTTCCGCCAAAGCCCAAGGGGAAGCCATGAAATTGATCGCCCAAACAACTCCCGTGAGCACCGGAAGCGGAAGTAAAGACGCGGCGGACGACCGCCGCAGTAGCATTCTCAAACAGGCGCTGAGGCGGGGATGCCGGAACTACCGGACGTCGAGATCTTCAGGCGGCTGGCCGAGCGGGACGGCAAGGGCAGGACGATCGCGCATGTGAGCGTCGGCGATCCGGGGATGGTGCATGGCGCAAGCGCGGAGACGTTGCGGCACCGGCTCGAAGGGCGGCGCATCGGCGCGTGCCGGCGGCATGGCAAGGTTCTTTTGCTCGAGCTGGAGAAAGACGGCGCGCTCGCGCTGCATTTCGGCATGAACGGCGCGCTCCGGCACGTGGCGCGCGGGGCGGAGGAGCCGGGCTATGCGCGGGTGGTTCTCGGGCTGGCGGAGGGCGATGCGCTCGCCTATCTCAATCCGCGCCGCATCGGCGAGGTGCGGCTTGCGGAGAGCGCGGAGAAATTCATCGCGGATGCGAAGCTCGGGCCCGATGCGCTCGACCCGGCGCTGGACCGTGCGGCGTTTGCGGCAGCACTCGGGGATGGGAGGCAGGGGATCAAGGCGGTCCTGATGGACCAGGCGAACATCGCCGGGATCGGCAACATTTATTCGGACGAGATTTTGTTCCAGGCGAAGCTGCATCCCGCGATCCCGGCGCGGGCGCTGGACGGGGAGGCGCGGGGCCGGCTCTATGCGGCGATGCGCCATGTGCTCGAGACGGCGGTTGCGAGCGGGGCGGGGGCCGAGCATTTCACCGAGAAGCTGCCGAAGGATTTTCTCATTCCCGAGCGGCGGCGCGGCGGGCATTGCCCGCGCTGCGGGACGGAGATCCGCAGCTTAAAGCTTGGCGGGCGGACGGGGTATTACTGCCCGAACTGCCAGAAGGAGCCGGCAGAAAATTAAGCGTCGTCGTCGCGGTGAAGGTCGTGGACGACGACGCCGTCGTTCGTCGTGGGCAGGGCGAGCCAGTCGTGATGGCGGAGCGTGCGCCGCGTGTCGTTGTAGCCGGCCTCCCAATGCTCCCGCACGGAGGTGCCGGAAAATTCGTAGTCCTTGGCGTGGCCTTCGTAGCTTTTCTGCTGATAGATGAGATGGACGATGTTGACCACGGCCATGTCCGAGAGATCCTCGAGCATGGCTTTTTCCTCGGCGCTGCGCTGCTCCGGCGGGATTTTCGCGAGCGCCTGGGCGAGCCGGTGGCGCAGCGCATGAATGCGCCGGAACTGATCGGTGTTCTGGCGGGTGCGGCTTGAATACATGATGTCCTTGTGCCGGCCGAGGACGTCGCGCATGTCGCGCGGCAGGGAGCCGCGGGCGCTGAAGAGATCGACCTGGAAGACGAGCGTGCTGAGATTGTCCTCCTGCTCGAGCAGATATTGCAGGGGCGTGTTGGAGACGATGCCGCCGTCCCAGTAATGCTCGCCCTCGATCTTGACCGCGGGGAGCGCGGGCGGGAGCGCGCCGCTCGCCATGATGTGGCTGGGGCCGAGGCGCTCCTTCACGTTGTCGAAATAGATGAAGTTGCCCGAGCGCACATTGACCGCGCCCACGGTGACGCGCGTTTCCTGGCTGTTGAGGATGTCGAAATCGACGACGCTCGCGAGCGTGCGCTGAAGCTCGCTCGAATCGTAGTAGCTGGTGGCGCCGGCCGAGCCGGCGAGCTCCATCCAGGGGCCGGGAAAGCGCGGCTCGAAGAAGCCGGGCTGGCCCATCATGATGGTCATCCAGGCGGAGGTGTGGTTGCGCAACGTGCGGAAGAGATCGCCGTCGGGCGTGAAGGCCCAGATCTTGCGCCCCGACACCATCTCCCAGAACTGGCGCAGGCGCGGCAGGCGGTTTTCCGGTTCGTTGCCGCCGACGATCGCGGCGTTGATGGCGCCGATCGAAACGCCGGAGACCCAGTTCGGCTCGCAGCCGGCCTCGCTCAGCGCATTGTACACGCCGGCCTGATAGGCGCCGAGCGCGCCGCCGCCCTGGAAGACGAGGGCGACGCGCTGATATTGCCGGGCGAAACCGGCGCCCTGATGCAGCGCGCGCGCGACCGGATCGTTCAGCGCATCCATGCGGTGTTTCCTTTGCCGGGCGTGGGCCGCTCGGGCGGACGGGATGCGGCGAGGTTAGAACGCCATCGTGACAGGCGTGTGATCGGGCGATGACGGTTCAGCCGCGGCGGCAGGCGCGGCGCGCTTTCAGAGCAGCTTCTTCCAGCGCAGGATGCCGAGCATGGTGAGGACCGCGGCTATGCAGGCGCCGAGGGCGAAGAGCGTTCCATGCGCCGGCGCGCTGTCCCCGCTCCAGAGCAGGCCGCGCGTGTTCATGCCGAAGAAGCCGGTGATGAAGGTGGCGGGCAGGGCGAGCGCGGTGACCATCGACACCAGATAGAGGCGGCGGTTGGTCTCTTCGGTGAGATGGGTCGCGAGCTCGTCCTGCAGCGAGCGCGCGCGCTCCGAGAGTGCGACGATGTCGTCGATCGCGCCGTGCACGATGCGGTCGGTGGCGTCGTGCTCCTTGCAGCGGGCCCAGTCCGGCAGCTCGTCGGCATCGTCGTGAAGCATCCGGTAGATGGGCGCGAGGGCGCGCCGCAATCGCACGGTTTCGCGGCGGATCGCGCCGAGCCGCTTGCCGGTGTCGGCCAGGCGGCCGGTGTCGTGCTGATTGAGCAGGCCCTCCTCGAGGGCGTCGAGCTGGGTGGAGAGGCTGGCGAGGCGGCTTCGCACCTCGCGGGCGAACTGCGCGATGGCCTGCTCGACGAGGGCGGCGGGTCCGCTCGGCGCGAGGCCGTCATTGATGGCCTGCCAGATCGTGACCAGCGTCCGGGTCGGGTGGCGGCGGGCGGTCACCAGGCGGTCGGGCACCATCGCGAAGCGCCAGAGGACGATGTCGTATTTCTCCTGGTCCATGCCGTGCGAATAGGCGGGGAGAACGCCCGCGACCGCCGAGCCGTCGGTGACGATGCGGGCGCTGTCGTCCGCCGCCGTGACGACCGCCTTGGCGAATTGGGGAAGTGCCGCGCTCTGCTCGATGCTTGCCTTCGTCTGCGCATGGATCAGATCGAAATGAGACCATTCCCAATCCGGATTGGTGGGCGAGCCGGGAATGGCGATCTCCCAGAAGAGGCCGGTGCTCGAATTTGCCTCTGCGGGGCTCTCGGTCATGGGTTGCGGCGGCATGTCTGCTCCCCCGTTGGCGCGCTGATTGGGGGCGGTTGTGCCCCGAAGCAGTGTGGCGCAGCAGGGCCGGATTCATGAAACATTGAAAAGCAAGAGCCTTCTTTTTCTGAAGAAAAAGAAGCAAAAAGACTTTTTTCCGTTTTCCGGACCCTGCGCCAGCTTTGGACTCCGAGCCGAAGACGGGGAAAAGTTCTTTGGTTCTTTCTTTCAAGAAAGAACGATCTTCTTAGGGGAGGCTGGCGCCGGCGGCCTCGCTGATCGCGCTGAGCAGGGTGAGGAGCGCGCGGTTGAGGGGTGTGGGGATGGCGTGACGCGCGCCGGCCGCGACGATGGCGCCGGTGAGGGCCTCGATTTCCAAAGGGCGGCCGGCAAGACAGTCGAAATACATCGAGGTTCCGGCCTCGGGCGGATAGGTGAGAAGCGTCGCGAGCGTGCGCTCGGCTTCGTCCGCGGCGAGGGAGGCCCCCTCGGCGCGCGCGACCGCGACGGCTTCCGCGAGGACGGCGAGGCAGAGGGCGCGCATATCCTCGCGCCGCAGCACCGCCTGGCGCTGGCGGGCGAGCGCGGTGAGGGGATTGGCGACCGCGTTGATGAGCAGCTTGCGCCACATGAGCGTGGTGAAGTCGGGGCTCGGGAGCACGCGGAGCGGAGTCCCGCCGAGAAGGGCGGCGAATTCCCGGCCTGCGGCGTCGTCGGGGACGGCGAGGTCGTGCTCGGCGACATGGCGGAGCCGGACACGGTCCGGCGCAAGGCGCTCGCCGTTGTAGTAGACGATCGCCGGCACGACGGAGGGGCCGGCGGCGAACGGGGCGACGCGGGCGGCGTGATCGACGCCGTTCTGCAGCACGGCGATCCGGGTTGCCGGCCCGCAGAGCCGCGCGAGCCAGGGGGCGGTCGAGGCCGCCTCGTGCGCCTTGGTGCAGAGCAGGACCCAGTCGACGGGCGCGGCCTCTGCGGGATCCGTCAGGGTGCGGAGCGAAACCGTGACGGTTCCCTCCGGCCGCTCGAGCGTGAGGCGATCGAGCGCGCGCCGGGCGCAGGCGATGATATCGTGCCGGTCGGCGTGCCTGAGGCAGCCGGCGACGACCCCGCCGATGCTTCCGAGCCCGATCACGGCGATCCGCGAGCGCGCGCGGGCGGAGGATGCGGCCGCGCCGTGATGCGCGAGGCGCGGGGCCTGATCAGTGTCCGGCAAAGATGGTTTCGTACGTTTCGGGCTTGAAGCCGACCGTCAGCCTGCCGTCCTCGTCGAGCACGGGTCGGCGGATGATCGAAGGCTGGGCGAGCATCAGCGCGAGAGCCTTCTTTTCGCTCAGGCCTTCCTTCTCCGCGTCCGGGAGCTTGCGGAAGGTGGTGCCGGCGCGGTTGAGCAGCACTTCCCAGCCGAGGGAAGTGGCCCAGGCTTCGAGCGTGGCCCGGTCGATGCCGGAGGTTTTGTAGTCATGGAATGCGTAGGCGATCTTGCGCGCATCGAGCCAGGTGCGCGCCTTCTTCATCGTCTCGCAGTTCCTGATTCCGTAGAGCGTCGTCATGCCTGGAAAGGAGGGCGGGAGCGGGCGGAAGCGACGAAGGAAGCGCGCCGGTCAATGCCGGTCAATGCCCGTCATCCTCGTCCTCTTCGCCGTGGCCCATCTCGATGAGGGCCGCGAGGGTCCGGCGCGCGCGGCTGATATCTTCCTCTCCCACGCGTGCGGTCAGCACGGCATCTATCTGTTCCCGGGCCGCCGCCTGCGCTGCGGCGGCGGCGCGGCCGCGCTCGGTGAGGGTGACGGTGAGCTTGCGGCGATCCTCGCCGTCCACCGCGCGTTCCAGATAGCCGCGCAGCACCAGCGTATCGATGAGCTGGCCGGCCGCCTGCTTGGAGACGCGCAGATCTTCGATGAGCCTGCCCAAGGGAACGCCGGCCGCGCCCATCGCCATGCCGCCGATCACGTAGAGGCCGTTTCGCGGGATGTCGTCATATCCCGCGTTCGCGAGCGCCCGGCGCATCGCCACGCCGTATGTGGTGCGCGCGTGCCGGAGCAGGGCGGGCATCGCGACGTCTTCGAACCAGGGTTTGCTTTCGGTCATGGAGACTGCATACTGTCAAGAAAATGGATAGTCAATAGATTTGACTATTTCCTGGCGCGGATCGTGACCAAAAGGAAGCCTTCCATGAGCGGTTCGGGGAGCATGCCGCCCGGATCATGCGGCGGCATGGACTTCAGATCATGGGGATGTGGGAAGTCATGGCATCTCTTCTTTTTCTGAAGAAAAAGAAGCAAAAAGACTTTTTTCCGTCTTCCGGACCCGGCGCCGCCTCGGGACTCCGAACGACGGACGAAAACGGAAAACGGGGAAAAGTTCTTTGGTTCTTTCTTTCAGGAAAGAACAGCGCTCCTTGCTCGCCGCTTGCGTGGCGGCGCGGGCGGCGTTCGGGCTATATGCCCCCCACCTCTCGCAGGACGTCAGCCCATGCCCCTGAGCCCGGCCAAAGCCCGATCGTCGACAGCGCTCCAGCTCGCCGTGCTGGCTCTGGGCGCGGCTTCGCTCGGGGCGCTTGCCATTGGAGCGCTGGCGATCGGACGCGTGGCCATCGGAGGCGTGGCCGTCCGGAGAGCCAAGTTCCGCTCGCTCGAGGTCGATGAGCTTACTGTCCGTCGCTTGCGCATGTTGGAGAGCGACGCGGGATGACGACATGGCAGCGCCCGCGTCGGATGGCTTTGCTGCGCGCCGCGGCGCGCGCCCTGCTGATTGGGGGCGTGTTGCTCCCGTTGCGGCACGCGGATGCCGCGATGGCCCCGCGTGTCCTGCCGGAGAGCGACGTCAAGGTTCAGTACACCGTCACCGCGCCGGGCCGGTCACCGCACGACTATGCTCTCTCGTTCAGCGCCGAGAGCGAACGGCTCCGTATCGACGACCCGGAGCATGGGATCTGGTTCCTGGTCGATCTGCGCGATGACAGCGCGGCGCTGGTGGTGCCGCAGCTTCATGTCGTTGTGACCGAACCGGACCTCGCCAATCTGGCGGCGCTTCTGCAAAGTGTGAGGGAAGCGCGGTTTACGCCTCTGGGCGAGGCAACCATCGCCGGGCTGCGCTGCACACGCTATCTCGTCCACAGCGAACAGGCGACCGGCACGGCCTGCCTGACCCGCGGCGGCATTGCGCTTGCGGTCTCCGGGCAGGATGCGCATGGATCGGCGCAGGCGGTTGCGGACTCGGTCACCGAGGCCAGGGTGCCGCCCGACAGCCTCACGCCGCCTCCCGATTTCTCGAACATTCCACTGCCTAAGGGCGTGATTTCGGCGCTCCTCCGCGGCTGAAGGAGCGTGCCCAACCGGCAAACAAGTCCGGCAGACAGATACCGTTGAGATGGCTGGGGGACCTGGATTCGAACCAAGGCTGCCCGGTCCAGAGCCGGGAGTTCTACCGCTAAACTATCCCCCAGCAGCCGCCGTGCCCCCCAGCAGCCGCCGTGACTGCGCCGGAAGGCCCGGTCACGGGAATTAGTTAGCCGCGCGCGGGCGTGCCGGCAAGACCAACCGCGCGGCCGGCCTTCGCCCGGAGCCGGGCGGCTTGGGCAAATTTCTCTTGCCGCTCAGGCGGTTGGGGGAGAACTATAAGGCTTCCGCTGACGCCCGCCCATGGTCCAGCCC